>DATCXZ010000367.1:0-21043 GCA_036570545.1 Kiloniellaceae bacterium
CGGCAGCGGTTCGGTCGGCACTTCCGCCGCCTCGCCGGTGGTCTCCCCGGCCGGGCCGCCCTCGTCCGCTGCCGGCAGGGTCTCGACCGGCACGTCCTCCGCCGCGCCGATGTCGGCGCCGCTGGCTGCCATCTCGGCCTGGATGCCGTCGAGCACGGCATCGGCGACGAGATCGCAATAGAGCGCGATGGCGCGCAGCGCGTCATCGTTGCCCGGCACCGGATAAGTCACGCCGTCGGGGTCGGAGTTGGAGTCGAGCACGCCGATCACCGGGATGTTCAGGTTGCGCGCCTCGTCGACGGCAATGTGCTCCTTGTTGGTGTCGATCACGAAGAGCACGTCCGGCAGGCCGCCCATCTCCTTGATGCCGCCCAGCGCGCGCTCCAGCTTGTCGCGCTCGCGGGTGAGGTTCAGCAGCTCCTTCTTGGTGAGGCCGACCTGGCCACCCTCGGAGAGCTGCTCCTCGACCGCGCGCAGGCGCTTGATCGAATTGGAGATGGTCTTCCAGTTCGTCAGCATGCCGCCCAGCCAGCGGTGATTCACATAGTACTGGCCGCAGCGCTTGGCGGCCTCGGCCACCTTGTCGCTGGCTTGGCGCTTGGTGCCGACGAAGAGCACGCGGCCGCCGCCGGCGACGACGTTGCGCACGGTCAGCAGGGCCTGGTTCAGCAGCGGCAGGGTCTGCTCGAGGTCGATGATGTGCACGCCGTTGCGGGTCCCGAAAATGAACGGGGCCATGCGCGGGTTCCAGCGGCGGGTGGTATGTCCAAAGTGGACGCCAGCTTCGAGGAGCTGACGCAACGAGGGGCTCGGAAGCGCCATGAGACTTTCTCCGGTTGGTCCACCGCGGGCCTGTCATCCGATCCCAAGATCGAGCCCCAAGGGGCTATGATTCTTTGGATTTCAGACACCGGAGCGACCGTCGGGATGTCTCCCCGAGAGGCCGCAATGCCCGCGTGTGAGGTTCAAATCGCGCGGGTGATACCCGCCGGGCCCTGAAAACGCAAGGGAAAAGGGCTGTCAGGCCGCCGGATGCAGCCGGCGGACCTTGATCTTGCTCGCCCGCTTCATGGCTTGGGAAAGGTCATAGGCTGCCTGGAGACGGAGCCAGGTGTCGGCCCCACCGCCGAATGCCTTGTCCAGCCGAATGGCCATCTCCGGAGAAATCCCCGCATGGCCGTTCACGAGGTCGGAAAGCTGCTTGCGGCTGACGCCAAGCTGCCTCGCCGCCTCGGTGACGCTCAGCCCCAAGGGCTCAAGGCAATCCTGTCTCACCGACAGGCCCGGATGCGGCGGATTCTTCATGGGCATCGCTCTGTCCGCTCCCCTTCTCGCGCAGGAGTTTGAGACCTTTGTGGCGAAAGCTTTGTATCACCTGAGAAGTGTAACCTATCACCTCTCAAACAGGCCACAGGAACGCCCAGCGGTCCTGCATGGGCTGCCGCGGTTCGCAGACGTGGAGCCCGGCTCCAATATCGCCACACACGCCGCCGTCGTCCCGGGGCCTGGCCCCGGGACGACGGCGTTGGCGCGTGGCGATCCTGCTGGGGGTTTGCAGCCCCCACCGGCCGCAAGCTTTGGAAACCCGTGATCAGCGTCTTGTCGCGCGGTGAGGGCAATGAGTCCCGGCAATGAATGCCGGGACGACAATTGTTTTGTGGCACCCGCTCAACGGTCCTGCATGACGACGCCGGGCACCGCCTTGAGGGCGCGGCGGATCTCCGGCGACAGGCGGTAGCGGGCGCCGAGGTCGAACTCCACCTCCTGGCCGTCGTCGAGGGCGACGAAGAGGCGGATCGGGTCGCGCCCCCTGCCCTCGCGCGCCAGCAGGCTCTTCAGGCTCTCCAGCGGAGCGGGCGTCGAGAGGTGGATGTCGAGGCCCTTGGAGGCGCGCGCGGCGGCGTTGTCGAGCGGCTCCAGCGACTGCGCGGTGAGGCGCGGCTCGTCGCCCTCGCGGTGCTCGGACGATACCTTCAGCAGCAGGGTCTGGCCGCTGTCCAGCAGCTCGCGGCATTGGGCCAGGGTCTCCGAGAACAGTGTCACCTCGTAGACGCCGGTGGCATCGGAGAACTGCACGAAGGCCATGCGGTGGCCCTTGCGGTTGTTGATCTCGCGCTTGCTGAGGACGATGCCGGCCAGGGTGAAGTGCCCGCTGCCGCTCTCGCGCAGCTCGGCGTAGGTCGTCGCCTTCACCTTCTCCAGCGTGGGGCCGTAGGTGTCCAGCGGGTGGGCCGAGAGGTAAAAGCCGATCGCGGCGAACTCGTGGTTCAGGCGCTCCATCCCCGGCCAGTCCTCGACCGGCGGCAGCGGCAGCGGCACGGGGGTGCTGTCTTCTGCCCCGCCGAACAGGCTCACCTGGGCGCTGTCGCGCTCGCTGGCGGCGGCGCTGGCGTGGCGCACGATGATCTCGGCCGCGTGGTAGGCCTGCGCGCGGTTGGGGCTCAGGCCGTCGAAGGCGCCGGCGCAGGCGAGGTTCTCGACCTGGCGCTTGTTGATCAGCCTGGCATCGAGGCGCTGCGCAAAGTCGGCGAGGCTGCGGAAGCGCCCCTTGGCGCTGCGCTCCGCGACCACCGCCGCCATGGCGTTGGCACCGACGTTCTTCAGCGCCGCCAGGGCGTAGCGGATGGCCGGCTTGCCGTCATCCAGCGCCTCGACGCCGAAGTCCGGCTCGGAGCGGTTGATGTCCGGCGGCAGCAGCGCAATGCCGAGGCGCTGCAGCTCCTGGCGGAACACGTTCAGCTTGTCGGTGTTGCCCATGTCGTAGGTCATCGACGCGGCGAAGAACTCGACCGGATAGTTGGCCTTCAGGTAGGCGGTCTGGTAGGCGACCAGGGCATAGCCGGCGGAATGCGCTTTGTTGAAGCCGTAGCCGGCGAACTTGTCGACCAGGTCGAAGACGTAGGACGCCCGCTCCTTGGTGACGCCCTTGGCCATGGCGCCCTTCACGAAGATGTCGCGCTGGGCGTTCATCTCCGACTTGATCTTCTTGCCCATGGCGCGGCGCAGCAGGTCGGCCTGGCCCAGCGTGTAGCCCGCGAAGACCTGCGCGATCTGCATCACCTGCTCCTGGTAGATGATGACCCCGTAGGTGTCCTTCACCACCGGCTCGATGCTCTCGTGCAGCACTTCCGGCTTCTCGCGGCCGAACTTGCAGGCGACGTACTTGGGGATGTTCTCCATCGGGCCCGGACGATAGAGCGCGACCAGGGCGATGATGTCCTCGAAGGTGTCGACACGGGCCTCGCGCAGCAGGCTGCGCATGCCCGAGGATTCAAACTGGAACACGCCGGTCGTCTCGCCCCGGCTCATCATCTCGAAAGACTTCTCGTCGTCGAGGGGGATGAGCGTGAGGTCGATGTCGACGCCGCGGCGGGCCAGCAGCGCGCAGGCGCGCTGCAGCACCGTCAGCGTCTTGAGGCCGAGGAAGTCGAACTTCACCAGGCCGGCCTGCTCGACGAACTTCATGTTGAACTGCGTCACCGGCATGTCGGAGCGCGGGTCGCGGTAGAGCGGCACCAACTCGTCGAGCGGCCGGTCGCCGATCACCACGCCGGCGGCATGCGTCGAGGCGTGGCGGTAGAGCCCTTCCAGGCGCAGCGCGACGGTGAGCAGGCGGTCGACCGACTCGTCCTCCAGGCGCGCCTCCTGGAGCTGCGGCTCGCCGTCGATGGCCTGCTGCAGGCTGACCGGGTTGGCCGGGTTGTTGGGCACCAGCTTGCAGAGGCGGTCGACCTGCGGATAGGGCATCTGCAGCACGCGGCCGACGTCGCGCAGCGCGGCGCGCGCCTGCAGCTTGCCGAAGGTGATGATCTGGGCGACGCGGTCGTGGCCGTACTTGTTCTGCACGTAGCGGATCACCTCGTCGCGGCGATCCTGGCAGAAGTCGATGTCGAAGTCCGGCATCGACACGCGCTCGGGATTGAGGAAGCGCTCGAACAGCAGGGCGAAGCGCAGCGGATCGAGATCGGTGATGGTGAGCGCCCAGGCGACCACCGAGCCGGCGCCCGAGCCGCGCCCCGGCCCGACCGGGATGTCCTGCCCCTTCGCCCACTTGATGAAGTCGGCGACGATGAGGAAGTAGCCGGCGAAGCCCATCTCCTGGATGACGCCGAGCTCGAACTCCAGGCGCTCGCGATAGGGCTGCACCGCCTTCTCGCGCGCCGCGGCGTCCATCGTCGGCGTGAAGACCTGCTTCTCCAGGCGCGCCTGGAGGCCGGCGTCGGACTGCGCGCGCAGCTCCTCTTTCTCGCTGCGCCCGCCTGCGGTGGCGAAGGGCGGCAGGATGGGGCTGACGAACTCGGGGAACCAGGCGCAGCGCCGCGCGACGGCCAGGGTGTTGTCGACCGCCTCCGGCAGGTCGGCGAAGAGCTGGCGCATCTCGGCCGCGCTCTTGAAGGCGTGATCGGGTGTCAGGCGGCGGCGATCGTCCTGGCCGATGTAGGCGCCCTCGGCGATGCAGAGCAGCGCATCGTGTGCCTCGTAGTCGGCCGCCGTCGGAAAGAAGGCCTCGTTGGTGGCAACCAGCGGCAGGTCGAGGTCGTAGGCAAGGTCGATGAGCAGCGGCTCGATGGCCGCCTCCACCGGCAGCCCATGGCGCTGCAGCTCGACGTAGAGCCGCCCCGGGAAGATGGCCGCCAGGCGCGCCAGCATGGCCGCCGCGGCGTCCTTCTGCTCGGCGGCGAGCAGGCGCCCGACAGCGCCGCCGGTCCCGCCGGTGAGCGCCAGCAGCCCGGCGGCGTGCTCCTCCACCACCGCGAGGCTGACCTGCGCCGCCTCGCTGGGCTCGCTTTCCAGGAAGGCGCACGAGACGAGGCGCATGAGGTTGCGATAGCCGGTCTCGTTCTGCACCAGGAGGACGAGTTGGTCGGGCGCCGGCGCGGTGCCGTTGCGCGGCTCGCCGGACTCTCGGGTGGGCAGCTCGCGCGTTACCTGGAGCTGGCAGCCGACGATGGGCTGCACGCCTTCCTTCTGGGCGGTCTGGGCGAACTCCAGGGCGCCGAAGAGGTTGCCGGTGTCGGTGACGGCGACCGCCGGCATGCCCTGCTGCTTGCAGAGCTTCACCAGGGTTTTCACCGGGATCGCCCCTTCCGAGAGCGAATAGGCCGAGTGAACCCGCAGGTGGACGAAATCAGCGTGTGGCATGGCTCAAGTCTGCCCCTGGGGGGCGAGTCGAGTCACGGCCGAAGACCTGTGCATAGCTGCCGTTTCCTGGGGGTAAGTCGCCGACGATCGGCTCGGGGCCTACTGGATTCACACATCTCTCGGTACGGCGCGCAACGGCTATAGGGAATACACACCACTGTCGTCCCGGGACTTGTTCCCGGGACCTATTGGCGCTGGCGCAAGGCGATGCCCTACAGCGTTTATATCCCAGCCAGCCGCAAGGACTCCCACGACCGTTTGAACGGTCAGGGCATTGGGTCCCGGGAACAAGTCCCGGGACGACAGCCTTGGATTTGGCAAGGGCGAGCCCTTCCGGCACGCGATGTGTGAATGTCGTAGGCTCAACGCCGAGGGTGACGGTAAAGGTTGGCGCTCTGGCTGGGCGATCGCCTCCGAAAGGTCCTGTTCATAAATGGCCGATACAATCGACAGGTGTGGTGCCGGTCGGGGGTAGGCGGCTGTGCCGTAACCGAGCGCGGAGGGCAACCGCGGCGCAGAAATGGCTGCCGACCGGCAGCCGGTACTGAAGGACATGGACACTACCCAAAATCCGCCGAATACCGTGCGCGAGGCTGCCGACTCTCCTATGACGTGGCAGCAGGCCCGCATCCTGATCGTCGATGATGAGACTGCCGATATAGCCCTCCTCGAGCGGATCCTGCGCAAGGAAGGCTTCGTGCATGTCAAGGGCATCACGGATCCCCATCTGGTGACGACGCAGGTTGCGACGTTCCGCCCCGCTGTCATCGTGCTCGACGTCAAAATGCCTTTTCTCGACGGCTTCCAGGTTCTGGCAAGGCTCCAAGAAACACGCCGGGAGTCGTTTCTGCCCGTCATGGTCACGACCGGGTCGGCCGAGCGTGACCTTTGCCTCCGAGCGCTCGAGGCCGGTGCCCAGGACTTCGTCAAAAAGCCCTTCGACGGTGCCGAGCTAGCCGGCCGCCTGCGCAATCTGGTCCGGTTGCGGCTGATGTATGAGGCACAGCGCGCTTCGCGATCCCATGTGGAAGCGCAGGTTGAGGAGCGGACGGCGAAGCTGCACGATGCCATCGACCTCCTGAAGCAAGCCGAAAAAGAGTTGGCCCGGCGCCTCGAGAAGTCCGAGACGACCAGCCGGGCCAAGTCCGCCTTCTTCGCAGAGATGAGCCATGAGCTCCGCACGCCCCTGAACGCTATCCTCGGCTTCTCGGAGTTGCTGCGCGACGAGCATTTCGGGCCCCTGGGCAATCGCAGGTACAAGGACTACGCGACCGTCGTTCATGACTCCGGCTCCTACCTGCTGCGCATCGTCAACGATCTGCTTGATCTCTCCAAGGTGGAAGCCGGCAAGCTGGATGCTTCCCTCGAAGAAGTCGACGCGCGCGAGGCGGTGACGGCGACCGTCAGAATGCTGGCCGGTTTAGCGAAGGAAGCCGGGATCGAAGTGCGGGTCGATATTTCAGATGATTTTCCGCCTCTGCGCACCGATCAACGGCGCCTTGAGCAGGTGCTGGTCAATATTGTCACCAACGCGCTGAAGTTCACCCCTTCCGGCGGGTCGGTGACGGTCCAGGGGCGGTACGATGCGGTCAAGGGCGCCGCTCTCCTCGTCATCAGCGACACCGGCGTCGGCATCGCCCCGGAGGATATTCCCGTCGCCCTCGCCCCTTACGGCCAGGTTGGCCTGAGGAATACGAGAAAGAACAAGGGCACCGGCCTCGGCCTTCCCTTGACCAAGCGCCTGGTGGAAGCGCTCGGCGCGGAGTTCGAGCTCAAGAGCAAAGTCGGGGTGGGAACGGTGGTGACGCTGTGGTTCCCACCCGAGCTCGTCGTCACCTCTCGGCCCCATGAAGGCGATCAGTCGACGGTCGGGCCGAACGACGCCGTCGGGTAGAGCCGCTATTCGGCCGCGCTTGCCGCCGCGCGGGCGTGTCGCAGTTCTCCCGATGCCTGGCGGAGCACCACCCAGACGCCCTGCAGAGCGAAGGCGGCGGCGTGATCGCCGACTGCCGCATCATCGAGGCTCTGTTGCCGGGCGAAGAAGACCAGGGGTGACGGTCGCTCCAGACCGCGCGCGCCTCACCCCTCGACGATGCGGCCGTGCTCGAGGCGCAGGATGCGGTCCATGCGCTGGGCGAGGTCGAGATTGTGGGTGGCGATGACCGCGGCGAGGCCGCCGTCGCGCACCAGATGGAGCAGCCCCGCGAAGACGCCGTCGGCGGTGTCGGGGTCGAGGTTGCCGGTCGGCTCGTCGGCCAGGAGGATCGAGGGATCGTTGGCCAGACCTCGGGCGATGGCGGCGCGCTGCTGCTCGCCGCCGGAAAGGCGTCCCGGGCGGTGGGACGCGCGCTCCGCGAGGCCGACCGAGGCGAGCAGCGCTGCCGCCTTCGACCTCGCCTTGGACTTCGCCACGCCGGCGATCATCTGCGGCAGCGCCACGTTCTCGAGCGCTGAGAACTCCGGCAGCAGGTGGTGGTACTGGTAGACGAAGCCGATGGCGCGGCGCCGCAGCGCGGTGCGTTGGGCGTCGGAGAGGCCGAGGCAGGCCTGGCCATCGATCAGCACCTCACCGCCATCCGGCCGCTCCAGCAGGCCCGCGATGTGCAGCAGGGTGGACTTGCCGGCGCCCGAGGGCCCGACCAGTGCAACGATCTCGCCGCCGGCGACCTTGAAGGAAGCATCCTGCAGCACCTCGAGGCTGCTGCGCGCCTGGCGGAAGACGCGGCGCACGCCGCGCAGCTCCAGGCCGTGGCCGTTGCGGCTGCCGACCTTGCTGAGGTCACTCATAGCCCCCTTACTCATAGCGGAGCGCCTCGACCGGATCGAGCCGCGCGGCCCGCCAGGCGGGATAGAGCGGCGCCAGGAAGGACAGCGCCAGGGCGATCACCACGACGAGGGTGACCTCGAGCGAGTCGACCTCGGCCGGCATGCGCGAGAGAAAGTAGATCTCCGCTGGAAACAGTTCCATCTCCAGCAGTCCCTGCAGCCACTGGCGGATCGCCTCGATGTTCGCGGCGAAGCTGAGTCCGATGACGAAGCCGAGCGCCGTGCCGACCACGCCGATGGCCGCGCCGGTGGCAAAGAAGATGCGCAGAATCATGCCGCGGGTGGCGCCCATGGTGCGCAGGATGGCGATGTCCCTGCCCTTGTTCTTCACCAGCATCACCTGGCCCGACAGCACGTTGAAGGAGGCCACCAGGATGATCAGCGACAGGATGATGAACATCACGTTGCGCTCGGTCTGGATGGCGCCGAAGAAGCTGGCGTTGGAGCGCTGCCAGTCGACGATGCGGTAGCCCGGCCCCAGCGCCTGCTGGATGCGCCGGCCGACGTCGAAGGCATCGTCAGGGCTCTGCGCGTAGACCTCCACGGCGTTGACCGACCCGGGCAGCCGGAAGAAGAGCTGGGCCGCCTGCAGCGGCACGTAGATGAAGCCCTCGTCGTAGACCGCCATGCCGACCTCGAAAAGGCCGGCGATGCGGTAGGTCTTCATGCGCGGCACGGTGCCCATCACCGTGGTGGTGCCGGACGGCGACAGCAGCGTGATCCTGTCTCCGGCGGTCACGCCGAACTGCCGCGCCAGGCGGGCGCCCAGAAGGATGCCGTCCTCGGTGCCGTAGTCGTCGAGGCTGCCGGCGACGATGTTGTTGGCGAGCAGCGGGCGCGCCCGGATGTCCTCCAGCTTCATGCCGCGCACCAGCGCGCCGGTGGCGGAGTCGCCCATCGTGACCACCACCTGCTCCTGGATCTGCGGGGTCACCATGACGACGCCGTCGACGGCGCCGATGCGCTGGGCGAGGTCGTCGTAGCTGTCGATCCGCGGCTGGTCGGAGAACACCGTGAGATGGCCGTTCACACCGAGGATCTGCGCCAGCAGCTCCTGCCGGAAGCCGTTCATTACCGCCATGACGATGATGAGGGCGGCGACGCCGATGGCGATGCCGAGCATCGAGAGGGTGGCGATGATGGAGACGAAGCCCTCCTGCCGGCGCGGGCGGAGATAGCGCAGGGCGACGAGGCGCTCGAATCCGGAAATGAACATTCCGACGGCCTAGCCAGCCAGCTTGGCGAGGGCGGCCTCGGCGGAAAGCTCCTCGCGGTCGCCCTCCCCGCCGCGGCGCTTCAACTCCACGGTGCCGCTCTTGAGGCCGCGCGGACCGACCACGAGCTGCCAGGGCAGGCCGATCAGATCCATGTTGGCGAACTTGGCGCCGGCCGACTCGTCGCGGTCGTCGTAGAGCACCTCGACGCCGGCGGACTGGAGCTGGCCGTAGAGCCGGTCGCAGGCCGCCGTGCAGTCGGCGTCGGCGGCGCGCAGGTTGATCAGCCCGACCTTGAAGGGCGCCACCGCCTCCGGCCACACGATGCCGGCGGCGTCGTGGCAGGCCTCGATGATGCCGCCGGCCAGGCGCGACACGCCGATGCCGTAGGAGCCCATCTGCACCGGCACGGAACCGTCGTCCGGCGTGGTGACGAAGGCGCCCAGCGGCTCCGAATACTTGGTGCCGAAGAAGAAGATATGGCCGACCTCGATGCCGCGGCCGGTGTAGCGGCGCTCGGCCGGCACCCCCTTCTCGAAGGCGGCCTGGTCGTGCTTCTCGTCGGTGCGCGCGTAGAGGCTGGTGAAATAGTCGACGACCTTCTCCACGCTGCTTCGGTCCGAATAGTCGATGTCGGAGCCCAGGACGTCGTAGTCGAGGAAGTCGCGGTCGCAGAACACGGCGGACTCGCCGGTCTCCGCCAGCACGATGAACTCGTGGCTGAGGTTGCCGCCGATCGGGCCGGTGTCGGCCTCCATGGGGATCGCCTTCAGGCCAAGCCGCGCGAAGGTGCGCAGGTAGGCGACGAACTGTTTCTGGTAGGCGAAGCGCGCCGCCTCGTAGTCGATGTCGAAGGAATAGGCGTCCTTCATCAGGAACTCGCGGCCCCGCATGACGCCGAAGCGCGGGCGCACCTCGTCGCGGAACTTCCACTGGATGTGGTAGAGCCCCTTCGGCAGGTCGCGGTAGCTCTTGGCGCCGTTGCGGAAGATGTCGGTGATCAGCTCCTCGTTGGTCGGGCCATAGAGCATGTCGCGCTCGTGGCGGTCCTTGATGCGCAGCATCTCCTTGCCGTAGTCGTCGTAGCGCCCGGACTGCTTCCACAGGTCGGCCGACTGGATGGTCGGCATGAGGACCTCCTGGTAGCCGGCGGCGTCCTGCTCCTCACGCACGATCTGCTCGATCTTCTTCAGCACCCGAAAGCCGAGCGGCAGCCAGGAGTAGATGCCGGCGCTTGCCTGGCGGACCATGCCGGCGCGCAGCATGAGCCGGTGGGAGACGATCTCCGCCTCCTTCGGGGTTTCCTTCAGGGTCGGCATGAAATACTGCGAAAGGCGCATAGGATGCTCGCGACGTTAAAGAACTGGCGGTGGCCGAAACGGTTCCCGGTCGCGAAAATGACCGGGAATCCGCCGCTTCGCAAGGCCGCAGCGGTCACGTCGGCGCGATGCTGTATAGGGGAGCGGCCCAGCCCCGTCCAGGGCTCCCCGTCCAGAAGCCCCGTCGAGAACTTCTGGGTTACTGCGCCGGCCGGTCGCGCAGGACGCGCTGGCAGCGGGCGGCGAGTTCGGCCGCCGCCTCGCTCTGCAGCGGCTGCCCGTTGAAGATGGCCCGGCCGCTGGCGACGTCGACCACCACCTCGCCAATGAAGGCGTCGGCCTTGAAGTTGGCCCTGTTGGCGGGAATGCCGTAGCGCTCGAAGAGGTCGATCTCGATGGGGATGACGACGGCATCCGGCAGGATGAGCCCCGCGCCCGGATCGAGATCGGCCGGGGCCACGGCCTTGCCGCGCACGTCGCGGCCCGGCCGGTAGGTGACATCGTCCGCCGGGTAGTGGCGGGCCAACCGCGTGCAGTCCTCGGCGCTGAGGGTGAGATAGCCTCCCGCCGCAGCCGCAGGCCTTGGCGCCAGAGCCAGGCAGAGGGCGGCCAGGAGGGCGGTCAGAGTTGGGCGCAGCATGGCGCCAGCCTAGGGCGCCACGGTTTACAAAGCCATAAGCGCCAAGAGTCACGCCCAGCTTGCGTCGCGATGATCGGGTTCTACTGATGGTAGGACATATGCGTAATTGTT
This sequence comes from Kiloniellaceae bacterium, assembly GCA_036570545.1. Taxonomy (GTDB): domain Bacteria; phylum Pseudomonadota; class Alphaproteobacteria; order Kiloniellales; family Kiloniellaceae; genus Pelagibius. The sequence goes on from DATCXZ010000367.1 coordinate 11,253, forward strand.
GCAATGCAGCATGGTGTATTTATGGAATTTTGTTAGAAAACAGGTGACGTTGGACGTTCATTGGGATACTACTTTGATTACTGAGAACTGCGCCGATAGAGCGCAGCGCGGCCCAGGTTTAGGGTGGACACGCCTCACGACGGTTTCGACCGTCTCAAGAGCAAGCGAGCCTGGAAACCAGGCCAAAGCTGAACAGGGAACTGGCAAAGGGCAAGCTTCGGCTTGCCTTATTTTTTTGGCTGCGGCCGCCCCTCACCCCAAAAGGCGTCCCCTCATCTTTCCACCAATAAGACTGTCGTTGCCGGTGCCGCGGCAGAATGGATCCTCGAGACAAGCACGAGGATGACGGGTGGGGTTGCGGTGGAGGACGGTGCGAATACTGCAAAAGCCTGCCCTACCCCCGCATCCACGGTGGCGACAGCTTCACGATCTCCCGATGGACCGGGCAGGCCTCGTGGTGGGCGCCAGGCAGGTAGCCGGTGCTCATGAGGAATTCGCCGACGATCTCGCCGCCCATGAACTTGAAGGTCTTGCGGAACAGCTTCACCCACTCGTCCTTGCCGAGCGGATGGTGCGCGTCGATCCAGCCGCCGAAGGAGCCGTAGTCGCGGCGCAGGGCGACGATGCGCTTTGCATTCTCGATGGCGGAGTCGACCTTCAGGCGGTTGCGGATGATGCCGGCGTCCGCCAGCAGCCGCGCGCGCTGGCGGACGCCGTAGCGGGCCACCTTGTCGACCACGAAGCCGTCGTAGGCGGCGCGGAAGCCTTCGCGCTTCTTCAGCATGAGCTCCCAGGAGAGCCCCGCCTGGTTGATCTCCAGCACCAGGCGCTCGAAGAGCACCGCCTCGTCGGTCACCGGGAAGCCGTACTCGCGGTCATGGTAGGGAGCGTGGATCGGGTTGCCGGGGGCGGTGTCGCAGTAGGTGCTCATCGAGGGGGCTCGGGCGAAGGGTCAGGAACCGGGTTTCACGAAGGGATCGACGTTGGCCCGGAACGAGATCCAGTTCTGATCGATCACCACGTAGATGATGCCCCAGATCAACGCGGCGATCAGCGTGGTGATAAGAAACTTCTTGAGCAGCATGGGCTGCTCCGGCGCGCCCGGCTCGTGGCCCGCCGTCGGCGCGTCCGGCGCGCGCACGCCCCAGGGCAGCACGGTGAGCAGCACCACCACCCAGACCATGCAGTAGACGAGAACGCCGGTGAACCAGTTCATCAGGCCTGCTCGATCTCGATGAGGGTGCCGCAGAAGTCCTTGGGGTGCAGGAACAGTACCGGCTTGTCATGGGCGCCGATCTTGGGCTCGCCATCCCCCAGCACCCGCGCGCCCTCGCCCTTGAGACGATCGCGGGCGGCCAGGATGTCGTCGACCTCGTAGCAGAGGTGATGGATGCCGCCGGCGGGATTGCGCTCCAGGAAGGCGGCGATGGGGGAGCTGTCGCCGAGCGGCTGCAGCAGCTCGATCTTGGTGTTTGGGAGCGTCACGAAGACGACGGTGACGCCGTGCGCCGGCTGCGGCACCGGCGCGGAGACCTCGGCGCCGAGCAGGCCACGATAGATGCCGGCCGCCGCCGCCAGGTCGGGCACCGCAATGGCCACGTGGTTCAGCCTGCCGATCATCGCACCATCCCTCTGATGTAGACAGAACTGACCTCATGCCGAGGAGCGAGCGCCCCACCTTGTTTCCTGGGCGAGCATCTCGACGCACGAGGTCAGTCATTCGCTCCGAAATCTACTCCAACCGGATGACGTGGACCATGGTCATCGGCTTCTTGCCGAGCAGGCGGTTCACGGTGCGGCGCACCGCCTGGGCGGCGACCTCCTCCACCGCGGCGTCGTCCTTGCGCTCGCGCCGCCCCAGGCGGTTGACCGCATCCTCGATCGCCACTTCCAGCTCGGCGATGTCTTCGTTCTCCTCGCGGGGCTCGTAGAGGCCGACGGTGGAGATCTCCGGCTCGCCGTCGAGGGCGCCACGCTCGTCGAGCACCAGGGTGACGGCGACGGCGCCATTGTACATCAGCTTCTGGCGGCCTTTCAGCACCGGGCTGTCGCGCGACAGCAGGCGGCGGCCGTCATAGACCAGCCGGCCGCTCGGCACCTCGTCCACGATGGCGGCCTCGCCCGGCGCCAGGCGGATGACGGCGCCGTTGCGGCCGACGATCTGCTGCGGCACCTGGCATTGCTTGGCGATCTCCGCGTGGGCGGCCAGGTGACGCGCCTCGCCGTGCACCGGGATGGCGACACGCGGGCGCACCCACTGGTACATCTGCACCAGCTCGCCGCGGCCGGGGTGGCCGGAGACGTGGATGTCGTGGTCGTGGTCGGTGATCACCTCGATGCCCGCCTCGGCAAGCGCGTTCTGCAGCTCGAAGATGGCGGTCTCGTTGCCGGGAATGATGCGTGAGGAGAACACCGCCGCATCGCCGCGCTCCAGCGCCACATTGGGCCAGTCGCCGCGCGCGACGCGCCACAGCGCGGCGCGCGGCTCGCCCTGGCTGCCGGTGCACAGCAGCAGCACCTCGTTGCGCGGCAGGTAGTCGATCTCGTCGTCCGCGACGAAGGGGCGATGGTCGGTCAGGTAGCCGGCCTCCCGCGCGCACTCGACGATGCGGTGCATGGAGCGGCCGAGCAGGCAGACGCGGCGGCCGCAGGCTTCGGCGACCTGGATGACGGTCTCCAGGCGCGCCACGTTGCTGGCGAAGCAGGCGACGGCCACCCGGTTCTGGAGGCCGCGCACCACCTTCAGGAGCTGCTCGCGGACATCGGCCTCGGAGCCGGCGTCGCCCCATACCATGGCGTTGGTGGAATCGCCGACCATGGCGAGCACGTTCTCGTCGGCGAGCGCCTTCAGGCGCTGCTCGTCGTAGGCCTCGCCCACCAGCGGCGTAGGGTCGAGCTTCCAGTCGCCGGTATGCAGCACGGTGCCGGCGGCGGTGCGGATGACCACCGCGTTGGGCTCGGGGATCGAGTGGGTAAGCGTGATGAGCTCGATCTCGAACGGCCCCACCGAGAAGCTGCCGGACAGCGGCACCTCGATGAGCGGGACGGCATCCAGCAGCCCGACCTCGGCCAGCTTGCGGCGCAGCAGGGCGGCGGTGAACTTGGTCGCGTAGATCGGGCAGCCAAGCTGCTCCCAGAGATAGGGCACCGCGCCGAGATGGTCCTCGTGGGCGTGGGTGAGGACGAGGCCGGCAAGGTCGTCGCGGCGGTCGACGATGAAGCGCGGGTCGGGCATCTCCACATCGACCCCCGGCAGGCGCGGATCGCCGAAGATGATGCCGAGATCGACCATCAGCCAGGCGCCATTGTGGCCGTAGAGATTGAGGTTCATGCCGATTTCGCCGGTGCCGCCGAGCGGAACGAAGAAAAGATCCCGCTCGCCCAGGTCGCCGCCGGAGTAAGACTTGCCCATGCAGTCAGTCCTTGCTGTTTGCCGCATGGATCAAACGCAGACCCCGCAGAGTTAGATCCGGGTCGACCGCCTCGATGACCGGTGCCGCCTCGGCATAGACCGAGGCGAGGCCGCCGGTGGCGATCACCCGCATGGCTTGCCCGTACTCGGCCCGGATGCGGGCGGTCAAGCCTTCGATGAGGCCGACGTAGCCCCAGTAGATGCCGGATTTCATGGCCGGCACGGTGTCCTTGCCGATCACGTGCTCCGGGCGCTCGATCTTGACGCGCGGAAGCTGCGCGGCCGCGCGGTAGAGCGCCTCGACGGAATGCTGCGCCGAGGGCGCGATGACGCCGCCCTCGTAGGCGCCGTCGGGGCCGACGATGTCGAAGGTGGTGGCGGTGCCGAAGTCGATGATGATGAGCGGGCCGCCATGGGCGCGGTGCGCGGCGAGCGCGTTGACCAGGCGGTCCGCGCCGACGTTCTCGCGGTGGTCCATGCGCACCTCGATGCCGATGTCGACCTCGGGGTCGCCGATCACCATCGGCGCGACCTTGAAGAACTCGGTGCAGAGCGTGGCGAGGTTGTAGGCGGCCGCCGGCACCACGTTGGCGATGATGGCGCCGGTGATGTCCGCCGGCTTCAGGCCCTGCAGCGCCATGAGCTGGGTCAGCCAGACGGCGTATTCGTCGGCGGTGCGCTTGGCGTCGCTGGAAGCGCGCCACTTGGCGCGCAACGTCTCGCCGTCGAAGATGGCGAAAACCACATTGGTGTTGCCGGAGTCGATCGCTACCAGCATGCCCCTACTCTCCCTCTCGCCCTCTTCCCGCCCGCTCTCAGCGCTCGCCCGGCAAGTAGACCTCGCCGGCGGCCACGCGGCGCGTGCTGCCGTCCGCCAACTGCAGCAGCAGGGTACCGGTGGCATCGAGATCGGTGAAGACGCCCGTCAGAGTCTCGCGCGGCAGGCGCACCTCGATCTCGCCGCCGTGCCCCTGGGCATGACGCAGCCAGGCCGCGCGCACCGGGGCGAAGCCGTCGTCCAGCCAGAGGTTGATCCACGCCAGCAGGTGACGGCCGAAGGCCTCCAGCAGGTCGACGGCCGTGACGTCGGGCGGGCAGCCTTCGAAATGAAGGCTGCTCGCCGGCACGCGGGTTTCGCGCGGAAAGGAGGTCACGTTGACGCCGACGCCGATCACCAGCCACTCCAGGCGCTGCGCCGCATCTGCTTTGGACTCCAGCAGAATGCCGGCGACTTTGCGGCCGTTCAGCAAAACGTCGTTGGGCCACTTGTAGGTGACCTCGAGGAGCGGCGGGCCGACGGTGCCGATCGCCTCGCCCAGGGCAATCGCGGCGATGAAGCTGAGCTGCGCGGCTTCGGCCAGGCTGCACTCGGGCCGCGTGACGAGGGAGGCGAAGAGGTTGCCTTCCTCGCTCGTCCACTCCCTGCCCTGGCGCCCGTAGCCGGCAGTCTGGCGGCGCGCCCACACCAGGGTGCCGTCCTCGGCCCCGGCCGCGGCGAGGCGCTTGGCCTCCTTGCTGGTGCTGTCGATCTCCTCCAGCGCCACCAGGCGGTAGGCCGGCGGCAGGCGCGGGACGCGGTCGCGAGCGGCGTCTGCAGTCATCCGGGGAACAGAGAGGCCGCTGCCGCCGCCGTGCCGTCGAGCAGCGGCGCCATGCCCACGGTCAGCAGCACGATGACGAGGCTGGAGCCGGCCAGGATGATCGCCATCTCGCGCCCGATCGGGCGGTCGAAGGCTTCGATCGGATCGTCGAAGTACATCAGCTTCACGATGCGCAGGTAGTAGAAGGCGCCGATCACCGAGGTGAGCACGCCGACCACCGCCAGGACGTAGAGCCCGGCTTCGATGGCAGCGAGGAAGATATAGAACTTGCCGAAGAAGCCGACCAGCGGCGGGATGCCCGCCATGGAGAACATGAAGATGGCCATCGCCATCGCCATGCCGGGCTGCGTCTTGCTGAGGCCCTTCAGATCCTCGATGCGCTCGACCATGACGTCCTTCTGGCGCATGCAGAGGATCACCGCGAAGGTGCCGATGTTCATGGTGATGTAGATCGTGAGGTAGACCAGGATGCCGTTCACGCCCGAGACCGTGCCGGCGGCGAGCCCGATCAGCGCATAGCCGATGTGGCCGATCGAGCTGTAGGCCATCAGGCGCTTGATGTTGGTCTGGCTGATCGCGGCGAGCGCGCCCAGGGTCATGGAGGCGACGGAGATGAACCAGATGATCTGCTGCCACTGCGCGACCAGGTCGCCGAAGGGGCCGATCATGACGCGCACGATGAGCGCCACCGCCGCCACCTTGGGCGCCGTCGAGAAGAAGGCGGTGACCGGCGTCGGCGCGCCCTCGTAGACGTCGGGCGTCCACATGTGGAAGGGCACCGCCGAGATCTTGAAGGCGAGGCCGGCGGCAAGGAACACGATGCCGACGATGAGCCCGATCGGCGCCGGCTCGCCGCCGGTGAACTGCTGCGCCAACGCGACGAAGGAGGTGGTGCCGGCAAAGCCATAGACCAACGAGATGCCGTAGAGCAGCATGCCCGAGGACAGCGCGCCGAGGACGAAGTACTTGAGCCCGGCCTCGCTGGAGCGCAGGTGGTCGCGGCGAAAGGCGGCCACCACGTAGAGCGACAGGCTCTGCAACTCCAGCCCCAGGTAGAGCGCCAGCATGTCGTTCGCCGAGATCATCATCATCATGCCGACCGTGGCGAGCAGGATCAGCACCGAGAACTCGAAGCGCGCCATGTCTTCGCGCTCGATGTAACGCAGGGCCATGACCAGCGACACGGCCGAGCCGGCCAGCACCAGCAGCTTCATGAAGTCGCCGAAGGCATCGGCGATGAAGAAACCGCCGAGCGCCATCTCCTGGCGGCCCATCGAGGCCGCGACGATGACGAAGGCGAGCGCGAGGCAGGCGACCGACAGCCACAGCACCAGGGCGGTGGCGCCCCTGCCCTTGAACACGCCCAGCAGCAGCAGGATCATGGCAGCGACGGCCAGGAAGGTCTCGGGCAGCGCGGCGGCGAGGTTGAGATCGATCATCGGGCTCTCCTAGCGCGCGGACCACAGGTCGGCGAAGCGCGGACTCTCCGCGCTGGCCAGCGACGTCTCGTAGTTCTCGATCAGCCGCTCGACCGAAGGCGACATGACGTCGAGGAAGGGTGCCGGGTAGATGCCCATCCAGAGGACCAGGACGACCAGCGGCGCGAAGACCACCTTCTCCCGCCAATTGAGGTCGCGGACCGCCATGAGGTCCTCCTTGGTCAGCCGGCCGAAGATCACCCGGCGATAGAGGTAGAGCATGTAGGCGGCACCCAGCACCATTCCGCTGGCCGCCAGCAGCGCGACCCAGGTGTTGGCCTGGAAGGCGCCGATCAGCACCAGGAACTCGCCGACGAAGCCGCTGGTGCCCGGCAGGCCGACCGAGGCCAGCATGAAGAGCATGAAGATCAGCGCATAGGCCGGCATGCGGTTCACCAGGCCGTCGTAGCGCTCGATCAGGCGGGTGTGCAGGCGGTCGTAAATCACGCCAACGACGAGGAAGAGCGCGGCGGAAACGATGCCGTGGGACAGCATCTGGAAGATCGCGCCCTCGATGCCCTGCTGGTTCACCACGAAGATCCCGATGGTGACGAAGCCCATGTGGGCGACCGAGGAATAGGCGATCAGCTTCTTCATGTCCTCCTGGGCCAGCGCCACCAGGGAGGTGTAGACGATGGCGACCACCGAGAGGGTGAAGACCAGCGGCGCGAAGAACGCCGAGGCCTCCGGCATCATCGGCAGCGAGAAGCGCAGGAAGCCGTAGCCGCCCATCTTCAGCAGCACGCCGGCCAGGATCACCGAGCCCGCGGTCGGCGCCTCGACGTGGGCGTCGGGCAGCCAGGTATGCACCGGCCACATCGGCACCTTCACCGCGAAGGAGGCGAAGAAGGCGAGCCACAGCCAGATCTGCATCTGGGCCGGGAAGTGATGGGCCAGCAGGGTCGGAATGTCGGTGGTGCCGGCATCGTAGTACATGGCGAGGATCGCCAGCAGCATCAGCACCGAGCCGGCGAGCGTATAGAGGAAGAACTTGAAGGCCGCGTAGACGCGCCGCCCGCCGCCCCAGATGCCGATGATGAGGAACATCGGAATCAGCACGCCCTCGAAGAAGATATAGAAGACCACCAGGTCGAGCGCGCAGAACATGCCGACCATCAGCGTCTCGAGCACGAGGAAGGCGATCATGTACTCCTTCACCCGGCTCTTCACCGCCTCCCAGCTCGCCAGCACGCAGAGCGGCGTCAGCAGGGTCGACAGCAGCACGAACATCATGGAGATGCCGTCGACGCCCATGTGGTAGCTGATGTTGAAGGCGGGGATCCAGTCGGCGCGCTCGACGAACTGGAAGTCGGCGCTGGCGCGGTCGAAGCGGAACCACAGGAACAGCGAGACGGCGAAGGTCACCAGCGAGGCCCAGAGCGCCATGGAGCGCGCGTTCTTGGCCGCCAGGGCCTCGTCCTCGTGGCGCACGAAGAAGAGAATCCACAAGGCGCCCGCCAGCGGCAGGAAGGTGATCGTCGAAAGTAGCGGCCAACCCGTCATTTCTGGATCACCCCAACTGGCTCAAGATGTACCAGGTGACGAGGACGACGACCCCGATCAGCATGGCAAAGGCGTAGTGGTAAACGTAGCCGCTCTGCAGCGCCGAGGTGCGCCGCGAGGCGCCCTGGGTGGTCGCCGCCACGCCGTCGGGCCCCAGGCGGTCGATGACCCCGCCGTCGCCGCCCTTCCACAGGCCGAAGCCGATCGCCTTGGCCGGCTGCACGAAGACGCGGTCGTAGAGCTCGTCGAAATACCACTTGTTGAGCGAGAAGAGGTAGAGCGGACGCAGCGCGGCGGCGGTCTTCGCCGGCAGTCCCGGCGCCGCCATGTAGAAGAGGTAGGCGAGGCCGACGCCGCCCAGCCCGGCGACCAGCGGCGAGAGCTTCACCCACAGCGGCACGTGGTGCGCCGCCGCGACGGTGTCGTTCTCCGGCAGCACCTTCAGCGCCTCGCCCCAGAACTCCACCATGTGGTGGCCGACGAAGTACTCGTAGGCGGCCAGGCCGGCAAAGACGGCGCCGAAGGCCAGCACGTAGAGCGGGATCAGCATGACCTGCGGCGATTCGTGGACGTGCGACATGACCTCCTTGGAGGCGCGCGGGCGGCCGTGGAAGGTCATGAACATGAGGCGGCAGGAATAGAACGCGGTCATGAAGGCCGCCAGCACGCCCATCGCGAAGGCGAAGTTGCCGTGAGCCGAGTGATCGGCGAAGGCCGCTTCCACCACGATGTCCTTGGAATAGAAGCCGGCGAAGCCGAACACGCCGGGGATGCCGAGGCCGAGCAGCGCGATGGTGCCGATCCACATGAGGCCCCAGGTGACCGGGATCAGCTTGTAGATGCCGCCCATCTTGCGCATGTCCTGCTCGTCGGACATGGCGTGGATCACCGAGCCGGCGCCGAGGAACAGCAGCGCCTTGAAGAAGGCGTGGGTCATCAGGTGGAAGATGCCCGCCGAGTAGGCCGAGACGCCGAGCGCGAAGAACATGTAGCCGAGCTGCGAGCAGGTCGAATAGGCGATCACCCGCTTGATGTCGTTCTGCGTCAGGCCGACGGAGGCGGCGAAGAAGGCGGTCAGCGCGCCGACGTAGGTAACCAGCTCGAGCGCGATCGGCGCGTATTCGAAGATCGGCGAGAGACGCGCGACCATGAAGACGCCGGCGGTCACCATGGTGGCGGCATGGATCAGCGCGGAGACCGGGGTCGGTCCCTCCATGGCGTCCGGCAGCCAGGTGTGCAGGCCGAGCTGCGCCGATTTGCCCATGGCGCCGATGAACAGCAGGATGCAGATGATGGTGAGCGCGTGGCCGGTGATGCCGAAAGCCTCGAACTCAGCGGTGGCGAAGTCGGGCGCGGCGGCGAAGATCTGGTCGAAGCTGGCGGTGCCGAACAGCACGAAGGCGCCGCAGATGCCGAGCGCGAAGCCGACGTCGCCCACCCGGTTGACCAGGAAGGCCTTGATGGCGGCGGCGTTGGCGCTCGGCCGCTCGTACCAGAAGCCGATCAGCAGGTAAGAGGCCAGGCCGACGCCCTCCCAGCCGAAGAACATCTGCACGAAGTTGTCGGCGGTCACCAGCGTCAGCATGAAGAAGGTGAACAGGCTGAGGTAGGCGAAGAAGCGCGGCTTGGCATGGTCGTGCGCCATGTAGCCGACGGAATAGACGTGCACCATCGACGACACGCCGGTCACCACCAGCAGCATGACCGCCGTCAGGGTGTCGACCTTGAGCGCCCAACTCACTTCGAAGCTGCCGGAGTCGATCCAGGTGAACAGCTCCGTCACCCTGGCGTTGTGGG
>DATCXZ010000368.1:0-13554 GCA_036570545.1 Kiloniellaceae bacterium
GCCGCAGACGAGCGCGGCGCAGAGCGCCAGCAGGGGGCCGCGGCTGCCGGACAGCACCATGAAAGCGGCGCAGAGCGCGACGACCGCCAGCCAGGCGAGCCGGACGCGCCAGCTCTTCGCGCGCGGCAGCAGATCGAAGGCGACCACCAGCAGCGCGACGCCATAGAGGGTGGCGCCGATGACGGGATGGGTGGTGAGGCCGAAGCCGGTCAAGCGCCAGCCAAAGGGCAGCAGCCCGAGCGCGACGGCGGCAAAGACCGCGGCCGCGCTCGCGCCGGCGGTGGCCGCGAACCAGAAGAACAGGCGGCTGTCGAATCCCCCGTCCTCGCTGGCGAGCGAGAAGGTGACCAGGAAGAACAGCAGCAGCAGCAGGGTGACCCGCAACAGGTCGGCGAAGGCGGGCCAGGAGAACCCGTCGCTCCATAGCGCCGACAGCAGGAAGTAGCCGATGTAGGCGAGGGCCAGCCGGGCAATGAGGGAGTCGGCGAGGCTGCGCCAGTCGAAGGTCGGCAGCCGCAGCAGGAAGACCGGCAGCGCGGCCAGGTAGAAGAGATTGCGGTGGGCGCGGGTCTCCAGCAGGAAGGCGGCGCAGAGAATCGCGATGGTGACGGCGGCGAGGACGTCGGTCCGCGTCAGGAAGCGATAGAGCTGCCGGCCGAGCTGGGCCGGCCTTCCTGCGGATTGCTGTCTATCGCTGTCGGCCAAGGATAACTCTCGGACAGGGCTTCGTCGAAGCTGCGCTCCAGGATGTACTTCGCGATGCGATGGGACGCAAACATCGAATGGGCGGCGCGCCAGCCGGCCTCTGCCGTGCGGCGGCGCGCGTCGTCGTGGCGCGCGAAGAAGTCGAGCCTGTCCACGAGCTCGTCCAGCCCGTCGTAGAAGGCGATCGCGTCGTCGCCGAAGAGGTCCTGAAAGCCGGTCGCGCGCGAGACGAAGGTCAGCAGGCCGTTGCCGAGGAGCTGGCTCATGCGGTCGGAGGCGTAGAGGTAGACATTGTCGGGCCGGCTGATGCTGAGCGCCATGCGGGCATTGCCCATGGCCTCGAGGTAGCCGGCGCCGCGCAGGGCGCGCCGGCTGTCCATGCCGAGGATGTCGGCGCGCAGCCCGGGCAGGCGGGCGAGCGCCGCCTTTACCAGCGCCAGCCTGTCGTCGCTGCCGTGCGCGGTGCCGACGGCGAAGAACAGGTCGTGTGCCTGGTCGCTGCGGGCAAAGCCGCGGCCGGCGTCGATCGCCGGGTCGACCGGATTGGGAATGAAATGGACGCGGGCGCGGCGCTCCGGCGGCACGCCGTGGATCGGCGCCGCCGTGGTCACGAAGATCGCGTCGACGGCCTCGGCGCGCTGCCGGACCCGCTGGCGGTTCTTCTCGTCGGTCAGGGTGTCGACGTTGCGGTAGGCGATGCGCTGCCCGGGGCAGGACGCGCGCAGCGCGTCCAGGGTGCGGTTCTCGATGATCTTGCAGTGGCCGAGGAGCACGAGGTCCGGCTGGAAGTTTCGGCAGGTCTGCAGCAGCTTGCGATTGGCGGCGGCCCGGCCCGCCGCGCTGGACAGCAGCGGCGTGGACACCCGCGCGACCTCGCGGTCGTTGAACACCTGGACGTTGCAGCCGAGCCGGATGAAGCCGTGCAGCAGCTTCGGCAGGATCATGTAGAACTCGTCGCCCAGCTCGCGGCCGAAGAGGTTGCCGACCATGAGCACTTTGCGGCCGAGATGGGCGGAGGCGGCCGGGAGCGGGGAGGCCATGCGAAGCGGTGCGCCGGAAGTTGCGAGGGATTCGGGAAGCTGAGGATAGCCGTGCAAGGGCGCACCGCAAGGCGCTTGGACTGCGACGGCTTCGGGGAGCCCTGCGGCGGACAGCTTTGTGATTGCCAAAACCCGCCCGGCTCCCTAGGTTTTCCGCGGTCCGGGGCGTAGCTCAGCCTGGTAGAGTGCCTGCTTTGGGAGCAGGATGTCGGAGGTTCGAATCCTCTCGCCCCGACCATCTCCCCTCCACCCAGAGGTGCCATCCCGAGGCGCCGTCGCAACAGGGTGTCAGCTCCGGAGGAGGTCCCGCGGCCATGCCGCTCAGCCGGCTCGATCACGTGAACCTGCGCACCGCCGAGCTTGCGGCCATGCAGACTTTCTACAGCGAGGTGCTGGGCATGAGCCTGGGCCCGCGCCCGCCGTTCAGCTTCGACGGCGCCTGGCTCTACTGTGGCGGGCAGGCGACGGTGCACCTGGTCGAGGTGCCGCGCCGGCCGGCGCCCGAGGGGGAACTGAGGCTGGAGCACTTCGCCTTCGCCGCCGAGGGCCTGGCGGAATTCCTGGCGCTGCTGAGGCGGCGCGGCCTGCCGTACCGTATCGGCGTGCTGCCCGCGCTGGGCACCGTCCAGGTGAACCTTCACGATCCCGACGGCAATCACATCCACGTCGATTTCGCCGCCGCCGAGGCGGCTTCGGTGCCGGAGGAGCCCGCGCTCGCCAAGGCGACCGCCGGGACCTGAGGGCGCAAAGCCGGTTGCGCGGCGCCCGTCAGCGGCTATCATGCGGCCGATTCCACGGGTCGGAGTTCCACGGGCCGGAGTTCCACGAAAAAGGGGCCACAGCAGTCAGCGCCATGCAGGTACGGATCTTTCAGCCGCCGAAGAGTCCCATGCAGTCCGGCCGCGCGAGCTTGCGCAAATGGGTCATGGAATTCGAGCCCAGCGCCCCGCGCGAGGTCGAGCCCCTGATGGGCTGGACTTCGTCGTCCGACACCCGCGCCCAGCTCCGCCTGCGCTTCGACACGCTGGAGGAGGCAATCGCCTACGCCCAGCAGGAAGGCCTCATGTACAGTGTCGAGCGGCCACGCGAAAGAAAAGTGAAACCAAAGGTTTACGCCGATAACTTCAAGTACGAGCGCCTGGGCCGCTGGACCCACTGAGGCCGGCGCTGGCCGCACTTGAATCCCACCGGCCGAGGCCACCCGGGCGCCCGTAGCTCAGCTGGATAGAGCACGTGCCTTCTAAGCATGGGGTCGCAGGTTCAAGTCCTGCCGGGCGCGCCAATTTTCGGACTTTTGCGGAATGGGCTTTCAGACTTTTCAGTGCCCTGTTCCGCGCCCGTTCACGGGCAGCTTGCGCCTCGCCGGCCCACCGGCGCCTGGTGTAGAAGCGCTGGGTGCCGATGCGAGCGTGCTGGAGGAGGCTCTGAATCTCCTCGGGAGCGGCGGTCTTGCAGCTAAGCCATGTCGTCAGCGTGGACCACTATCCCGGACCTTGGCCTTCACGGCCTTTTTCGCCGCACGACCGCGCTCGCGCTCTTCTGCGCTTCTGCGGAATCGCCAACTTCTCCATGTTCTCATCCCAGGGGCGCGCGCACGGCGCGCACGGCGCGCCGCAGTCGGCGCTTTACCCCGTCCTGGATCCGGCCTGTAAGGGTAATGTCGGGCCAGAAGTTCACCATCAGCGAGGTGTCCAAATTCACAACGAAATGAGACCAGCGCGCCGGCAGGTAGAGCATCTCCCCCGCGACTAGCGTTACCTCAACCGCCTTTGCCTTGGTGAAGAGTGGAAACTTGGCCAGATCCGGCTGGCGTGGGTCGGCGACATCGCTCCATGCTGGTGCAGACCCGCGTGTGTAGAGCCATGGGATCTGGCTCGGAGGATAGAGTGTCAGATGCTTCGTGCCGATATACTGGCAGATCAAGTTATCCCGGCTATCATAGTGAAGGGGTGTTAGGGAGCCTCTGGGCCCGAACCAAAGTCGTGGCATCTCCGACATCGCACCTTCGAAACATTCGGGATATCTAAAGCCGAGGGCCTCGAAGTTCTCGCGGGACAGTGGCGTGTTACCCGCATAGCGTGGCAACGAGCCGGTATCAGCGATATCGCGCCCGTCATATTCCCACGGGCGAACGTACCGCTCGATGTATTCGGACAACGTCAGGCGCTCTTGCTGCCGGGTGCGAACGTTGACGTAATCGCCTCCGCGAACCTTGACATGGATCTTGCCTACGTCCTTGCGAAGGATATCGTCAAGCGAGCGAGGCTGACCAGAGAAGTGTGGGCTGCCAATCAACACGATCGGTGCCGCCTGCGCTACGAAGTATCGCTTGAAGACGTCCGCGGGAGGATTCACGATCCTCGGCACTTGCGAGAGCGCTGGAAGCTTCGAGAATTGATAGCGATGGAGAGAGTTCCAGAGGAGCATACATCCTCCTAGCTCTAATTTATGCGCGCCGCCGGTGGAAGATGCACGTGTAAGCATCGAATTGCAACTTCTTGTCAATCAGGTGATGGTACTCCACAGGATTGAATGCCAAGAAAAGACGCCAAATCTCGTATCGACCGACATAGTCGCGCTTCAAGGCGGCTGGCAGCGTAGGATCGAAGAGGCCGAAGTTATGATAGTCGACCGCCCTCACACGGTTGCTCGCAGAAAACTGCGGGGTACGAGGGCCTTCTAAGCATGGGTCGCAGGTTCAAGTCCTGCCGGGCGCGCCAACTTTCAGACTTTTGTCGAGTCTATGCCATGGAGAGTCGAGACCCACTGCTCCAGGACTTCCTGACGAACCTCGCGGAGGCGTTCCGCGCGCAGGCAATGCGGCCTGAGGCCAGCGCCGCGGTCGGCAGGATCTACGGCGCCTTGAAGACGCCCCGCCCGGCCGGAGCCGCTGTCCCTCGACGCCGCCCGGTCTGCCGCCACCTGGCCGAAGCGCTCGCCACGGCCCGTTCAGGCTCGGCCCCTGTTGCCCGCGTCGCCGATGCCTTCGCGGCGCTGGAGCCGTCGCTCGCCTGGATGCCCCGCCCTGCGGGCGGTCCCTTCGCCAGCGACAACTGGCCGGAGGGGCACGCGAACACCTTGCTCGTCGGGCCGAGAGGGCTGGAAGACCGGAACGATCTCTCGATCGGAGCATCCCTGCTTGCGCCGCAGGTGCGCTATCCCGACCACCGTCACGCTCCGGAAGAGGTCTATTTCGTCCTGTCGCCCGGGCGCTTTCAGCACGGCGCCTCCGACTGGTTCGAGCCGGGCATCGGCGGGACGCTCTACAACGAGCCGAACATCGAACATGCCATGGCATCGGACGATGCGCCGCTGCTCGTTCTCTGGTGCCTCTGGATGGGGAAGCCCGCATCAGGGCGGGGGTGAGAAGCCCGGCTGTTCAAAGCGCTTCCGTTGCGGCGGGCCGTCGCCACGGCTGCAACGCGCTATCCACCAGCCCCTCGCAGGCGGCCTCGTAGGCCGCGGCGATGCGATAGACCGTCGCGTCGTGGAAAGGGTGCGAAGCGATCTGCAGCCCCAGGGGCAGACCGCTGGCCGACAGGCCGGAGGACAGGGCGATGGCAGGGTCGCCCGTCAGGTTGAAGGCAATGCGCGCCTGACGATCGTAGGTACGGTCGATCGCATCGTCATCGTCGATGCGCGCGGGCAGATGGAAGCTCGAGACACAGAGGGCGGCATCAAATCCGGCCGTTGCCTCGCGCAGCGCGACGGTCAAGCGCCGCCGCTCCTTCTGCGCCTGCAGAAATGTGCCGGCGTCGATGAACGCACCGGCCAGCAACTTCGTGCGCGCTCGCCAGCCATAGTCGAGTGCCCGCTCGGCCAGCCATCGTTTGTGCACGGCAAAGCTTTCGGCCTGGATCAGAAGGCGAGCGCAGTCGTTATAGAGCGAGACGGGCGGACAGGTGACGGGCACCACCTCGGCTCCCAGGTCCTTCAGCAGGGATAAGGCTCCATCAAAGGCCGCGAGAATCTCCCCGTCGGCCTCTGCGTTGAATTCCTCGAGCACCGCGATGCGAAGCCCGCGAATGTCCTTACCGACGCTTGGACTTGCAGCTTCGAACGCGGCCATGCTGGTGGGGTCACGCGGATCATGACCGAGGCAGGCATCGAAAAGAAGTGCGTTGTCAGCCACCGTGCGGGTCATCGGCCCGACCTGATCGAGCGATGGGGCGAGCGGGAATACCCCATGCCGGCTGATCGCGCCATAGGTCGGTTTCATGCCGACGATGCCGCAGGCGGTGGCCGGATGCCGCACCGACCCGGCCGTATCGGTTCCCAGCGCGGCGGGCGCCATGCCGGATGCCACTGCCGCACCGGAGCCCGATGAGGAACCGCCGGGATGATGCGCTGGGTTCCAAGGATTGCGAGCCGGCGGCCAGGGAAGGTCGAAGGAGGGCCCACCTGTTGCGAACTCGTGCAGCGCTGTCTTGCCGAGGATGATGGCGCCCGCCGACCGCAGTCGTTGTACGACGAAAGCATCTTCCTGGGCACATTCGGCGATGGTGATACGCGAATGTCCGGTGGTCGCCATGCCTGCGACGTCGATAATGTCCTTGATGGCGACAGGCAGTCCATGGAGGGGGCCGCGAGGCTTGCCCGCTGCAAGCTCCCGGTCACAAGCCTCGGCTTCGATCAGCGCTGCCTCGGACTCCACTCTGAGAAAGGCGTTCAGTTGGGGATCGAGGGCGTCAATCCGCCTCAGGCAGGCTTCGACGATGTCGCGCGAGGAGAACGCGCCGGCACGCATTCCTGCTGCGAGTGAGGTCAGACTCAGCTCGGTAAGCGCGTTCATCAGGGATTATTGCGAGTGAGTGAGAAGGCGACCGCAGCCTCGAGCGTCGGGTCGAGGTGAGAATCGAGGCGGGCTGAGATTTCCAACTGCTTGAGACGGGACTTCCACAGGCGGTCGATCTCGTGGGAGGCGAGGTCGTGCAGCTTCAGTTCGTGCAGTCGGGCGTCAAAGGCGGCGCGGGCCAAGGTCGTATCGCTCATGCGATTGTCTTTTCCTGCAATTTGCTCTCGGTGGCGGGCGGCAGCTTCTTCGCCCGACGCATCTGGAGCAGGACGACAACTACCAGAAGCGCCGCTCCCGCAAGATTGAGACTCCACTGCGGGAAAAGCAGCAGGGTTGCGCCCGCAGCCAGGCCGGCCCGCTCCGCCAGCGTGGTCCGGCACAGCAGAAAGCTCGACAAGGCCGCCGCTGCGGCCGCCACCGCGATAAAGGAGGTCACCATGGCCTGAACCGCCTGCACGGTCAGTCCCTCGGGCATCATGATCGGCGTGTAGATGAACAGCAGCGGGATGATGAAAAGAAAGGCCGAGAACTTCAGCGCCGTGAAACCGGTGCGCATCGGATCGGATTTGGCGATCGAGGCACCCGCGAAGGCGGCCATGCAGACCGGCGGCGAGATGTTCGAGGACTGCGAGTACCAGAAGACCAGCATGTGCGCGGCAAGGGCGGAGACACCCATCGCCTCCAGGCCCGGGGCGACCAGGATGGCCATCAGGATGTAGGCCGATGTCACGGTCATCCCCATGCCCAGGATGTAGGAGGAAACCAGCGCCAGAAGGATGCCGAGCGGCAGCAGGCCGAAGGTGAACTGCATCACCGATGAGGTGAAGATGAAGCCGAGGCCCGTCAGGAACACCACCCCGAGGATGATGCCCACCGTGCCCACGATAGCCGAGATCACAAGGGCATTGAGCGCGCCTTCCTCCAGCCCTAAGAGCAGGTCGCGCAGGCAGCCGCGCAGGACGGCGGCATAGCTGGTGTCAGGGTCCTTCTTTATCAGTCGCTCCACGACTGCGATGGCGAGGAACAGCAGAATCGTGAAGAAGACGGCCCGCGACGGCGACATCCCGTCCAGCATCATGTAGATCACGAACACGATCGGGATCATGAAATGCCAGCCCTGCCGCAGGATCTGCCAGGGGTTCTCCCGTTCCGACCTGGGCAGCACCGGGATGTTTTCCCGCGCCGCCTCGAAGTGGGCGATGGCCCCGACCGAAAAGAAGTAGAGGATGGCCGGGACCAGTGCCACCACCATGATCTCGGTGTAAGGCACGCGTATCATCTCGGCCATGATGAACACGCCGGCTCCCATGATCGGCGGCATGAACATGCCTCCGGTAGAGGCCGCTGGCTCGATCGCGCCCGCCACATGACGCTTGTACCCCGCCTTGATCATCAGCGGGATGGTGAAGGTTCCGGTAGCCACCGTGTTGGCCGTCGCGCTGCCGGAGATCATCCCCATCATGCCGCTGCCCAGGACGGCCGCCTTGGCCGGGCCACCCCTGAAGCCCGCTGTCAGAGCGAACGGCAGGCGCACGAAGAAGTCGCCGGCGCCGAAGCGGTTCATCAAGGCGCCGAAGACCACGAAGAGCACCACGTAGGTGGCCGTGACGTTCAGCACCAGGCCGAACATGCCTTCCTGCGAGTACAGGTCGGTCAGCACCCGGCCCCAGGGATAGCCGCGATGGGAGATATTCTCGGGCAGCAGGTTTCCGTAGACCGCGTAGAGCAGGAACACGCCGGCCAGTGCCGGCAGGGTGATGCCCATGATGCGGCGTGTCGCCTCGAGCGACACCACGGTCGCAATCAGCGCCACGATGAAATCGGTCTGGGTGTAGTAGCCGGTCCGCTGCACGAGCGAGTGGAACTCGACGACGAAGTACCCAAAGGAGCCGATGGTCAGGGCGATCAGGGCCCAGTCCAGCAGGCTTGGGCTGTGCCGGTCGGTCCCACTGCGCGCCCGATAGAGCAGGAAGACCATCGAGACCGACAACAGCAGGAAGAGCCCGCGATAGGTGCCGACCCCGACCCGGCCCAGGAAGCTCGGGCCGGCGGTGTAGACATAGAAGGCGGCAAAGAAGATCGCGACGAGAACCAGGACAAGCTTGGCCGGTCCCGTCAGCGCATGACCCGTCAGCTCCGCGGAGCGGGCCAGATAGTCACGCCAGAAACCCTGCGGCTTCGCGCTTTCCATCATGGGGGGCTTTCCCTTCGATACCGCCTCGAAGCGGCCTGTGGCGAGGTTCCCGCCACAGGCCGCCTAGAGGATCAGTGTTACTTCCGCAGCGGCTCAGGAACCTCGACGCCACGCGACTCCCAGAACTCGGCCGCGGCCGGATGCATCGGCACGTACAACTGGCGCAGCCAGTCGTTCTCGCGGTGAGCGTGCTCGGGGAAGGTGCGATCGAGACGCGCTGCCGCCTCGTCGCTGTAGGCCAGCTCGAGGAAGGCCGTCACGACCTCGTTGGGAACGTCCTTATGGACGATCCACTGAACGCCCTGTCCATAGGTCACGGCGTCCTCCGACTGGCCGGAATAGGTCCCGGCGGGAATGGTGATTTTGCTGAAGAAAGGATACGCTTCCAGGAAGCCGCTGTTGTCGATCTGCGGCTCAAGGTCGAGGATCTTGACTGGATGGGTCGCGTCGATTTCCTGTGCCCATCCGGATTTTGCCGGGCCCGTGCGGTTGAACCCATCGATATCGCCGTCGCTCAGCATCCGACCGAGCTCACCCCAGGAGTAATAGGCGATGTTGATGTCGTCGTAGAGCCCGATGTGCTTCAGGAACAGGTCGGCATCGGAAGCGGAGCCGGAACCCGGGGCGCCCGGGACGAAGTCCTTGTCCACAAGATCCTCGACCGAATTGACGCCGCCGTCCGCCAGCACTGCGAAGTTCCAGCCAGAACTCTTCTGGGCCGGTCCGAGCTGGCGGTATTCCCTGTATTCCCGTTCGAACACACCCTCGCTGTTCCATGCGCCATAGATGTGCCCGTCAAAGGCCATTCCGAACTCGGCCTGGCCGCTGCCCACCAGGCGGATGTTCTCGACGCTGCCCCCGGAAGTGGAGGGAACGATACGCAGGACTTTGGTGCGGCTGTTCATGAAATCGGCGAGCGCCGCGCCCTGCGTGTAGAAGGTGCCGGATGTCCCGCCTAGCGGCATGCTGATCTGGAACAGGTCGGCCTGCGCGGCGCCGGCGGACAGGGCGAGCGTTGCTGCCGCCACCGCGGCGGTGAGGCTTGTCGCTATGGTCTTCATTTTGTAGCTGGCTCCCTAACTTGAAATCTCCGGCCATAGGCCGCTCCTGACGGTCCGATCGGATCGTCCGTTTGCATCTCCCGTCCGCGTCAGAGCTTCATTGCGAAGGGGTCTCGCTCGCTCTCGGACAGGTCGATCATCACGTTCTTGACCTGGGTGTATTCCAGCAGCGCGTGCCAGCTCCGCTCCCGCCCGTGGCCGCTCAGCTTGGTGCCGCCGAAGGGCGCGCCGACATAGGACGCCCTGTAGGTGTTGATCCAGACCACGCCCGCCTCTATCTCGCGCGCCATCCTGTGGGCACGACGCAGGTTGTTGGTCCAGACGCCCGAAGCGAGCCCGTAGTCGCTGTCGTTCGCGATCTCGAGCGCCTGCGCCTCGTCGTCGAAGGGAATGATGCAAAGCACCGGGCCGAAGACCTCCTGCCGTGCGATCGGCAGGGCCGGGTCGACGTCGACGAGAACGGTGGGCTCCACGAAATAGCCCTCGTCGAGGCCCGGCCCTGTGGCAGCGCGGCCACCGATTGCGACACGGGCGCCGTCGCCTTCTGCCGCGCGGATCATGCCCAGGATTTTGTCGCGTTGCATGCGGTTGGCGACGGGCCCCATCTCCGTTGCCAGGTCGAGCGGGTCGCCAAGGCGGATGTTGCGCACCTTCTCCACGATCTTCTGGCAGACATCGTCGTAGACCGAGCGCTGCACCAGCAGCCGCGAGCCTGCGATGCAGGTCTGGCCGGAAGCGCCGAACACGCCGGCGACAGCGCCGGTGACGGCCGCGCCGATGTCGGCGTCCTCGAAGATGATGTTGGGCGATTTGCCGCCGAGCTCCGTCGTCACCGGCACCAGCGTCGCTGCAGCGGATTGCAGAATCTTCTGCGCCGTGGAAAGCCCGCCGGTGAAGCTGATCTTGCGGACCCTGGGATGCGTGGTGAGGGGGGCGCCGATGCGCCCGTCGCCGGTCACGATGTTGACGACGCCCGCGGGAAATCCGGCCTTCTCGATCAGGCGGCCGAATTCCAGGGTGGAGGCACTGGCGTGTTCCGAAGGCTTCACGACCGCGGTGTTGCCGGTCGCCAGCGCCGGCGCCAGCTTGTTGGCCAGAAGCGGTAGCGGCGAGTTCCAGGCCGTGATGAGAACCGCGACGCCCAGGGGCTCGACCAGGGTGAAGTCGAACATGTCGCCGTTGTCGAGCGGGATGGTGTTGCCCTGCAGCTTGTCGGCATAACCGGCGAAATGGCGATAGTTGCGCGCGGTAAACCGCATCTGGGCCTTGGTCTCGCGGATGACCTTGCCATTGTCGGTGCTGTCGATCCGCGCCAGCTCGTCAGCGTGCTCCTCGATAAGATCTGCCAGGCGCAGCATCATCGCCGCCCGGTCGCGGCCGGCGGTCTTGCGCCAGACAGTCCTGAACGCCTCATGGCCGGCTTCGATGGCGGCCGCCACGTCCGCTTCGGTGGCCTGGGGAATGGTCGCCCAGACTGACTGATCGAAGGGGTTGTAGCTGTCCAGGCGCTCAGTGCCAGTTCCGTCGGTCCACTGGCCGTTGATCAGCATCTGGTAGTGCTTGCTCACATCCGCCCTTTCATCTCTAGAGGTTCTGCTAGACAGAACGACGTTCTATTTTTATGATCCGGACTATCGGCCCGAGAGATGGCGGATTGCAAGCGTTTTCTGTTGCGATCCCCCTGGGCAGCGCGGTGGGCGAGAGAGATGGCTTCCGATGTGACGCAGGAGAGAAAGCAACCCAAGGCAGAAGGGGTTGCAGCGGTCGAGCGGGCGCTGACGATCCTCGCTGCCTTCGAGCAAGCGAGCGAGCCGCTGACGCTGTCGGAGCTTTCGCGGCGCAGCGGACTCTACAAGAGCACGGCTTTGCGCCTCCTGGAGTCGCTGCGCAAGTTCAGCTACGTCTCAGTGACTGGCGGCGGCCGCTACGAGCTGGGTCCGACCGTCCTGCGCCTTGGCAGGGTCTACCAGCAGAACAGCCGGCTGCAGGAGAAGCTTCTTCCGGTCTTTCAGCAGATCGTGGCGGCGGGCAGCGAAAGCCCCTCGTTCTTCATCCGGCAGGGCCGGGACGAGCGGCTGTGCGTCTTCCGTCTCGATTCCAACCACTCGACGCTCGACCGGGTGAAAACCGGCTTGGTGTTGCCGCTCGACCGCGGCGCGGCGAGCCACGTCATCCGGGCGATCGACGACGGTGCGGCGGGGGCGAAATTCGACCGGATTCGAGCTGACGGCTATGCGATCTCTTACAGAGAAACGAGCCCGGATTGCGCGGCCGTCGCTGCGCCTATCTTTGGTGAGAACAATGTCCTGATCGGCGCCCTGTCGATCTCGGGCCTGCGTTTCCGCTTTACCGAGGAGACGATCCCGCGCCAGGTCGAGCATCTGCTGACAGCCACCAGGGCCCTCTGCACCGCCTTCGGTGGCCGCTTTCCCTGTTGATCGGAAGTGACCATGGGCACCAGTAACTGTGAGGCAGTGACGACGCCATGCAGCAGCTCGGGCCCATAAGGCGCCGCGCCGAAGATTCTTCGGTTTGCCGGCCGGGGCGGCTATGATCGGCGCCATGAAGCTGGACAACCGCGACCTGCAGATCCTCACCATCCTCCAGGCGGAGGGGCGCATCACCAAGTCGGAGCTGGCCGCCCGGGTGAGCCTCTCGCCGGCGGCCTGCTGGGACCGCCTGAAGCGCCTCGACCAGGCCGGCTTCATCCGCGGCTACCATGCGGAGGTGGCGCTGGAGAAGATCGCGCCGGCATCCCAGTTCCTGGTGCAGATCGAGCTGGAGAGTCACCAGACCGGCGACTTCCAGCGCTTCGAGAACGCCGTCCGCGCGATCCCGCAGGTCACGCGCTGCGTGGCGGTGGGCGGCGGCGTCGACTACTTCCTGGAGGTGGTGGCGCGCGACGTGAGCGCCTACCAGGCCCTGATCGACGACATCCTCGAGCGGCGCATCGGCGTGAAGCGCTACTTCACCTTCGTGGTCACCAAGCCGGTGAAGTCGGCCCCGCCGCCGCTCGGGCTGCTGCGCGTCGACGGTGCCGACGAATCATAGCTCGCCCCCGGGCTCGCGGCGCTGAATCACCGCCGCGCCGCGGCCAAATCCGAGCCACCTTCCTCCGCCGCATCGCTAGGATCCCGGCAGCTTTCCGCGGCATCGCCAGGAGGTCCCAGATGATGTCGTCTTCGCCCGAACGCGCTCGCGCTGCAGATCGCCCCGCCTTGCGGGCGGGCTTGCGGGATGCCGCCCTGCTGGCCACGGCCTCTTATATCGATGGCCGCTGGCAGGCGGCCGAGGGCGGCCGCCTTGCCGTCACCAACCCGGCCGACGGCGCGCTCGTGGCCGAGGTGGCGGCGCTGGGCGCAGCCGGGGCCCGCCGTGCCGTCGATGCCGCCGCGGCGGCCTTTCCCGCCTGGTCGATGCTGCTGCCGCAGCAGCGCAGCGACCTGCTGCGCCGCTGGCACGCGCTGATGTGCGACCACCGGGAAGACCTCGCGCGCATCATGACCCTGGAGCAGGGCAAGCCGCTCTCCGAAGCGCGCGGCGAGATCGATTACGGCGCCTCCTTCGCCGAGTACTTCGCCGAGGAGGCCAAGCGGCCCGACATCATGAGCGTCACCTCGCACCTGCCGAATGCCGAGGTCGAGCTGTGGCGGGAGCCGGTCGGGGTGGCCGCGCTGGTGACGCCGTGGAACTTCCCGAACGCGATGCTGACCCGCAAGGCGGCGGCGGCGCTGGCGGTCGGCTGCACCGTCGTCGCCC
>DATCXZ010000369.1:0-2748 GCA_036570545.1 Kiloniellaceae bacterium
GCCGCGGGCGGGGCAGCGTGTCGCCGCTGCCGCGGCCTCCCTGGGCGCCGCGCTCACCGGCCGGCCGGCGATGCTGTCGCAGGGCAAGGTGAGCGAGATCGCGCATCCCGATTGGGTGTGCCGGACCGGATTGCTCGGAGATTGCATTTCCTGGCGCCCGGCAGTAGGCCTGGACGAGGGTTTCGCCAAGACCACCGCGTGGTATAAGGCTGCTGGCTGGCTTCGACCGTAGTCGCCGCCGGGCCGTTTGACTTGTGCCGAGCGGCAAGGCCGGCCGCGTGACGGAGACAACCGGGGGATCGCTCCGCAGGAGCGCGCCCCACGACGAGGGAACGCTATGCAGTGGACTGCCGATAAGGTCCAGGAGGAAGTCGTCAAGCTCCTCCACCCCTTCAATCCCAAAGAGATCGAAATCACCCCCGATACCGATCTCTCGGCCGACCTGATGATGGACTCCGTCGCCGCGATGAACCTGGTCATGGAAATCGAAGACCGCTTCGAGATCGACATCCCCATCAGCCTGCTGCCCGACGTGAACACCCTGCAGGATCTCGTCGATGCGGTGCTCGCGCAATTGAGCAAGGGCTAACGTTATGAGCCTCTTCGATAAGTACGACCAGGTGAACGCCCGCCACGACCGCCTGGTCGCCGCTGGACGCGATCCCTTCAACATCTGCATGGACCGCATCGTCTCGGCCACGGAGGCAATCGTCGACGGGCACGAGGTAATCCTCGTCGGCACCAACAACTACCTGGGCCTGACCTTCGATCCCGACTGCATCGAATCCACCGTGGCAGCGATCCGCCGCGAAGGCACCGGCACCACCGGCTCGCGCATCGCCAACGGCACCTACTCCAGCCATCGCATGCTGGAGCAGGAGATCGCCGGCTTCCTCGGCCGCCGCTCGGCCATGGTCTTTCCGACCGGATACCAGGCCAACCTCGGCGTGATCGCCGGCCTCGCCGGCCCGAAGGACACGATCCTGCTGGATTCCGATTCACACGCCAGCATCTACGACGGCTGCCGCCTTTCCGGTGCCACCCTCATCCGCTTCCGCCACAACTCGCCGGCCGACCTCGACAAGCGCCTGGGGCGCCTGAAGGACGACAAGTCGAGCAAGCTGGTGATCGTCGAGGGCATCTACTCGATGCTGGGCGACCAGGCCCCGCTCGACGAGTTCGTCGACGTGAAGCGGCGTCACGGGGTCGATCTGCTGGTCGACGAGGCGCACTCCCTCGGCGTGTTCGGCGACCACGGCCGCGGCATCGCCGAGGCCTACGGCGTGGAGCAGGACGTCGACTACGTCGTCGGCACCTTCAGCAAGAGCCTCGGCGCGGTCGGCGGCTTCGGCGTGTCCGACAACCCGGCCTTCGAGCGGCTGCGCTTCACCAGCCGGCCTTACATGTTCACCGCCTCCTCGTCGCCCTCGAGCGTCGCCACGGCGCTGGCCACGCTCGGCAAGATCAAGTCGCAGCCGGGCCTGCGCAAGCAGCTCTGGGACAACGCCCAGGCGCTCTACAAGGGCCTCTCCGACCTCGGCTTCACGATCTGCGCCGCGGCCAGCCCGATCATCGCCGTGAAACTGCCGAACGAAGAGGCCGCCGTCTTCATGTGGAATGCGCTGATCGAGGCCGGGGTTTACGTGAACCTTGCCCTGCCGCCGGGCACGCCGGACGGCTCCTGCCTCCTCCGCTGCAGCCTCTCGGCCGCGCACACGCCGGCGCAGGTGCGCCGGGTCTGCGAGGCCTTCGAGCAGGCCCATCGCGCCCTCAAGAACTGGCAAGCCACCCAGTCCGCCGCCGAATAGCGCGCTGATCGGCGGCCGGCGCCGGTCAGCCAAATGCGTCAGCGAAACGCGCCGCGGCGGTAGAGCCGCCAGAACAGCACCGTCGACGCCAGCAGGGGATGCCGACGCTGCCAGGGCGTCAGCGCGATGCTGACGCCCGAATGGCGCTCGATCTTCCACAGCAGGTATTCGGCGCCGCCTTGGAAGGTGAAGGCGGCCTTGCAGAGCCGCGCCACCGACAGCAGCTTGCCCTGGACCCGACGCAGCGCCCAGCGGAAGCCGGGCCGGCCGGCCTGCGCCGCAGGCTTTGCCCATTCTGTCGCGCGTCCGTCCCGCCGGCGCGCCCCGAGGCCGGGCAGCACCGCCGCGCCCAGCGCTTCGTAATGCGCCGCGTCGGCCGTGTGGATCTCCGCCGCCCGCTCCGGCGGCTCGGAGCGCAGCTCGCTGCGGTAGGTCTGGCGGAACAGCGCGATCCAGAGGTCGCCCGCCGCGAAGCGCTCGCCCATCAGCGCCAGGCCCTCGGACACGCACTTGCGCGCGGCGCCGGCCAGGGCCGAGACCACCGCCGCCCGCGCCGCCGGGTCGCGGCACCAGACGATCCGGCAGGGCTGCGCGAAGCGGGCCCAGAGGTAGGGCTGGAACCAGCGTCCCCCGGCCCCGGCCGCGAACTGCGCCGAGGAAACCACCGCATACTTGGCCCGCACGCAGCGGCCGTCGAACCGGGTCTCGAGATAGAAGACGTTGGGCGGCAGCACCCGGTTGAACAGCGCGCGCAGGCCGCTGCCGTAGGCCGCGCGGTAGCCGTCGACCACGAGATAGAGGTCGACGACCTTGCCCTCGTCGCTGCCGATCCTGAGACAGGAGCCGTAGAAGATCACCGCGGCCACGGCATCGCCATGCCGCGCCCGCGCCGCCTCGCTGATGGCGGCGATCGGCGGCGCCACCGGCAGCGCCGTCTCCG
>DATCXZ010000370.1:0-8752 GCA_036570545.1 Kiloniellaceae bacterium
A
Organism: Kiloniellaceae bacterium; assembly: GCA_036570545.1. Taxonomy (GTDB): domain Bacteria; phylum Pseudomonadota; class Alphaproteobacteria; order Kiloniellales; family Kiloniellaceae; genus Pelagibius. Next base: position 2 of record DATCXZ010000370.1, read on the forward strand.
TGCCGTGCGCGCCGCCCTGGCCGACCCGCCGGCGCGCGCCGGGTCGTTCCACTGGCCGGTGCGGGGGGCGCTGCTGTCGTCCTATGGGGCGAAGAGTGGGGGCGAGCACAACGACGGCATCAACATCGCAGCGCCCCGCGGCACGCCGGTGCGCGCCGCGGAGAACGGCGTGGTGGCCTACGCCGGCGAGGAGCTAAAGGGCTTCGGCAAGCTGCTGCTGGTGAAGCACGCCGACGGCTGGGTGACCGCCTATGCGCACAACGAGGCGCTGCTGGTCAGCGCCGGCGACACGGTGCGCCAGGGCCAGACCATCGCCCGCGTCGGCAGCAGCGGCCACGTCGACCGCCCGCAGCTCCACTTCGAGGTGCGCCGCGGCACCCGCGCCGTCGACCCGCAGGCTCAGCTCTCGCCGCGCACGGCCTCGGCGGCCGACTGACACCTCCTCCGCCTGCGTGCACAATTCGATCGCCGTCGGAGCGAGGCCGCTGGAACCCGCGCGCCCGCTTTGCCAGACTGTCCCCTAGCAACCGGCGGGAGGAAGCCTGACATGCACGTGGTGATCTTCGAGGTGCGGCCGAAGCCGGGCCGCAAGGGCGACTATCTCGACATCGCGGCGGCGCTGCGGCCCGAGCTCGAGCAGATCGACGGCTTCATTTCCATCGAGCGCTTCGCCAGCCTGACCGACGAGGGCAAGGTGCTGTCGCTGTCGTTCTGGCGCGACGAGGCGGCAGTGGTGCGCTGGCGCCAGCACGCCGAGCACCAGGCGGCGCAGAGCCGCGGCCGCCATGACATCTTCGAGGATTACCGCATCAGGGTTGCCGAGGTGGTGCGCGACTACGGGCTCAATGCGCGGGAGCAAGCGCCGCAGAAGTGAGCGGCGAGCAATCGCCGATCAATCCTCCAGCCTCTTCCCCAGGCGTCCCGCGAGGTCCTGGATGTATTGCCAGGCGACGCGGCCGGAGCGGCCGCCGCGGGTGACCGACCATTCGCGCGCCTCGGCGTGGAGCTGCTCCGGCGGCACCTCGAGGCCGTAACGTCGCGCGTAGCCCTCGATCATCGCGAAGTAGGTGTCCTGGTCGCAGTTGTGGAAGCCGAGCCAGAGGCCGAAGCGGTCCGACAGGCTGACCTTCTCCTCCACCGCCTCGGAGGCGTGGATGGCGGTCGAGCGCTCGTTCTCGATCATGTCGCGCGGCATGAGGTGGCGCCGGTTCGAGGTGGCGTAGAAGAGGACGTTGGCCGGGCGGCCCTCGATGCCGCCTTCCAGCACCGCCTTCAGCGACTTGTAGCTGGCATCCTCGCCGTCGAAGCTGAGGTCGTCGCAGAACAGGACGCAGGGCCGGTTCACCCCGCGCAGGTGGCCGAGCAGGCGGGGCAGGGTGGGAATGTCCTCCCGGTGGATCTCCACCAGGGCGAGGCGCGGCGCGTCGGCGTTCTGCTTCGCGCGGTCGTCGTTGACCCTGGCATGCACGGCCTTCACCAGCGAGCTCTTGCCGGCGCCGCGCGAGCCCCACAGCAGCGCGTTGTTGGCCGGCAGGCCCTCGGCGAAGCGCCGGGTGTTCCGGTAGAGCGTCTCGGTCTGGCGGGAGATGCCTTGCAACAGCGAGAGATCGACCCGATTTACCTGATGAACCGGCTCCAGCCGGTCGCGCTCCGGATGCCAGACGAAGGCGTCGGCTCCGTCGAGGGCGACGGCAGAAGAAGCGGCAGGGGCGAGTCGCTCCAAAGCCTCCGCGATGCGCTGGAGAACGGGGAGGAGGTCGAGGCTGGCGGGGCTATTCATCTATGCTCCAAGGAACCGGCTGCAAAAGTCTGTTTTGGCGGAGAAAGCTATTTCGCTGGGAACCGCGGGTCAAGCGCCCGGACGGCGCGCCGCGCGTTGCTCCCGTAGCGTTGCAATTCGCGCCGGCGCCGTTATAGTCCGCCGGTCTGACTGCTCGGAAGGGGTCTAAAGTATGCTTATTTCACCAGCCTATGCCCAGGCCGCAGGAGGTGGCGGAGGGGATCCCTTCATGACCTTCTTGCCGATTATCCTGATCTTCGTCGTGTTCTACTTCCTGCTCATCCGGCCGCAGCAGAAGAAGGCGAAGCAGCACCGCGAGATGGTCTCTGCGCTGCGGCGCGGCGACAAGGTCGTCACCGCCGGCGGAATGATCGGCACGGTGACCAAGATCATCAGCGACACCGAGGCCCAGGTCGAGCTGGCCGAGGGGGTGCGCGTGCGGGTCGTCCGTCACACCATCTCCGACGTGCTCAGCCGCACCGAGGCGCGCGATGGCGATCCGCGGCCCGCCAACGACGGCGCGCCGGCCAAGCCGAAGAGCCTGCTGAACACTCTGCTCGGCCTCGGCGGCAAGTCCGACAACAAGTCCTGATCCCAGCCGGGGGCCCTGCCGCCCGGCAGGCGCCTCCACTGCCAACCCGAAGGCTTCCCGCCCGATGGTCAATCTGCCCCGCTGGCAAATCATCCTGGTCGCCCTGGTCGTGCTGGCCGGGGTGATCTTCGCCGCGCCGAACCTGCTGCTCACCCGCGAGCAGGCGACGCGGATGGCGGACGAGGGCAGCATCCTGCCGCACCAGCAGATCAGCCTCGGCCTCGACCTGCGCGGCGGCGTCTACCTGCTGGTCGGCGTCGACCTCTCCGCCCTCATGGAGCAGGACCGCGACAACCTGCAGGAGGGCATCCGCGCCGCGCTGAACGAGGCCGGCCTGCTGAACAGCGAGATCGGCATCGTCGGCGATGCCGTCGAGGTGACCCTGCCGAGCGAAGACGAGGCGGACCGGGCGCGCGACGTCATCAACGGCCTGCAGCAGGGCCTCGCCATAACCTCACCGGCGGACAACAGGCTCCGAGTCGTCTTCACCGAGGCCGCGCTGCGCGAGCGGACCAACGCGGCGATGTCCCAGTCGGTGGAGGTGATGCGCCGGCGCATCGACGAGTCGGGCACCCGCGAGGCGTCGATCCAGCGCCAGGGTACGGACCGCATCGTCATCCAGGTTCCCGGCTTCGACGACCCGCAGCGCCTGAAGGCGCTGCTCGGCGAGCCGGCGGTGATGAGCTTCCGCTTCGTGAACGAGAACATCGCTCCCGGTGCGCGCATCCCGCCATCCTATGAGATCCTTCCCGCGGCCGAGAGCGAGCGCCGGGCGGGCTTTCCCGCGTCCTACGTGGTCAGCAAGCGGGTGATCGTGGACGGCGACCACCTGACCAACGCGCAGGCGACCTTCGACCAGGACGGCCGCCCCGCGGTCTCCTTCAACTTCGATACGCTGGGCGCCAAGCGCTTCGGCGATGCCACCCGCGACAACGTCGGGCGCATCTTCGCCATCATCCTCGACGACGAGGTGATCTCGGCACCGCGCATCCAGTCGGCGATCACCGGCGGCAGCGGCATCATCACCGGCAGCTTCAGTGTGGAGACGGCGCAGGACCTGGCCCTGCTGCTGCGCGCGGGCGCGCTGCCGGCGCCGGTGCAGTACCTGGAGGAGCGTACCGTCGGCCCCGGCCTCGGCGCCGATTCGATCGCTGCCGGCGAGATCGCCTCGGTGCTCGGCCTGATCTTCGTGGTGATCTTCATGGTCGTCATGTACGGGCTGCTCGGTGCCATGGCGAGCACGGCACTGGTGATCAACCTCGTGCTGCTGCTGGCTGCTCTCTCGGTGCTTCAGGCGACCCTCACGCTGCCCGGTATCGCCGGCATCGTGCTGACAATGGGCATGGCCGTCGATGCCAACGTGCTGATCTTCGAGCGCATGCGCGAGGAGCTGTACAGCGGGCGCGGCCCGGTCACGGCCGTCGATGCCGGCTACCGGCGGGCGATGGTCACCATCTGGGATTCGAACCTCACCACGCTGATCGCCGGCGTGCTGCTGTTTCACTTCGGCACCGGGCCCATCAAGGGCTTTGCCGTCACGCTGTCGCTCGGCCTTATCACGTCGATGTTCTCGGCCATCATGGTCACGCGCGTCATCGTCGTCTTCTGGCTGCGCCGCCGGCGGCCGCAGACCCTTGCGATCTAGGAGCGGCAAGCCATGGCGCTGATCCGCAAGTTCCCGCTCGATCCCGGCCTCAACTTTATCGGCCAGCGAAATATTTTCCTCGCCATCGCGGCGCTGATCACGGTGGCCTCGGTTGCCATAACGATCGTGCAAGGGCTGAACTTCGGCGTCGACTTTCGGGGCGGCCTGCTGCTCGAGGCGCGCCTGGCGCAGCCGGCCGACCTCGGCGAGCTGCGCAACCGGCTGGGCGACCTCGGACTCGGCGATGTGACGCTGCAGCAGTTCGGCGAGCCGACCGATGTGTTGATCAACTTGTCGAATTCCGCCGAGGACGAGGCGGGACAGCACGCGGCCGTCGAGGCCATCACGGCGGCGCTTGGCGAAGGGACGGAAATCCGCCGCCAGGAATACGTGGGGCCGAAGGTCGGCGACGAGCTGAAGGTGGACGGCGCGCTCGCCACCCTGCTCGCCATGCTCGGCATCGCCATCTACGTCTGGTTCCGCTTCGAGTGGCAGTTCGGAGTGGCGGCCCTGATCTCGCTGCTGCACGACGTGGTGGCGACCATCGGGTTCTTTGCGTTGACTCAGCTTGAGTTCAACCTCTCCACCCTCGCCGCGGTGCTGACCATCGCCGGCTATTCGATCAACGACACCGTGGTCATCTTCGACCGCGTGCGCGAGATGCTGCGCCGTTACAAGAAGCTGGAGCTGAACGAGCTGCTCAACCGCGCGGTCAACACGACGCTCTCGCGCACCCTGCTGACCTCTATCAGCACGCTGATCGCGCTGCTCGCGCTCTTCATCTTCGGCGGGGAGGTCATCCGCGGGTTCACGGCCGGCCTGATCTGGGGCATCCTGATCGGGACGTTCTCGTCCTTTGGCCTCGCGGTGCCGCTGCTGTCGTATCTGAAGCTGCGGCGCAGCAGCGGCAAGGAAGAGGCGGAAGAGGCCAGGGCGGCCGAGCCGTCGGCCTGACGGCGCGCACTCGAGAAGGGAGCGGAGATGGACGTCACGCCGCTCGTTCCGCAGGGACGCCAGGTCATCGAGCGCTACGGCAACGGCGGCTTCCGCGTCACCGGCGAAACCTACCGCGGCTCCATTCTGGTGCTGCCCGACCGCTCGGCAGCCTGGCCACCCACCTCCATCGACGAACTCGACCTCGCGAGCCTGGAGCCGGTGCTGAGCGCCGTGCCGCCGGTCGAGGTGCTGCTGATCGGCTGCGGGCGCGCCATGGCCATGATCGATCCCGCCCTGCGTGCCGCGGCCCGCGCCCGCGGTGTGGCGCTGGAGCCGATGGATACCGGCGCGGCCTGTCGCACCTACAACGTGCTGGTCGCCGAGGACCGCCGCGTCGCCGCCGTCCTTATCGCGGTCGATTAGGGTCGGTCGCGCTACAGCAGCGCGGTGCCGGTGCCGCCGGCGGCCAGAACAGCCACCACCACCCACGGCGGGGCCTTCCAGACCGCAAGCAGGAGGAACCCGAGCAGCGCGAGCGCGAAGTCGTAGGGCCCGAGGATGGCGCTGGTCCACACCGGATCGTAGAGGGCCGCGCCGAGAATGCCGACGACCGCCGCATTGGTGCCGCGCATCGCCGCCTGCGCGAGCGGCCGGCTGCGCAAGGCGTCCCAGAACGGCAGCGCGCCGGCGACCAGCAGCAGGCCGGGAAGGAAGAGCGCGACAAGGCAGAGCAGCGCCCCCGCCACGCCGTTGGGCGCCGGCTCCATGACCGTTCCGAGATAGGCCGCGAAGGTGAACAGCGGTCCGGGCACCGCCTGCGCCGCGCCGTAGCCGGCAAGGAATGCGTCCTGGCTCACCCAGCCTGGATGCACGGCTTCCGCCTCGAGCAGGGGCAGGACCACGTGGCCGCCGCCAAACACCAGCGCGCCCGAGCGGTAGAAGGCATCGAAACGCGCGACGCCTTCCGACAGCGGAAGCCCTGCCCGGAGCAAGGGCAGCAGGACCAGCAGCGCCAGGCACAGCGCGAGAAGGATTGCGCCGGCGCGCCGCGATACCGGGACCGTCAGGTGTCCGACGGTGGCGGGAGCCGCGCTGCGGCACAGCCTGAGCCCGGCGAGGCCGCCGGCGACGATGGCCGCCACCTGGCCGACCGGCCCGGCCATGAAGATGACAATGAGAACGGCGAGGAGCGCGATGCCGGCGCGCGTGCGGTCCGGGCAGAGCGCGCGTGCCATGCCCCACACGGCCTGCGCCACCACCGCGACGGCGACGACCTTGAGGCCGTGCAGGAAGCCGCTCCCGAGAGGCCCTTCGAAGGCGGCTGCGCCCAGGGCGAAGAGCACCAGGGCGATGGCAGAGGGCAGGGTGAAGGCGGCCCAGGCGGCGAGCGCGCCGAGCGGCCCGCCGCGCAGCAGGCCGAGCGCGAAGCCGACCTGGCTGCTGGCCGGGCCGGGCAGGAACTGGCAGAGCGCGACGAGATCGGCATAGCCGCTCTCCCCGATCCACCTGCGGCGGACGACCAGTTCATCGCGGAAGTATCCGAGATGCGCGATCGGGCCGCCGAACGACGTAAGGCCGAGCTTCAGGAAAGCCAGGAACACCTCGCCCGACGAGCCCGCAGGCTCGCGGCTCGGCTGTCGTGTGTCCTGGTCCCCCATGGGCGGCACCGGACCGCACTTCGCGCGCGTCGTCAAGGGCAGTGGAATCCGGATGCGGGCAGGAAAAGAGCCGTCGGGCGCGCCCGGCGGCTCTCCTGTTTCATCGCGCGCCTTATCTCAGGCGCTGAAGTTCTCAGGCGCCGAAGTTCTTCGCCGCGAAGTCCCAGTTCACCAGATGGTCGAGGAAGGCCTGGATGAAGTCGGGGCGCCGGTTCTGATAGTCGAGATAGTAGGCGTGCTCCCAGACGTCGCAGGTGAGGATTGGCGTCTGGCCGTGCGCCAAGGGGGTGTCGGCGTTGCCGGTGCCGACCACCTTCAGGTCATTGCCGTCCTTCACCAGCCAGACCCAGCCGCTGCCGAACTGGCCGACGCCCTTGGTCTTGAACTCTTCCTTGAACTTGTCGAGGCTGCCGAAGCTCTTGTCGATCGCCGTGGCCAGCGCGCCGCCCGGCTGACCGCCGCCGCCCGGCTTCATGGAGTTCCAGAAGAAGGTGTGGTTCCACACCTGGGCAGCCTGATTGAAGAGCGTGCCGGAACTCGACTTGATGATCTCCTCGAGGGACTTGTCGGCATGCTCGGTGCCCGCGATCAGCTCGTTGGTCTTGCTCACGTAGGCCTGATGGTGCTTGCCGTGATGGAAGCTCAGGGTCTTAGCCGAGCAGTGCGGTTCCAGTGCGTCCTGCGCGTAGGGCAGGGGGGGGAGCTCAAAGGCCATGCCGTTTCTCTCTTTCTTTCTCTCTCTGTCCGATCGGAACAAAACCCGACCCCTTGCGGCGCCGGTTCAAGCGTAGCTATGCACTATCGACAATTAGCCAGCCGGACGCAAAGTTCCAAGGGCAAAGCCGGCAGCGACGCGTTAATTTCTCGAACGGCGCCGCGGTGGCCTCGACAGCAGACCGGAGCCGGCTGCCGTCTCAAAAGAGGTTCTGCCTCAAAAGAGGTTCTGCGCCGACACCATGGCGAACAGCATCGGCACCGACAGAACGATGTTGGCGCGCGAAACCAGCATGGCCGTGCGCGCGGAGGCCGCCTTGGCCTCGGCGCTCGCCTCGACGAGACCGAGAGCGCGCTGCTGGCTCGGCCAGATCACGAACCACACATTGAACCACATGATGGCGCCGAGCCACATGCCGATGCCGATCATGCTGTGCTTGGCGACGCCGTCGATGAGCCCCAGGGCGATGGCCTCGAGGATGTAGCCGTTCAGCCAGGCCAGGATAAGGCCGGTCGCAATGGTTGCCATGGCTGCCCAGCGGAACCACCATAGCGCGGCCGGCGCGATGACCTTGCCGATGGCCGGCTTCTGCGCGTCGGGAATCCGCGTCATGTTGGGAATCTGCACGAAGTTGAAGTAGTACAGCAGGCCGACCCACATGATGCCGCTGAGGACATGCAGCCAGCGAAAGAAGAACGTGCCGAAGGTGCGGCCGTCGTAGCCCTGCGTGCCGAGATAGAGCAGCAGAAGCAGGGCTGCCAGCACGAAGCCGGCGATGACAGCATTGCGCAAAGAAGTAAGGATCTCAGCCATTTCCACTCTCCTCGGAGAATTTCCCCTACACGCCGTGAGGTCTTGTGCGGCTCAGCGGACTTTACCTTGCGCCGTCTAGACGAGTCGGGGCCAGAGTGTTTCGGAGCCGAAGCCGGGAACTGCCGGGGCGGGCGGAGCACAGGATGAGCCGGCTGTCGTCCTGCGGCGCCCTGGTCGAGCGGCACGACCGCGACCGCTACCTGGCGAGCCTCTTTGCGCCGGAAGCCCAGCGCGAGCACCTCTTCGCGCTCTATGCCTTCAACCATGAGGTGGCCAAGACGGCGGAGGTGGTGAGCGAGCCGATGATCGGCCGCATCCGCCTGCAGTGGTGGCGCGAGTGCCTGGACGGGATCTATGACGGCGCCGCGCGCCAGCACGAGGTCGTGCAGCCGCTGGCCGAGGCCATCGCCGCTCGGCAGCTTCCGCGCGCCCTGCTGGAGGCCATCATCGATGCGCGCGAGCTGGACCTCGATGCGGAGCCGCCGGCAAGCCTCGAGGCGCTGCGCGGCTACGTCGAGGGGACCTCGACCAGCCTGGTGCGGCTCGCCCTGCACGTCCTCGGTGCCGACGACGCCGCCAGCCGCGAGGCGGCCGGGCAACTCGGCACCGCCT
>DATCXZ010000371.1:0-5309 GCA_036570545.1 Kiloniellaceae bacterium
TCCCTGCCCGCCGGCGTCAGCGCGATCTCGGGGATCGCCCGCAGGCCGTCGCGCCCGCCCAGCAGGTCGAGCGAACGCGTCGAGATCAGCAGCACATCGGGCGCCGCCGCCACCGCCGCCTCGGGCGACAGCGGCTTGTAGCCCTCGAAGCCGTCGATGGCATTGATGCCGCCGGCCAGCGCGATGATGCCCGCCGCCGAGGTATCGCGGCCGGCAGCGACCGCCGTGCGGCTCTTGCTGACGGTCAGCAGGAACAGCACGCGCGGGCGGTCCGTCACCGCGCCGAAGGCCTGCTCCACCGCCGCGAGCTCCGAGGCGACCTTGGCACGCAGGGCCTCGCCCGCCGCCGCAACGCCCAGCGCCGCCGCCACGCTGTCGATCTTCGCCAGCACGCCTTCGGGGGTGTAGGAGTCCGGCACCGTCGCCACCGGCACGCCGGCATCGCGGAGCTGGTCGAGCGCCGCCGGCGGCCCGGCGTCCTCGATGGCCAACACCAGCTCAGGCCCCAGCGCGAGGATCGGCTCGGCCGAGAGCTGGCGCATGTAGCCGACGTTCGGCAACTCGCCGGTCGCCGCCGGATAGAGGCTGGTCGTGTCGACCGCCAGCAGGCGGTCTTCCTGGCCGAGGGCGTAGACGATCTCGGTCACCGCGCCGCCGACCGAGACGATGCCGCCGCCGGCCTCTGCCCTCCCCCAAAAGGGGGGAGGGAGAACGACGACGAGCGCCAGAATCGTAGCGAGGACGAGCCTCATTGCACCGCGACCCCTTCCGGCGCCAGGGTCTCAATGAGAGTGCGCCAGTCGGCCAGCTCCTTTTCGCCGTCGTGGCGCTCGCCGAACATCTGGGCGATCTGCCGGCCCTCCGCATCATAGACCTCCAGCGCGGTGACGATGCCGTCGCGCGTCGGCTTGCGCACCACCCAGGCCTCGGTGATGTCGCCGTCGCGCAGGTGCAGGTTGAAGCCCGGGTCGAGCACGTTGAACCACGGACCGACCTGCTTCAACGTCGTCACCGGACCGGTGTGGATCTGCACCATGCCGGGGCTGCCGACGAAGATCATGATCGGCAGCGCCGTGCCCGCCGCCTGCTCGAGCGCCTGGCGGAAGCTGCCGTTGCCGACGCGCCAGGCGAAGTCCTCGCCGACCAGCCGGCAGGCCTGCAGCCGCCCGACGCCGAGCTCGATCAGCATGTCGCGAAAGTCGTGCACATCCTGCAGCGCCTGCCAGCGCTGGCGCAGCGTGGCATGGTCGATGGCCTCGTCCGGCCGGTCCGCCGGCGCCGCCGCCCGCGGCACGACGGCGATCGTCGGCGACTGATCGGCGTGCAGGTGCTTGGCGACCACCGCTTCGTAGGCTTCGGCGTCGCTCTCCTCGCGCAGGTAGATCTTGTGCACGGCGAGGCCGTCGCGGTCGAAGAACTGCAGGCTGTGGCGCGGGGCGCCATGGGCCGTTTCGGTCACCGCGAAGCCGAAGTGCCAGCGGCTGAAGAAGATGCGCAGGTCCACGTCGCGGTTCAGCACCAGGCCCATGCTCTGGAAGGTCGAGACCTTGTCGAAGCGGCCGACCTTCTCGTGCACCGCGCTCTCGTTGCGGGTCAGCACCATGACGGTGCCGAGCTGTGGCATCGCCTTCACCAGATCCTGCCACGGCCCCTCCAGGCGGCGCACGCCGTCGCCGCAGCGCGCCGCCACCAGCTCCGCCTCCGAGACGCCGAGCTTGGCCGCGGCGTCGCGCGCGCGCAAGCCCGGCTCCTCCCCCTTCAGCGCCAGCCAGCGCGCGCGCAGCGCCATTCCCTCGTTGCCCGCTTCGATCTCTTCCATCTCGTTGCACCCTTTCGTTTATCGTTATTCTCGAGAAGTTCATTCGCATTCACTCTTCACGTCATCCTCGTGCTTGACACGAGGATCCAGGGCTGCCGCTCCGTCGCTCGCCCCTGGACCCTCGGCTCGGGGGCCGAGGGTGACGAGCGGGGAAGGCAACCCCAACCCACCTGCCCGTCATCCTCGTGCTTGACACGAGGACCCAGGGCCGCCGCTCCGTCGCTCGCCCCAGGACCCTCGGCTCCGGTGCCGAGGGTGACGAGTGGGGAGCAAAGCGCCACATGCCGTCACCATTTCAGGGAGTAGCTCACCAGGCCCTTGAAGTTGATGCCCTGCTCCGGCACGCCGGCGAAGACGCGCTCGTAGTTCTCGTCGAAAAGGTTGTCGACGCCGAGGTCGACGCGCAGCCCCTCCAACGGTCCCTCGCTCGGCTGCCAGGCGAAGAAGATGTCGTGCACGTCGTAGGCGTCGCGCTTCTCGCTGGCATCGTCGACCTTGTCGAACTCGGCGGCGAAAGTGCTGCGCCAGCCGACCAGCGAGTCGATCTCCGGGACCTTCACGCCGCCCATGACGGTCAGCCGGTCGGCCGTCAGCACGCCCAGCTTCTCGCCGGTGTCGCGGTTCTCGCCGTCGACGGTCGACCAGCCGAGCGAGGCAAGGAAGCGCGGGCCATCGTAGGACGCCTCGATCTCGCTACCCCAGAGCTTCGCCTTTGGCACGTTGGTGGAGTTCGTGGTGCCGTCGCAGTCGCCAGGGATGAAGGGATTGCAGTCGACGAAGATCTCCGGCTGGTCAACGTTGAGGTCGATGAAATCCTTGCCCCAGGTGATGAAGTGCGAAGCCTTGATCTGCAGCCGATCGCGATCTTGCAGGACTTCTTTGAAGTCGAAGCCGAGACCGAATTCGAAAGTCTCGGTGCGCTGCGGGTCGAGGTCGGGGTTAGACACGAAGCGGTTGACCACGCCGGCGCCGACCGGAATCTCGAAGTGCGTGCCGGTGAGGTAGAGCTCGTCCATGTGGGGCGCGCGAAAAGCCTGGCCGTAGCTGGAGAAGACCATGAACCAGTCCGATGGCATGTAGCTGAGGGCGATGCGCGGCGAGACCGCCTGGTCCGAATTGCTATCCGCCAGATCGCTCGAGGAGCGGTAGGAGTCGAAGCGCAGGCCGGGGATGATCAGCATGTCGCCGGGCAGCACGCCGAAAGGCTCGGCGACCGCGATCTCCGCCTGGGCGAAGAGGCCATAGAAAGTAGAGTCGGCATCGGGCACGCCCTCGCGTTCGCCGCTCGCCGAGGCGCCGTCCTGGACATCGCGATAGAACTCGCCGCCGTAGGTGAAGGTGGTGCCGATGCTTTCGCTCAGCATGACGCGCGAGCGGTTGTCGACGCGAAAGCCGAGGGTTTCGACATCGCGCTTCAGCAGCTCGCCCTCGGGGCCGGCGCCCAAGTCGTCGAGGCGCAGCTCATCGGCCTGCATGTCGGTGTAGTAGGCGAGGACGTCGAGGTCGAGAAGGTTGTCGTCGGGATTGCTGTAGCTGTAGGCGGCGCGCCAGGTGTCGGACTGGATCTCCTTCTCGACGATGTCGTCGCCGTCGATGCCCTGCCCGTTGTTCGGCTCCTCCGCCGTGTTGCGGAAGGTGAGGTAGGAGCCTTCGACGCGGTGGTGCTCGCCGAAGGTGTAGCTGATCTTGCCGAGGCCGGAGACGATGTCGTCGTCAGAATTGTCGAGCTCGCTGCCGTCGCCGAGCTCGATGGAGCCTGAATCGCGCTTGGCGACGCTGGCGACCATGTCGAGCCCCTCGGCCGGCGTGGCGAAGCCGGTGAAGGTGCCGAGCGTCTCGCGGTTGGCCGACTGGTAGCCTGCCCCCACCTTCGCGCCGACCGTCTCGTCCTCGGCCAGGTAGTCGCCGGCGTCGATGGTGCGGAACTCGATGACGCCGCCGGTGCCGCCGCTGCCGTACAGCGAGGAGGCCGAGCCGCGCAGCACCTCGACCTGCTTCAGCACGCTGGGATCGATGAAGAACTGGCCGTCGTGGCCCGAATTGTAGTTCTGCCGCGCGCCGTCGAAGAGGATGATGACGTCGGGCCCGGAGAAGCCGCGGATGCTCGGCACCTCGCCGGTGCGCCGCGGCCCGCCGAGAAACTCGACGTTCGGCACGAAGCGGAGGATGTCGTCCGGCGACGACGGCTGCAGCGTCTGCAGCTCCTGCGGACCGATCACGGTCACCATGCCGGGATACTCGAAGGTCTCGATGGGATTGCGCGTCGCGGTAACCGAGATGGTGTCGAGCGGCGTCGCCTGCGCGACCCCCTCTCCCGCCTGCCCCTGCTGCGGCGCCGGTGACGCTGCCGGAGCCTCCGGAGCCTCCGTCTCTACCGTCTGCGCGCCTGCCGCGCCGCCCGCCAGCAAGGCGAGGACCGAAACGCTGGTGCCCAAGATGAACTGTCTGCCAACCATGCCAACTCCCCCGGTCCCGATCGGGACTCTCTGCGGTGGTCCGGGCTGGCTGCCGATGAGCCCTGCCGTGCGAGGCAGGGCCGTGAGTGGCTGGCTGGGACTCTTCGGATAAATCTGGACTCGCGCCGCGGCCCCGCGGCGGCTCACTTCGTCAGGATCAGCTTCCCCTTGCTGGTGCAGCGGAGGCGGTAGAAGTCGCCGTCGTGCTCGATGACGACCTCCTGCGCGCCGCCGAGCAGGTCGCGGCTGAGCAGCCGACGCGCCGCCGCCTTGCGCGGCCGCGCTTCAGGAGATTCGTTCGGCTTCAAAGACATGAACCTGCCAGCTTCCCTGCGCGAGCCGCCCGCCCCACGCGGCGGTCGCAATCACTTGATAATGATAGTGACTCTCATTTGCAATAGGAAACAAACCTTCGGGTGGCTTTCACATCAAGGCGTTGCCACACAAAGGCTGTCATCCCAGCGACGAGCCTACTCTCTCGCCCACTTTGAGGTCGTCACCCCGGCCAAGCGAGCGTAAGCGAGCGCGAGCCGGGGCTATGGAGCCGCCGGGCACCCTGCCCATCCATAGATCCCGGCTCGCGCTCCCTGCGGTCGCTTGGCCGGGATGACAGTCTGAGTGAGGCGGCGCTCGCTTGGCCGGGGTGACGACCTCAAAATGGGGGATAGAGATGTGCGCGAACCCCAGTAGGGCTCGCCCCCGGGGACCCGGCGTACGGCCGCAGCGCGATGCAGAGAGCCGGCGGCCTCAGCCCAGCGCGTTGCAGCGCGCGATGTTGCTCTCGTGCACCTGCAGCATGTCCTCCAGGTCGGACTGCAGGGCGCCGTCGGCAATCCGGCCGAGGGCTTCGCGCAGACGGCGCACCACCCAGCCCTGCCCGCGGTTCACCAGGGCAAGGCGGTCGGCCGGCGAGTCGAGGGCGACGACCTTGTCGTAGAAGGCGCCGGTCGCCCGGCTCGGGGTGCCGCCGAGGCGGGTCACATGGCGGGTCAGCATGCCGCAGAAGCGGGCCTCGTCCATGGCGACCTCGCGCA
>DATCXZ010000372.1:0-1947 GCA_036570545.1 Kiloniellaceae bacterium
GGTCGCCATGCGTGCGGCCGAAGGGGCGCGGCTGCTCGCCATGGCTCGCGGCCACCTCGACGAGATCGAGCGCCTCGCCGAGGCCGCCCGTGGCTGCGCGGCGACCCAGCCGCAGGCGTTGCGCCAGCGCCTGACGGAGCAGCTTGCGCTGCTGCTGGAGGAGAGCGCCGGTGTCTCCGAAGATCGCCTCGCTCAGGAACTCGCCATGCTCGCCGGCAAGGCCGACGTCCGCGAGGAGCTCGACCGCCTGGCCGCACACGTCGAGGCGGCGCGCGAGCTGCTCGACCAGGGCGGCGCCGTCGGCCGCAAGCTCGACTTCCTCTGCCAGGAGTTCAACCGCGAGGCCAACACGCTGTGCTCCAAGTCGGTCGACGTGGAGCTGACCCGCATCGGCCTCGACCTCAAGTCCTCGATCGAGCAGCTGCGCGAGCAGGTGCAGAACATCGAGTAGCGGCGGTGGTGGAAACCGATATCAAGCGCCGCGGCCTCATGCTGGTGCTGTCGTCGCCCTCCGGTGCCGGCAAGACGACGATCTCGCGCCGGCTGCTCGACAGCGACGACAATCTCTCGCTGTCGATCTCGGCGACGACGCGGCCGCCGCGGCCCGGCGAGGCCGAGGGCAAGGACTACTTCTTCGTCGCCCAGGACCGCTTTGCCGCCATGGTCGCCGGCGGCGAGCTGCTGGAACACGCGGTGGTGTTCGGCAACAACTACGGCACGCCGCGCGGGCCGGTGGAGAAGGCGCTGGAGCGCGGCCGCGACGTGCTGTTCGACATCGACTGGCAGGGCACCCAGCAGCTCCGCGAGACGGCGCGCGACGACCTGGTCAGCGTGTTCATCCTGCCGCCCTCGACGACGGAGCTGGAGCGCCGCCTGCATGCGCGCGCCCAGGACAGCGACGAGGTGGTGCGCGGCCGCATGGCCAAGGCCGCCGACGAGATGAGCCACTGGGCCGAGTACGACTACATCATCATCAACGACAACCTGGAAAGCAGCGTGGCGCAGGTGGAGGCGATCCTCACCGCCGAGCGCCTGCGCCGCGAGCGCCGGGTCGGCCTGCGCACCTTCGTCGAAGTGTTACGCGCCGGCCAGTGAAGCCCGCGCGAGGGCACAGAACTCCACTACCGAAAGCTCCTCGGCGCGCGCGGTCGGCGCGATGCCGGTCGCCTCGAAGAGTCGGGCAGGGTCGCCGCCCAGCGACTTCAGGCTCTGCCGTAGCATCTTGCGGCGCTGGCCGAAGGCCGCCGCCGTCACTTTCTCGAGGACGCCGAGCGAGGCCGGCGCCAGCGGCTCGGCGCGCGGCGTGACCGCGACCACGGTGGAGACCACCTTGGGCGGCGGCGTGAAGGCGCGCGGCGGAATGTCGAACAGCGGCCGCGGCTGGCAGAGCCACTGGGTCAGCACCGAGAGGCGGCCGTAGGCAGGGCTGCGCGGCGCTGCCACCAGCCGTTCGGCAACCTCCTTCTGGAACATCAGGGTCATCGCGGAGAAGGCACCCGGGTCCGCGGCCAGCGCCGTCAGCCAGCGCACCAGCAGCGCCGTCGAGATGTTGTAGGGCAGGTTGCTGACGATCTGGCGCGGCGCCGGGTCGAGCTCCGTGAGGTCGAGCTTGAGGGCGTCGGCCTCGACCACTTCCAGACGGCCGGGATAGGCGCCGCCGAGCTCGGCGAGGGCGTCCAGGCAGCGGCGGTCCTTCTCGATGGCGACCACGCGAGCGGCGCCCTCGGCAAGCAGCGCGCGGGTGAGACCGCCAGGCCCGGGACCGATCTCGATGACCGTGCCCTGCGCGAGGCGGGGTGCCGCGCGCGCAATGCGGCCGGTCAGGTTGAGGTCGAGCAGGAAGTGCTGGCCCAGCGCCTTGCGGGCGCCGAGGCCGTGGCGGGCGATGACCTCGCGCAGCGGCGGCAGACTGGCCGGTGCGATCATGAGGGCGCGGTCACGACGCGG
>DATCXZ010000373.1:0-5345 GCA_036570545.1 Kiloniellaceae bacterium
CTCGGCGCAGCCGCGGATGACCTCCTGGAAGGCCGAGTTGCAGCGCACCTCGAAGTCGCCGCGGCGGATGCGGGCGCGCAGCTTGCGCGGCAGGCGGAAGCCGTCGAGCGGCAGGATGCCCCGCATGTCCGGGTCGATCCAGTGCAGCTCCGGATCGACGCGGCTCTCGGCCATCGGAAAGATGCCGATGGCATAGGCGCGGAGCAGAAGGTCGGGCGTCAGCTGCATGACGCCGAATCATATAAGCCTAGGCGTTGCCGGCGACAAATTTTTCCAGCCAGTGGATGTCGTAGTCGCCGTTGATGAAGTCCTGCGCGCCGATGAGCCGCTGGTGCAGCGGGATCGAAGTGTCGACGCCGACGATGACGAACTCCTCGAGCGCCCGGCGCAGGCGCATCAGGCACTCGTTGCGGGTCTGGCCGTGGACGATCAGCTTGGCGATCAGGCTGTCGTAGGTGGAAGGGATGCGGTAGCCCGCGTAGAGGCCGGAATCGACCCGGACGCCGAGGCCGCCGGGGGCGTGGTAGTCGGTCACCAGCCCGGGCGAGGGCATGAAGGTCTGCGGGTTCTCGGCGTTGATGCGGCATTCGATGGCGTGGCCGGAAAACGAGATGTCGCTCTGCGCGAGGTCGAGCGGCAGCCCGGCGGCGACGCGGATCTGCTCGCGCACCAGATCGACGCCGGTGATCGCCTCCGAGATCGGATGCTCGACCTGCAGGCGGGTGTTCATCTCGATGAAATAGAACTCGCCGTTCTCGTAGAGGAACTCGACGGTGCCGGCGCTGCGGTAGCCGAGCTCGCGCATGGCCTCGGCGACACGCGTGCCGATGGTCTCGCGCTCGGCCGCGTTGAGTGCCGGCGACAGCGCCTCCTCCAGCACCTTCTGGTGACGGCGCTGCAGCGAGCAGTCGCGCTCGCCGAGGTGGATCGAGCCACCCTGGCCGTCGGCCAGAAGCTGCACCTCGATGTGGCGCGGCCGGCCGAGGTACTTCTCCATGTAGACTTCGTCGTTGCCGAAGGCGGCCTTCGCCTCCGAGCGCGCGAGGCGGTAGGCGTCTTCCACCTCGCCGGCGTTGTTCGCCACCTTCATGCCGCGCCCGCCGCCGCCGGCCGAAGCCTTGATCAGCACCGGATAGCCGATGGCGTCTGCCGTGCTGCGCGCCGTCTCGGCGGAGGTCACCGCGCCGTCGGAGCCGGGCACCACGGGAATGCCGAGGCCCTGCGCCGTCTGCTTGGCCACCACCTTGTCGCCCATCATGGCGATGTGCTCGGGCGAGGGCCCGATGAACACCATGCCGTGCTCCTCCACCATGGAGGCGAAGCCGGCGTTCTCCGAGAGGAAGCCGACGCCCGGATGGATGGCGTCCGCGCCGGTGATGGTGGCGGCGGAGAGGATGGCGGGGATGTTGAGGTAGCTGTCCTTGCTCGGCGCCGGCCCGATGCAGACCGATTCGTCGGCGAGGCGCACGTGCATGGCATCGGCGTCGGCGGTGGAGTGCACCGCCACCGTCTGGATCCCCATCTCGCGGCAGGCGCGGTGGATGCGGAGCGCGATCTCGCCGCGGTTGGCAATGAGGATCTTGTCGAACATCGCTGCCGGGCGGCCTACTCGATCACCAGCAGCGGCTCACCGTACTCCACCGGCTGGCCGTCGGTGACCAAGATCTGCTTGACCGTTCCGGCGCGCGGCGCGGCCAGCGGATTCATCACCTTCATGGCCTCGATGATGAGCAGCACCTGGCCTTCGTGCACCTCGTCGCCGGCCTTCACGAAGGGCGGCGCGCCGGGCTCGCTGGCGACGTAGACGGTGCCCACCATGGGCGCGGTCACTGCGCCGGCCGGGATCGCCTCCGGCCCGCTCCCCGCTGGCGTCTGCGGCGCGCAGGGCGCCGCCGGCATCGCTGGCGCCGGCGCGTAGCTGGCCACCGCAGGCGTCTTGGCCACGCGGATGCGGTGGTCGTCGATCTCGTACTCGATCTCGGTGAGTCCCGTCTCGTGCAGCAGGTCCGCCAGCTTGCGCACCAGCTCTTCGTTCACGTCAAACTTGGCCATCACGTTTCTTGCTCAGCGTTCAGGCGCCGGGCCATCGCGTCCAGGGCCATGAGATAGCCCTGCGAGCCCAAACCGCAGATCACGGCGTCGGCCACCTTCGACACATAGGAGTGATGTCGGAAGGCCTCGCGCCGATGAATGTTGGAGAGATGCACCTCGATCAACGGGAGGCCGACCGCGAGGAAGGCATCCATGATGGCGATCGAGGTGTGCGAATAGGCGCCCGGATTGATTATGATGCCGTCGTGGCTGCCGCGCGCGCCCTGGATCCATCCGACCAGCTCGCCCTCGCTGTTGGACTGGCGGCACTCGGCGGCAAGGCCCCGGCTCTTGGCATGGCGGCGGCAGCTCTTCTCGACATCGGCGAGGGTCTCTCGCCCGTAGACATCGGGCTGGCGGCTTCCGAGCATGTTCAGATTGGGGCCGTTGAGGATAAGAACTTTTGGCGCCTTGGCCACTTGCGCGTCCCCGTTGATCCAGACCGACAAGCGTTAGCATAGCCGGCCGTGACGGTGCAACCGCGCCTCTCGCCGCGATGGCTGTGGCGGCACGCCGCCGCCTCATGGAGCCCGAGGGTTCTCAGCCCGCTTTGGCGCGCGCGGCGGCGATCTTCGCGCGCAGCTCCTCGATGCTCACCGCGCCGGGAATCAGCGTGTTGCCGATGATGAAGGCCGGCGTGCCGGTGATGCCGATCTGCTCGGCCAGGGCGTGGTTGCTGCGCAGCAGCGCCGTGATCTGCGGGTCCTGCATCTCGCGCTGCAGCCGCTCGCTGTCGAGGCCGACCGAATCGGCCACCGCCAGAATCTCCATCTGGCTGAGGCCGCCGCCGCCTTCCATGAGGGCGAAGTGGAAGGCTTCGTACTTGCCCTGGCGCAGCGCGGCAAGGGCAGCGTGCGCGCCGGTGGCCGACTGCTGGCTGAGGATGGGGAATTCCTTCATCACCACGCGGAGCTGCGGGTCTTCCTCGATGAGCTTCGCGAGGGTCCCTGTCATGCGCTTGCAGTAGCCGCAGCGGTAGTCGAAGAACTCGACCAGGGTGACGTCGCCCTGGGGGTTGCCGATCACCGGATCGCGCGGGTCGGCGGTGAGCTGGCCGGCCAGCGCGGCGATGGCCTCCGCCTGGCGCCTGGCCTCGGCGGCCTGCTGCTGCTGCTCGTAGCGCCGCAGCGCCTCCACCAGCACCTCCGGATGCTCGAGGAGGTACTGCTGCACCAGCCGCTCGATCGCCTCGCTCTGCCTGGCATCGAAGGGAGACGCCTCCTGCGCCGAGACTGCGTGGGGCGCGGCGGCCAGGCCCAGGGTTACGGTAAGGGCTGCGGCTGCGCGCAGGAAGTCGTTGTGTTTCATCATCTTTCTCTTCGCCGTTCGGCTGCCGGAAGGGGCGGCGGCCCCGGAAAGCGTCACCGGCGGCCCGGAAAGCGCCACCGGCGGGCAGTGATAGCGGATCGGGCCGGGGTAGCGCAAATCACAGGTCGGTTGGGCGGCCCGCCGGCGCCTTCAGTCGTCCCGCTTCAGCCGGCGATCTGCCTCGTTCATCAGGTCCTGGGCACGCAGCCAGGGCGCGGTGTTCTCCTGCAGCAGGCCGCTGGCATGCTCGGCGCGTCCGCGCGCCTCCTCGTATTTGCCACGGGCGAGCGCGCTCTCGGCCAGCGCGAGGGCGGTCATCGCCTCGTTGCCGAGGCGGCCGTGAGCGATCGCCGAGAGCCGCCAGGCGCCGGCATTGTTGGGCTCCTCGGCCAGCGTGACGGTCAGGTTCTCCAGCGCTGCGCGGTCCATCTCGCGGGTGTCCAAGGCGACCTGCGCCTTGGCCAGCGCCTGGCGGATCTGCGCCGACTGGGGCAGCACCCGAACCGCCGCCTCGTATTCCGGCACCGATTCGGCGACGCGGCCGTGCTCCAGCAGCATCTGGCCCTTCAACTCGTGGAAATAGGGATCGTCGGGCCGTTCCTGCAGCAGGGCGTCGATCTCCGTGACGGCCTTGTCGATGTTCGGCACCCGGTAGTAGGCGATGGCGCGGGCATAGCGCGCCGGCAGGCTCTTGTCGCTCTCCGGGTAGCTCTGCAGTACCTGGCTCATCGGCTGGAGGAAGCCGATCAGCTTGGCCCGCATGCGGTTGTGCAGCCGGACCAGCTCCGGGTCCGTCGGCTTGTCGGCATAGGGCGATTCCTGCATCGCGTGGCGCAGGAAGTCGATGCGATCCTGGGTCAGCGGGTGGGTGCGCAGGTAGGGGTCCTGGTTGTTGGTCAGCAGAACCTCCTGGCCGCTCAAGGCGTCCATGAAGTTCAGCAGCCCCCGCGGCGACTGCTGGGTCGCACGCAGCAGGCTCACCGCCGCCTGGTCGGCCGAGGTCTCCTGGGTCCGGGTGTACTGCAGCAGGTTGCGCAGGGCGATGTCCTGGCCGCCGCTCAGCACCGCGGCGCCGAGGCCCGGCTCGCCGGTGGCCAGCGCGGCGCCGAGGCCGAGCAGATAGGTCGCGATCAGGGTCGCGTAGGTCTGCTCGAGGGCGGGGCCGCTGCGCGCCAGGTGGCCGCCGGCGATGTGGCCGGTTTCGTGGGCGATCACCCCGATCACCTCGCCGGGGTCCTTGGTCTCGATCAGCAGCCCCGTATTGATGAACATGTTGAGGCCGCCGGCGACAAAGGCGTTGAGCGCGCGGTCATTTACGAGGTACAGCGAGATCCCCTGGGGGCTCAGCCCGGCCGCCTGGAACAGTGGCGTGGCGTAGGTGCGGATGGTACTTTCGATCTCCGCATCGCGAATCAGCTGAAGCTGCTGGGCTGCCGCCCGCTGCGGCGTCAGAGGGCCGAGCAGAAGCAATAAGACGCACAGCAAAGGAATGGGCGGTTTGCGCAAGGGTCTTTTTTCGCCTTTCATCATCATACCTAGCCGCCTGTTACGGGCATTTCAACGCAAGGCATCCCCCGCGGTTCTGAAACTAGCAGGCTTCCTGGGCCTTAGCGTGGCGCTTCTCGCCGCCTGCGAGGCGCCGCGGGAGCCCGGGGTGATCGCTCCGGTCGAAGGCTTCGCTGGCCTGGTCGCCGGCGACGAGCCGCGCGCGGTGACCATCGGGCGCGACGTCATCGGCAACGGCGGCTCGGCCGCCGACGCCGCGGTGGCCATGTATTTCGCGATGACGGTGACGCTGCCGTCGCGCGTCGGCGTCGCCGGGGGCGGCGTCTGCGTCGTCCACAACAGCGGCCTCGGCTTTCAGGAGGGCGATCCCTTCGCCGAGGCCTTCACCTTCCTGGCCGACCCGGCCGCGCCGGAGCGCCCGCAGCTCGCCGGGCCCCGCG
>DATCXZ010000374.1:0-1665 GCA_036570545.1 Kiloniellaceae bacterium
CGGGGCCGGCCCCGGCGCCGCAGCCGTAATGAGCGGCGGCGAGCCCGGCGCGCGCCGGCCGGCGGCAGGCATGCCGTCTCCGGTGTCGATGGCGAGCCAGGTGCGGTTCTGGCTGATCGTGCTGGCGGTGACGCTGGTCGGCATCTACCTGCTGCGCAGCATGCTGCTGCCCTTCGTGGCCGGCATGGCGGTGGCCTATCTGCTCGACCCGATCTGCGACAAGCTGGAGCGCTGGATGTCGCGGACCTGGGCGACCGCGTTGGTCACCCTGTTTTTCGTGCTGCTCTGCGTGCTGGTGCTGCTGCTGATCATCCCGGCGGTGGCCAGCCAGATGGTCACGCTCCTGGAGCGGGTTCCGGAATACGCCGCGGCCGTGGAGCGTGAAGCGAACCAGCTCCTCGAGATGCTTCGCGAGCGCCTGGACCCGAGCAGCGAGGAGAAGCTGAGATCGCTGCTCGGCGATTCGGCCGCCAAAGCGTTCGGCTGGCTCACCGGCGTGCTCGGCGGCATCATTTCGGGCGGCGTCGCCTTTTTCAACTTCATCGCGCTGCTGGTGATCACCCCGGTGGTCGCCTTCTATCTGCTGCGCGATTGGGACAGCATGATTGCCAGGGCCGACGACTCGCTGCCGCGCCGGCACCAGGAGACGATCCGCCAGCTCGGGCGCGAGGTCGACGAGACGCTGGCAGGCTTCCTGCGCGGCCAGGGAACGGTCTGCCTGACGCTGGCGGTGTTCTATGCCGTTGGCCTGACGCTTGCCGGCCTCGACTTCGGGCTCACCGTCGGCCTTATCGCCGGTTTCCTCTCCTTCATTCCCTACCTCGGATCGATGATCGGCCTGCTGCTGTCGGTCGGGCTCGCGCTGGCGCAGTTCGATAGCTGGATATCGGTCGTCATCGTCGCGGCGGTCTTCTTCGTCGGCCAGGCCATCGAAGGCAACTTCCTGACGCCGAAGCTGGTGGGCGGCCGTGTCGGTCTGCATCCGGTCTGGGTGATGTTCGCGCTGCTGGCCGGCGGCGCGCTGTTCGGCTTCGTCGGCGTGCTGCTGGCGGTGCCGGTGGCGGCGGTGATCGGCGTCGGCGTGCGCTTCGCCTTCCGGCAGTACCGTCTCAGCCCCTACTACATCGGCTATCATGACGAGGGGGAGCCGCCGGGCGGATCGGACGGCGCGCCGTGACGGCGCCGGCGCAGCTTCCGCTCGAGCTCGACCATCGTCCGGCCCTCGCCCGCGAGGACTTCCTGGTGGCGCCGAGCAACCAGCTCGCGGTCGCCTGGGTCGATCGCTGGCCCGACTGGCCGGCGCCGGCGCTGGCGATCTACGGCCCGTCCGGCAGCGGCAAGTCGCACCTCTGCCAGGTCTGGCGCCAGGCCTCGGGCGCCGTCGAGATCGATGCCGCGCAGCTTCGGCGCGACGAGCCGCCGGCCTGGCTCGGCGATGCCGCCGCCTGTGTGGTGGAAGACGTTGCCGGCTGCCTGGAGGCTGAGCCGGAGGTCGCCCGCCGCCTGCTGCACCTCTACAACATGATGGCGGAGCGCCGCGGCTTCCTGCTGCTGACCGGGCGCGAAGCGCCGGCGCGCTGGCGCTGCCCGCTGCCCGACCTGCGCTCGCGCCTCGCCGGCATGCAGGCCGTCGCGCTCGGCGAGCCGGACGAAGCTCTTGTCGAG
>DATCXZ010000375.1:0-7955 GCA_036570545.1 Kiloniellaceae bacterium
GGCCGCTCGCCTCGGCCTGGCGCAGGCGGTCGGCATGGACCGCCGGCACGGCCGCGCCGCCGGGCAGCATGAGCCCCAGCGCCTCGCAGAGGATCGCCATGGTGCTGGCAGTGCCCATGACCGCGCAGGTGCCGGCCGTGGTGGCGAGATTGCCTTCGATCTCGCCGATCTGGTTGTCGTCCAGCGCGCCGGCGCGGTACTGCGCCCAGAAGCGCCGGCAGTCGGTGCAGGCGCCGAGGCGCGCGCCGCGGTAGCGCCCGGTCGACATCGGCCCGGTCGCCAGCACGATGGCCGGCTTGCCCGCCGGAATGGCGCCCATCACCAGCGCCGGCAGGGTCTTGTCGCAGCCGCCGACCAGCACCACCGCGTCCATCGGCTGGGCGCGGATCATCTCCTCGACGTCCATCGCCATGAGGTTGCGGTAGAGCAGGCTGGTGGGATTGAGGAAGACCTCGCCCAGCGAGGTCACCGGGAAGTCGAGCGGCAGGGCGCCGCCGGCCAGCACGCCGCGCTTCACCGCCGCGATCAGCTCGGGCACGCCGCGGTGGCAGTTGTTGAAGCCGCTGGCCGTCCAGGTGATGCCGACGACGGGGCGATCCAGCATCGCGTCGGAATAGCCCATGGAGCGCGCGAAGGAGCGCCGCAGGTAGGCCGCGAAGCCGGGATCGCCGTAGTGGGTGAGGCCGCTCGACAGCCCCTTCTTCTTGTGGTCGGCCATGTTTTTCTCCCCTGCTAGCGTTTTTATTGCAGGCAGTCAGGCCGCCCGCCGCTTCTCCTGCGTCTGCCGCCAGCGGGCGAGCGCCGCCTCGATGACCTCCGGGCCAGCCTCTGGCCGGTGTGCCTGCTCGGCGAGATGGCGGCGCCAGGCGCGCGCGCCGGGCAGGCCGTTGAAGAGGCCCAGCATGTGCCTGGTGATCGATTTCAGCGGCACGCCCTCGGCAAGCTGGCGTTCGACGTAGGGCAGGAAATCGGCGATCACCTGCTCGCGGCTCTTGGGCTCGGCCGCCTCGCCGAAGATCAGGCGGTCGGCCTCGGCCAGGGCGTAGGGCGACTGATAGGCCGCGCGGCCGATCATCACGCCGTCCACCTGCCGCAGGTGCGCCGCCGCCTCGTCGAGCGATTGCACGCCGCCATTGAGGACGATCTCGAGCTGCGGGAAGTCGCGCTTCAGGGCATAGACCACCTCGTAGCGCAGCGGCGGCACCTCGCGGTTCTCCTTCGGGCTGAGTCCGCTCAGCCAGGCCTTGCGGGCGTGGATCGTGAAGGAACGGCAGCCGGCGGCGGCAAGCGCTTCTACGAAAGCCTTCAGCGCGTCGTAGCTGTCCTGCTCGTCCACGCCGATGCGGGTCTTCACCGTCACCGGAATGTCGACAGCCGCGATCATGGCAGCAACGCAGTCGGCGACGAGAGCGGGCTCGGTCATCAGGCAGGCGCCGAAGCGGCCGCGCTGCACCCGGTCGCTCGGGCAGCCGAGGTTGAGGTTGATCTCGTCGTAGCCGCGCGCGGCACCTTCGCGCGCGCAGGCGGCGAGGTCTTCCGGCTCAGAGCCGCCGAGTTGCAACGCCACCGGGTGCTCGCTGGCGTCGAAGGCCAGCAGGCGGTCGCGGTCGCCGTGCAGGATGGCGCCCGTCGTCACCATCTCGGTGTAGAGCAGCGTGCGCTTGCTGATGACGCGCAGGAAGGCCCGCTCGTGACGGTCGGTCCAGTCCATCATCGGCGCAACCGAGAGCAAATGCATGTTTGATGTCAGATTGTTATCGTTTCTCATCAGAGGCCTAAACGTGAACGTGCGCACGCCCGTGTGCACTCATTTACGGCAAAATTTGCCCCGTTGCGACCTCTCAGTGCACACGGAGCACACACGAAAACGGCCTCCATCCGCAAACTCCCCTCAGGCAACTGGCGGGCCCGGCAAAAACCGTTCACGGGGCGGGCGGCGTTGGTGGTTGAAAGGCTGACACCTACAAGTGCCCTTCAGAGGGCATAGGCAGTCGTGGCCAGGTTCTTTGCGGCCGGGGCCCGCGCCTCCGGCGCAGGCTTTATGCGATAATTCCGATAAATAATGATTATATGGTCTAGCGCATATTTGCCATTTATGCGCCGATCCCGATATTGACGATTTATCGGATCTGGACAATAATCCGCCCATGACAGAGCTTGCCCGCACACCACGACAAATCGGCAACCTGGTGCGCCGAGCCCGCAAGCGGCACGGCTGGAGCCAGACGCAGCTCGGCGAGAAGACCGGCCTGCGCCAGGAGACGATTTCCCTCATCGAGACAGGCAATCCAGCCACCCGGCTGGAGACCATCCTCGCGGTCCTGGCCGCCTTAGACCTCGAGTTCCGGCTTGCCGCCCGATCGAAGGGCCAGCCCTCGGATATCGAGACGCTGTTCTGATGGCCCGGCGCCGCCAGCACGCACTGCTGCTCGTCTATCTGAACAACCGCCTCGTCGGCCACCTGGCAAAGGAGCCGAGCGGTGCAATCAGCTTTCGCTACGACGACATCTGGCTTGGTTGGGAGCAGGCATTCCCGGTCTCGCTCTCCCTGCCGCTGCGTGAAGATCCCTACCGTGGTGAGCCCGTTGCGGCGGTCTTCGAGAACCTGCTCCCGGACTCCGAGCCCCTGCGCCGCCGTGTCGCCGAAAAAGTCGGTGCCCGTGGCATCGACGCCTATAGCCTCCTTGCCGCGATCGGCCGCGACTGCGTGGGCGCTCTGCAGTTCATCGCCGATGGAACAGGCGAAAGGATCGACAGCACCACGATCGAGGGGGAGCCCGTCGATGATGCCGCTATCGAGAAAATGCTGCGCAATCTGGCCCAGGCACCGCTCGGCCTGAACCGCGACGAAGACTTCCGCATCTCGGTCGCGGGCGCCCAGGAAAAGACAGCGCTGTTGCACTATGAGGGACAGTGGTTCAAGCCGCGCGGCACGACACCGACGACGCATCTCATCAAGACGCAGATCGGACAGCTGCCAAACGGGATCGACCTCTCCAACAGCGTCGAGAACGAATTTTACTGCCTGAAGCTCTTCGCGGCTTTCGGTCTCCCGGTCAACGATGCCCGGATTCACACCTTCGGCGAGACGACGGCGCTGGTCATCGAGCGGTTCGACCGCCGCTGGAGGCAAGACGGCCGCCTCCTCAGGGCGCCGCAGGAAGACTGCTGCCAGGCGCTCTCCATCCCGCCGTCACGCAAGTATCAAAGCGATCATGGCCCGGGGATGATCGACATCCTGAACCTGCTGAAGGGCAGCGACACGCCTGCCGAAGACCAGAAGCGGGTGCTGAAAGCGCAGATCCTCTTCTGGCTGACCGGCGCCACGGACGGGCACGCCAAGAACTTCAGCATCTTTCTGCGGCCCGGCGGCAGCTATTCGCTGACACCGCTCTACGATATCCTCAGCGCCCAGCCGAGTCTTGATGCCGGCCAGATTGAGCGTAAACAGATGAAGCTAGCGATGTCGGTCGGCAGCAAAAACCACTACCGCATCGACCAGGTCCACGCCCGTCATTTCGTTCAGACCGCCGAGCGTGCTGGCCTGCCCAAAGCCATCGTTCGTGAGGCCATCGAAGAGGTCCGGGCGCAGGCAGAGAATGCCATCACGCAGATGGAAGCTGCGCTGCCGACGGGCTTCCCCCATTACATTCACGAGTCGGTCAGCGCAGGCGTGCGGACGAGGTTGCCAAGCCTGGCGCTGCCGCAGACCGCAGCTGAATAGAGATCCCCTGCCCCATTTCCCTGCGCCCAACCGAGACCGCCCGATAGCTGGCAAGCGGCTATAGGACGCGCCCTGCCTTCTCGACGTCTTCAGCCCGAAGCACCTGCCATCGCGCGATAGTTGCTGCACACGCCGTGCACACGGCATGGCTTAAGCCACCACCACCGACGGCCCCGGCCTGTCCGACGGCTGAGGCTTCAGCCGCTATTCGGACCGCGGTGGCTGGCCCTGCGGCGCCGGGCCGCCGTCGAGAATGCCGCGGACCTTGCGGGCCAAGGCAGCCCGGGCAAAGGGCTTGGGGAGAAACTGCGTGCCGCGATCGAGCCGGCCCTGGTGGACGATGATGCTTTCCGCGTAGCCGGAAATGAACAGCACCTTCGTCGCCGGGCGCGCCTCCTGCACCGCCGCAGCGATCTCCCGTCCGTTCATCCCGCCGGGCAGGACGACATCGGTGATGAGAAGGTGCAGATGGGGGACCTTGTCCAACTCGGCGAGCGCCGCCGGCCCGTTCGACGCTGCAACGACACGATATCCCAACGTCTCGAGCGCCGCGGTCGCGAAGACGGCAACGTCGCGATCGTCCTCGACCAGCAGGATGGTCTCGTCGCCGACAGGCAGGTCGCTGACCGCTTCCAGGTCCGCCTCGGGCTCGATGTCCTCCGTGCCACTTGCGCGCGGAAGATAGAGCTTCACCGTCGTCCCCTGCCCCACCTCGCTGTAGATGCGGATATGGCCGCCGGACTGCTTGGCAAAGCCATAAACCATGCTGAGGCCAAGGCCCGTGCCCTTGCCCTGCGCCTTCGTCGTGAAGAACGGCTCGAACACACGATCGATGACGGCCGGATCGATACCGGCCCCGGTGTCGCTCACCGAGATCATGACGTGCTGCCCCGGCACCGCATCGGGGTTGCGCTCGCAGTACTCGCGGTCGAGCGTCACGTTGCCGGTTTCGATGATGAGTTTGCCGCCGTTCGGCATGGCATCGCGCGCATTGATGGCGAGATTGAGGAGGGCGTTCTCGAGCTGGCTTCCGTCGACGACCACCGGCCATATGTCCTCGGACAGGGTCCGTTCGATTTCCACCTCCGCACCGAGAGTGCGGCGCAGCAGCGCCCGGCACTCGTCGATACGGGCGTTCACCGCCGTGTAGGTGGGATGCAAAGGCTGGCGCCTGGCAAAGGCCAGCAGGCGATGTGTCAGCTCCGCCCCGCGCAGCGCGGCACGCAGTGCGGTTTCGACCTGTTGACGGAGCGGCGAGCCAGCTTCGGCATCGTCGAGAACAAGATCCAGGTTTCCTATGACGGCGGTGAGCAGGTTGTTGAAGTCATGCGCGACACCGCCGGTGAGTTGGCCGACAGCCTCCATCTTCTGCGCCTGACGCAGCTTGTCTTCGGCTTCGCGGGAAGCCGTGATGTCCGCCCAGTTGGCGCCAATGCAAAGCGGCATTCCGTTCCTGAAATGCACCGGGAACTTGGTGGTGACGAGTCTGTGCTGGACACCGTCCGGGAAGGTCAGGTTCCATTCGCGGGTGACGACGACGCCGCTCGACACCACCACCTCGTCGTCTGTCTCGGCTTGCTCGGCCAGGTCTTCGTCGAAAAGATCGGATGTCGTCCTTCCGAGGATCTCCTCCTGCGACTTGCCCAGCCATTCCTGCACCCGACGGTTTGCCAGGAGATAGCGACCCTCTCTGTCCTTCAGCACGATTCCGGAGGGAGAGTGGTTCAGGAAGGCCTCGAATTGCGTCTGACTCCTCTGCAGCGCGGCGCCGACCCTGTCCCGCTCCTCAGCCATTCGCGCATGGGCCCGGCTCGACGCGGTGATCCAGAGCCCCGCAAGAGCGAGCAGCACCGCCATGCCGGCGGCAGAGGCACCGACCGTTATCAGCCTGGTGTTCCAGCTCGAGAAGGCATCGGCTTCGGCGATCGACACGGTGACGACCAGAGGCAGGTCGGCCAGGGTGTGCCAGGCGCTGAGATAGGAGCGGCCATCCTCCTCAGATGGGACGAGCGCGAACCCTTTAGCGGCGCCGCTGCGCACGGCCTCCAGGATAGGCTGATGGCCGACACCGCTGTTGCTCGACGGACGGGAATGGGGCTGGCTGAACAGCAGGTCGCCGTCGCGATCGATCAGGCGGATGATACCTGCCGGCCCGATGCCTATGGCCTCGTAAAAACCGCGCAGCCGCTCGGGCTGGAAGGTCGCCGCGAGAAAGCCGGTGAAGCGCCCCTCGCCGTCGCGCAGGGCGCGGCCGACCGGAATGCGCACGCCGCTGATATGCTCGGCCGGCGCGGCGGGGCCGATGATCAGCGCGCTGCTCGGCTCCTCCCGCAGCCGCCGGTGCAGAAAGAGGCCCCGCCGCGATGTGCCGGCGACGGAAGGGTTGGTCGACGCGACCACGAAGCCGTCGGCATCGAGAACGTTGAGCGACCCCACTCCCGAGAGGCCGGAGAGCGTCGCCTCGAGCACCTCGGACCACTCCTGGCGTTGCGCGCCAGGGCCGCCGACGCCCGCGCTGTGCACGGCGAGCTGGTTGACCGCAGACTCGATGGCGCCAAACGTTCTGTTCAGATGCTCGGCGAGGACATGTGCGAGATCTTCGGCCCGGCGCTGCTCAGCCGCAAGCGTGTGCTGGTAATCCCACCACAGCAATCCGGCCCGAGTCAGGGCGAACACCAGAAAGATGCCGACCAGCGCGGCAAACACCCTCCGGCGAAAGCGAAAGGGATCCGACTCCTGACCTGCCGAGGCCGGCATAGCCGTCAGCGAAAGTGGGTCTGACCGTCGAAGCATCCCCAGGATCCCTGTCCAAATAGTCGCTCACGGCTCCAAGGACGAGCCGCAGTTCCTGGCGGCGCTACACGCGCAACGATCGACAGCACGGCCCAGCGACGATCGGTGATCCCCGAGGCCTTGAACGGCCGAGGCACAGGAGGCGCCGCAAGAGGCGCCGCAATCCCTAGAGCAGATCAGGGTCGGGTGGAATCGCCGGAGGCGATCCACCGACCCTGTGAATCCGATCTAGGAAAGCGCTCCAAAGCTGTACATCTGAAGATTGAGTGAAATGGTAAATAAATGGTTAA
This sequence comes from Kiloniellaceae bacterium, assembly GCA_036570545.1. Classification (GTDB taxonomy): domain Bacteria; phylum Pseudomonadota; class Alphaproteobacteria; order Kiloniellales; family Kiloniellaceae; genus Pelagibius. The sequence continues at coordinate 6,808 of DATCXZ010000375.1, forward strand.
CCTCGGGCTGCCGGCGCCTTGGCGCCCACCGAATCTGCTCGCGCGCGCCGCCGACGATGTCTTCGGAGTGCCGCGGAGGTTTTTCGGGAACCGCGACCCGCGGCATCGCGCTGCGCCGGCGGCGATTCAGTCCGGCAGCACCTGGATGTCGAGCAGGGCCTGGCGACGCTCTCCACGCACAACCTGAAGGGCCTCGGCGAGCGCGCCCTCCAGCTCGGCGGTGTCGCTGACACGGCGCGCCCAGGCGCGGCTGGCCGCGGCGGTGTGGGTGAAGTCCGGCGCGGGCTTCAGCGCGGTCAACGGCATTTCGTTGGCCTTGGCCGCGTAGCCTTCCGGGTAGAGGCCCTTCACCGAGGCGCGCACCGCGCCCCACTCCGCGTTGTTCAGCACCAGCACCAGCACCGGCAGATCGAGCGCCTCGGCGACCTGATGGCAGACCGTCGGGTTGGCGAACATGTAGGAGCCGTCGCCCATGGTCGCGACGCAGAGGCGCTCCGGCTCGGCGAGCTGCGCGCCCAGCGCTGCCGGAAAGCTCCAGCCGAGGCCGCCGGAATGCGGTTCCTGGAACCACGAGCGGTGGTCCTCGCGCCTCAGGATGCCGAGCTGCGTGCCGAGCTCCGAGAAGACGCTGGACGTCAGCCCCGCCAGCGCCTCGCCGAGGCGCAAGCTGACCAGCGCCTTGGTGATGCCGCCTGCGCCGTCCGCCGCGGCCTGCTCGCGCTGCTGGCGCCGCAGCCGCGCCGAGGCCTCCGTCAGTCGGGCTCGACGGGCGGCGATGGCGTCCGCGTCGCGCGGCAGATCCCGCATGGCGGCAATGAGGGCGGGCAGCGTCAGGCTGCTCTCGCCGGCGATGGAGAGGTCGGAGCGGAAGTTGCGCACGGGAAAGCGGCTGAACAGCGGGTCGGGGCCGATGTTCACCACCCTGGCGCCTTCCGCCAAGGGATGCCTGTCGGGCCACCACGGCGCCAGGCAGTCGAGCACCACCACGACGTCCGCCGCGGCGAGCCAGGGGCCGGGGTCGGCGCCGACGTGGCAGGGATGCTCGGTGGAGATCGCCAGGTGCGTTGCCCACCACGAGCAGACCGCGATGCCCCAGGCCTCGGCCCAGTCGGCGAAGGCGCGGAACGTCGCGGCGTCGCCGGCGCCGC
>DATCXZ010000376.1:0-19870 GCA_036570545.1 Kiloniellaceae bacterium
CGCGACGCCGCCGCGGCCGGCACCGCCGACGCGATCGGCGCCAGGGCCTACACGCTTGGCAACCACATCGCTTTCAACCGCGGGACGTTCGCCCCGGGGACCGCGGAGGGCGATCATCTGATCGCCCATGAACTCGCGCACGTCGAAGAGGAAACAGGCATGGTCCGCCGCTCGGTGCTCGACTGGCTGGGCGATCTGTTTGGCAGCGGCGACGAAACCGGCGAAAGCACGGGCGAGGCGGACGCCGGGCCTGCAACAGAGGAAGTCGGACCGTCGTCCGATGAGTGGAATCCCTATACCGACGAATACGCCGACCCGGAGCAAATGAGCCGCGCCCAGGCCTACATGTCCGATGGCGAACTGAACGACGCGATCGAATCTGTTCAGGACGATCTCTCCGTGGCGACTTTTGACGAGTCCTTCGTCCTTCAGGAAGAGCTCGATATGCTCGAGGAAGAGGAATACCTCCGTACGCTTATAGACGCCGACGTCTCGACGCTGAACGGCATGAGCGCCGGAGCGATCCAGGACGCACTCAAACTGCTCGAGGCGGCGCAGGAGGCGAACCGGCCTGATCAGGACGCCATACTCGACGCCATCGACCTCTTCATGGAGAAGGAGGCCGATCCGAATAAGCCTCTGCAGCGGATCCCGACAGATGCCGCCACCGGGATCAAGCCCTACGGACTGCTGAGCGTCGCAATGCTTCCGCTGCTGCCCTCGGAAGCGCGAATCCTTACCAAGGACGTGGTTCGGCGCGGCGACTACACGCTCGTTCCTCATTCCCGCATGGCGTCGGACGGGACATACGAGCTGATTTATTTCCTAGCCTACCGGAGCGGGCCGGAGGACTTCGAGTACATCGTGGGGCCGGCGTCGCTGAACGAGTTCGCTTCAAACGCGACAGAATTCCAGGAAAGGGCGGACGCGTCCGAAGAACTCCTTGCGCCGGGCAAACTCATCGACAAATACACGAGCTGGGCGAACCTGGACGAGGCCGCTCTCGGCAAGTACCTGATGAAACTCGCGGCGCGGCGGCAGCCGCGTTTCCATATGTACGTGATCTCGGTGATCGAGGCGCTCGACGACGGCGATCGGGACGACGTCGCCGTGGGATTCTTCGAAAGCGCGAGCGACAAGCAACTCGTCTCGTTCATCGGTAGCGAAACGGGGCGTAGGGTGGTCGACCGTCTCTACGACGAATTGGTCGGTCAGGGCGGCTACGTGGGTGGCGACGAGGAGAAGCAGGGCAAGCGCGTCGTCCACGCACGCGGGACCGGTGTCTCGGTCGAGACGTTCGAGGAAGAGGCGTCCAACGCCCTCGTCTTCCCGTTCCGAATGGGCGGATTCACAGTTTACGACGACGCTCCGATCCTTGCGAATCGCCTCGCGAACGGAAATGTGCACGTCGAGATGCCGGTGCGCGTCCTGGGCACAGCCAAGTTTAAGGCGGAAACGAGGACGCTCCCAGACGAGGTGTTCACGACGGGCATTGAATTGCCACCCGACAAGATCGTCGGCGTGCGGTCCTACGAGGACAGCGGCGGGCTGGAATTCATCCCAGCGCTCGGGCTCATCGGTTATTCGGGCCGCGGCACCACAAACGTCTACAACAAGATCGGCGAAGCCGCTGCCATCGGCTTGACCTTCGGCATCGGCGGCGCGGCGGCCGGGGGTGCGGGCGCCGTATCCTGGGGCACACGGGCATTGATGTGGATCGACCGGGCCGCCAACGCGCTGATGCTGCTCGGCATCGTCGTGAACGAACACCGAAGCTGGATCATCCAGACCTTCCCGAACTCCGGTCCGGAATTCATCCGCGCCGTCGAGATCGCGAACAGCGCTGCGGCGATCTACGGCTTCGCCAGGCTCGCGGGGGCCGGTGTCAGCATGACGGTCAAGCTGCGAAATGCGCGGGCCCAACTGAAGAAGGAGGCCGCGGAACTGGCGCTCGACGCCGACGGTTTGGGCAAGGTTCGAAAGCTTGACGAACCTGCCGAGCAATTCCTCCGGAACATCGACGACGCGCGCGCCAATCAGGGCCTAGAGCCGATCGGGGACGGCCCCGGCACACCGTCGTCCCCGAGTGGCGGCGCCAATGTAGAAGTCCCGGGACTAGGCAAGGTCACCGACGATACGATCGATCTGTTCAACGCCAGGAGCGGTCTGAAGGAAGCGCTGCAGGAGAATGGCCGCGCAGCAAAATTCCTCAAGCTCTGCAAGAGCCCCTGCTACCCCGAGAACGTAACGGTGGAACAGATAAAGCGGCTGGAAAGCATTCTTGAGGCGATGCCGCCGGAAATCAAGGTGAACAGCGCGAAGATCAGCGAGGCGCTGAAAGAGATGGACGAGCAGCAGATCTGGGCATTTCTGGACCACTTCGAGGAAGAAACACTTGCGCGAGCCAAAATGCTGTCGGACCTCGGATATGGCGGTGGCGGCGTGGACGATGTCGACGATCTTATCGAGGAGACCGGGCGGAGGCGAGCGAACGTACGTGGGACCGGCGAAAGCCCTGGCCAGGCCCTTGGGACCGCCCTGAAAGCTGCAGGGGAAAAACCGCCCGGTCCCGGATATCACGCGCACCACATCGTTCCGAAGTCCGCGAGAAAACTGATCGAAAAACTGCTCGAACGGACCGGAATCAAACAGAATTCCGCGCTGAACGGCGTGTGGCTCCCGGAGAATGCTCTCGTTGCCAACGAGTACGGCAGCCTGCTGCACCTGGATTACATCCATAGGAATCACGCTGGCTACATCAAACAAGTCGAACGCCGGTTGCTCGGCGCCGACGACATGGCCGCCGAACTCGGGCGGATCAAACGGGAAATGTACGACGGCGTTTTCAGATACTGACCGCCGGCCAATTGCACGCGGCTCGGCTCCGGTTTTGACACTGGAAGCTCAAGTCGCGGCCTAGGGATCACCGCATTTTACCTGAACCGATCGCATTGGTGCCATACCAGAAGGAGGATCGAGATGACCACTGAATCTGAAAACAAGAACGGTGAAACGAAGGAATCCTTCACCGAGAAGCTCCAGGCGCACAAGAGCGAAGCCAGCGCCCCGCCGCCGACAGAGGCGAAGGCCGCCTTGGGCAAGGCGCTCGCCGCTGTCGAGCGGGCCTACATGGAGTTCCCCGGCATCCGCGCAGCCTACGCCGCGCAATACCCGTTGTTCATCGGGTCTATCTACAAGGCCGCGCGCGATCAGCACGATGAGGCCAAGAGCGCGATCGACGACAGCGACGAGATCGCGGAAGAGCTGAAGACGGAGATAGCGGATCTCCAGAAGACCTACGGCAAACGCGCCTATACCTCCAAGACCACCAGGCACTCGTCCATCGAGGAACTCGACAAGACGCGCTCGCCGCTTGCTGCCGCAGAGGGCAAGGTCGCCGAGGCCCAGGCAGAGCTCGACAAGGCGAAGGCATTCGAGAAACGGGCGAAGGCCTGGTTCGATGACGTCAAGAAGCTCTCCAACGACGTCAAGGCCAGCCGCGACGCTGGAAACATGCGTCTTGCCTACGCCCAGTACCTGGAACTCAAGGACGTCTTCGAGGATCGGATCCAGAAGAAATTCAGGCCCGACGCGAGCACGCCTGCCGATCCGGACTGGCTGCTCCGCAAGCTAAACGCCAGGCTGAAGGCGCTGCTCGACGCTGAATACGCCCGCTACCAGGCGAGTGCCGCCGCGGCCGACGCCTCCGCGAATGCCAAGACCGCCGAGGCCGAGTACAAGGCTTTTGTCCAGGAGAACGGTCGCCGCACCGCCTTCCTGCGCGAGGCTCAGGACGCCCCGGCGCCGAAGGAGAGCGGCTCCACGACCAACACGACCAGTACGGCCGGTTCGACGCGGCAGACCGCGCCCGCGGAATAAGGTGCGGCCCGCGGTGGCCCGAACTGCGTCGTGTTGGCGGTAATCCGGGACAGAATCCGCGATCTCGTCGCCACGGAAGACCCCATCGCGCCGCTCGGCGACGCAGACCTATCAGAGCGTCTCCGGTCGGACGCGATAGCCGTATCGCGCCGCACCGTCGCGAAGTACCGATGGAAACGGATGCCGAACCCGGCCCTGGCGGCGCTCGCGGACCGTTACCTCTGAGCCGTCAGACCGGCCGTCCGCCATCTGCGACTGCGGGGTTACGGGCAGGACACCGCCGCCGGGGCCGAGTCCGCAGCCAAACCTGATGTATGGACACCAGCCCTAATCGTAGATCGCTGGTAGATACTATTGCCCTAAGGGCACTATCCGTAATTGCAGATCGTCCGCATCGTCAATCGTTGATATCGTCAAGGGAGCTTTGGTGTAATTGTAGGGCAACAGCTGATGTCGGCTCCGTCGCCCATATTCACAAAGGCTCTCGAACGCCAGATTGAGAGGTTGGCGTCGCACGATTGCCCGGTGATAGTGACCGGCGAGACAGGGTCCGGGAAGGAGCTTGTTGTCCGCGAGATCCACCGACGGAGCGCCCGCGGCAAGCACCCGATATTTGCGCTGAACTGCGCTGCGATTCCCGCTGGGCTTGTCGAGTCCGAGTTCTTTGGACACACCCGGGGAGCCTTCACCGGCGCGATCAGCGACATGCCTGGCAAGATCCGCCTGGCGGATAAGAGCACGCTCTTCCTCGACGAAATCGGCGAGCTCGACGACCAGAACCAAGCGAAGCTTCTTAGGGTCATCGAGACAAAGGAAGTCTTCGCCGTGGGCGGTAACCGAGGTATGCGCTGCGACGTGCGGTTTATGGCCGCGACCAACCGCGACGTCTCGCCGGAGTCCGACGGGCCGCTGCGGGACGACCTCTTCTACCGGCTCTGCGTTGGCTATGTTCACGTCCCGCCGCTCCGCGGCCGTCATGGGCAGATCCGCAAGTTGGTCAATGTCTTTGTCGCCGAGCAGAACCACTGTCAATGCCGCCAGGTCGTCGGCTTCGACGCCCGCGCACTTGAGCTTCTTCTGGAGTACGACTGGCCCGGCAACATCCGGGAGCTGCACAACGTTGTCGAGGCGACTTTCGTCAATGCCGACGGCCCTGTCTTCCGCCTTGATGACATTCCGGACTACCACAGCACACGCATGACCCGCTCGGCCATGCACCCCCGCGCCGACGCCGCGCACCTTCTCGAGGCGCTGAAGGCGTCAAACGGCAACAAGGCGCTTGCGGCGCGGTTCCTCAAGTGCTCGCGCACGACACTTTATCGCCGCCTCGAGAAACTCCGCTCGGACGGTACTGCCGGGGTCTCCGAGGTGGCGTCAAAGGCGTTGTCAAAGCAACTCGGGCTGATGCGGGGAGGCTGTCAACCATAGGCGCACGACCAGAACGTCTGAACCCGGGACACCCTCAGCTACGGCGTCGGGTCTCGGCCGTGCGCCTGCCGCCGAGGATGAAGTCGATCTCTCCCCTGTCCAGTTCCAGCTTCAGGTAGTTGCCGGGAAACTGGTAGCCATGCTCGCCCAGAAGGGCCTTCGTCGCCGGGTTCCTGGCCGGGGACAGGTCGGTGACGGCTTCGGCGTTCGAAAGGAAGATGTCGACGTCGTAACTGATGCGGTGCTCGTAGAAGACTGCAAGCGCCGTGCCGCCGCCGAAGGTCCACTTCGGCGGCTCCTTCAGCGTATCGAGCAGGCGGATCGCGTCACGCAGCAGGCCTTGCCAGTCGGAGGTCGGCCATCTCGTTGATCCAGTCGACGTTCCTGCCATCAATCACCCTCCAATTGCGCGCCGCCCTGTGGAGGTCCTCGAAGCTGACCACGCCAGTCAGGACGATGTCGTGGATCGCCTCTTCGGAGACCTCGTCGAAGAAGGCCTCGACATGCGGACGCCACTTCGGGTCCGGGCGGTCCGTCACCAGGCAGTGCACAAGCTCCGCGGCGCTGATGGGGTATGGGCGTGGAGCGTTGATGGTGGCCAGCACGGACCTGATCGGCTTCTCGGCCGCCGCTGCCTTCTTGAAGGCGTCCTGGAGCCTCCGGCCCAGCCCCTTCACGTCCTCTGCAACAAGGGATGGCACTTGGACCTCTATGCGCCTGATGCCGCGGCTCTCCCTTTGAATCTCCCGGTACTTCTTGACCCGACGGGCCGCCGTGCGATCTGCCATGGCTCCCTCCAAAGCTCGGCATACCATACCGTAACCGGATTACGGAAGCAAGCCGTAATCCGGTTACGATCGCCAATGCTAGGGCCGCACGGATGGGAGCCAAGCACACCCTACAGCCGCGGGTCGGCCGGAGGCTCGATGCCAAGAGCTCGGAAGAGCTTCCGCATCCAATCGGCACCCATCCAAGCTGTCGCAGAAGAGGGCACCTGCCGGCAGAGCCAAAGCATGGTGCCAGGTTTTGCACGAACGTTTCAGGTCCAGGGCGGCCGAAAGTTGGACAGTCCCGGCGGATCAGCCGAAAAGCGTCCAACTCGTTCTTCTTTCGTGCTTGGTAAGAATGCGCGCTAAGCGCCTGATTCTAAAGTGGTGCCCCTGGCCTGACTCGAACAGGCACGCCCTTGCGGGCAACAGATTTTGAGTCTGTCGCGTCTACCGATTCCGCCACAGGGGCTCCCTGGCTTGCGCCGGCTGCCGCGCGCTGGCGGTGCCGGAGAGCCGCCGGAAGCGGCTGAGAAGCCGCCACCGGACGGAGCGCATCATAGCCGCGGCGGCGCGCTTGGCAACCGGCGGCGCGCTGCCTGCCGCCAGGGCACTCCTCGCTTTTCTATGGCACTACTCTTGCCGACACGTTTAAATGCACTGTGCAGGTGCTGCGCCCACGCGGTGTAGTGAGGCCGAGAGGCGACGCGGATCGGACGTGGCGCACAAGCTAGGTAGGGCACGGGAGTAACAACCTTAATGGTCGATGGCGCGAGGGCGGCAGCCCCGCGTGGTAGAGGGAAGAACCTGGCATCGCGACAGCGGGACGGTCGGCAGGTCCCGACGGTTTGCCTTCACCGGGCATGTGAGTCACCGGCGTGTGGGCGCCCTGGTCGGGCGGTCTACGGGGCATGAAGTGGTTTCTCACGGTAGCGGGTTCGGAGATCGCGGACAGAGCGGAAAGACGCCGCCGAGTTGCTCTGCATTGCGATGGCTGCAGGACGTAGGAGGGTCTCCCCTTGCATGTCTTGGAGTGGCCGTTGTGATGACGAATGACCATGATTTCGACAGGGACGAAATCACCCAGCGGAACGTAAAAGCCGTGGTCAAGTGGTTCAATGCGACCAAGGGCTTCGGCTTCGTTCAACTGAGCGAAGGCGCCCCCGACGCTTTCCTGCATATCTCCGTGGTGGAGCGGACCGGAAACCGCGACGTGGCGGAGGGCGCCACCATCGTCTGCGACCTCATGCAGGGGCGTAAGGGCCTGCAGGTGGCGGAGATCCACAGCGTGGAGGGCGGTGGCGAGCGGCCGGGATCGTCCGGCTACGCCCACGGCAGCGGGCAAGGCGGCGGCTATGGCGGTGGCCAGGGCGGCGGCCAGGGAGCCACCGAGGTGATCGAGGGCACGGTGAAGTTCTTCAACACCGAGAAGGGCTTCGGGTTCGTGATCCCGGACGACGGCGGTAAGGACATTTTTGTCTCCGGCCGCACCCTGGAGCGCTACGGGCTGTCGGCGCTGCAGCCGAACCAGCGCGTGCGCCTGCACACCCGCATGGGCCAGAAAGGCCCGATGGCCGAGCAGGTCGAGCTGCTCTGAGCCGCCGCCCGCGGGCCACGCCGGACCAGGCCGGCACAGCGTCTACCGCAGGGGGCCTACTGCAGGGGGCGTTCCTCTTCCTTTGGCAGATCGGCCGGCGGCAGGTTGCAGGGCCCAGCCTGGTGGTGCACCAGCTTCCAGCCGCCGTCCTCGAGCACGAAGATGTTGGTCGCCGCCAGCAGGCTGTCGCCGATCACTTCGTAGCAGGTGACGAAGGCGGCCTCGCCGCAGCGGTGCGCGCGGGCGCCGCGCATCGCGATGCCGCGGGTGTCCGGGTTGGAGAGGATCGCCGCCCAGCTCTGCATGACCTGCTCGCGCCCGCTCAGCGACGGCCAGCCGGGATGCGTGCAGGCAACGGGCGCCTTGTGAGCCCAGATCGCCTCCATCGCCGCCATGTCCTTCGTCTGGAAGGCGAGGTAGAAGGCCTCGTTGGCGAAGAGAATCTCGGGGTGTCCTTGCATGGGCTCCTGAACCGGGGGGCGTCCGCAAGCCTAGCACGCCTGGCCCGCGGCGGGTTGCCCCGTTGCCCTGGCCCGCTGCCCTCGCCCCCTGCCCTGGCCCGTTGCCCTGGGCAAGCGGGCCTGCTAAACGGGCTGCTGCGAACGACATAGCGGGCGCCGGGGTACCGGGCCCGGCGGGACGGAAAGGGTCTGATCGGGCGTGCTGCGGCGACTCTATGATTGGACCATGAGCCTTGCCGCGCATCGCCACGCGCTGCTGGCGCTGGCCGTCGTCTCCTTCGCCGAATCCTCGGTCTTTCCGATTCCACCCGACGTGCTGCTCATCCCGATGATCCTGGCGGCGCGCGAGCGCGCCTGGCTTATCGCCACGGTCTGCACCGTCGCCTCGGTTGTCGGCGGCGCCGCCGGCTACGGCATCGGCGCGCTGCTGTTCGACACCGTCGGCCGCCCGATCGTCGAACTTTACGGCTACATGGATAGCTTCCAGGAGTTCAAGGCGCGCTACGAGGAATGGGGCGCCTGGATCGTCGCCGGCGCCGGCTTCACGCCCTTTCCCTACAAGGTGATCACCATCACCTCCGGCGTCATGCACCATGACTTCGGGGTCTTCATGATCGCTTCGGCATTGTCGCGCGGGGCGCGCTTCTTTCTGGTCGCCGCTCTGCTGTGGTATTTCGGGCCGCCGATCCGCAGCTTCATCGAGCGTTACCTGGCGCAGCTCACCATCCTGTTCTTCCTACTGCTGTTCGGCGGCTTCGTCGCCGCCCGCTACCTCATCTGATGCCATGGCGCTGACAGCGTTCCTGAACCGCCCGCGCGTAGCCCCCGCCCTGCTGGCGATCGCCTGCCTCAGCGCGCTGGGAACGGCGCTCGCGTCGCAATACTGGGGCGGCCTGCAGCCCTGCGTCCTCTGCCTCTACCAGCGCTACGCCTATGGAGTGGCGCTGGCCTTCGCCGGCCTGGCCTTTCTCGCGGCGGCGCACGCGCTGGGCCGTCGAATTCTACTGATGCTTGCCGGACTTGCCTTCGCCGCCGGCAGCGCCATCGCCGCCTTCCACGTCGGCGTCGAGCAGAAGTGGTGGGAGGGCACTGCGCAGTGCCACGCGCCGCAATTTCCGGCCGGCGCCACGGTCGAGCAGATGCGCGAGATCCTGCTCAACCAGTCCTTTGCGCCCTGCGACGTGGTGTCCTGGGAACTGCTCGGCCTTTCCATGGCGGGCTTCAACGTCCTGGCCTCGGCGGCGCTCGCCGCGCTATCGTTGTGGGCAGCCTTCAGAACCGGCACCCACAGCTAGGCCGCAGCCAGGAAGACCCGCCATGACACCGGAGAACGGCAGCGACAGCCCAGATGCAGCGCCGCAGCGCCGCTACCTTCCCGGCGACATCGAGCCCGAGGCGCACCTTGCCCGCATGCTGCGCGTCGACCACGCCGGGGAGTACGGCGCCCGACGTATCTACGAAGGCCAGCTTGCGGTGCTGGGCAAGAGCGCCTGCGCGCCGACCCTGAAGCACATGCACGCGCAAGAACTCGTCCACCTGCGTACCTTCGAGGACCTGCTGGTGCGCCACCGCGTGCGTCCGACGCTGCTGCAGCCGGTGTGGCATGTCGCCGGCTTTGCCCTCGGCGCCGCCACGGCACTGCTCGGGGAGAAGGCCGCCATGGCCTGCACCGTCGCGGTGGAGGAGGTCATCGACGAGCACTACGCCGGCCAGCAAGAGGCGCTGGAGAGCGACCAGGCGGCGCTGAAGGACACCATCGAGACGTTCCGGCAGGAAGAGCTGGAGCACCGCGACATCGGTCTGCAGCACGGCGCCGAGGAGGCACCGGCCTACGAGCTGCTGAGCGGTGCGGTGAAGGCCGGCTCGCGGCTGGCCATCTGGCTGTCGGAGCGCCTGTAGCCGACCCGAAAGGCCGTCGCGACGCGGTCCGGAGCCTCAGGACTCCAGTTCGCTGTCCCAATAAAGAAAATCCCGCCAACTTTCGTGAAGGAAGTTTGGCGGGAAGCTGCGACCGTTTTCCTGCAGCTCGTATGTCGTAGGTTCTTCAACCGGCCGCAGCAGCGACATGCCACTCTCCCCGAGCAGGCGGTTGCCCTTCACCAGATTGCAGTCCTGGCAGGCGGTGACGACGTTCTCCCACGAGGTGCGCCCGCCGCGCGAGCGCGGCACGATGTGGTCGAAGGTGAGATCCGCGGCCGGGAGGTCGTCGCCGCAATACTGGCACTCGAAGGAGTCGCGCAGGAACACGTTGAAGCGCGTGAAGGCAGGTCGGCGATCGAGGCTGACGTACTGCTTCAGCGAGATCACGCTGGGCAGCTTCATCTCGAAGCTGGGCGAGCGCACGACGGTGTCGTATTCCGACACGATGTTCACGCGATCGAGGAAGACCGCCTTGATGGCGTCCTGCCAGGACCACAGCGACAGCGGGAAATAACTCAACGGACGGAAGTCGGCGTTGAGGACGAGAGCCGGATAGGCTTGCACAGCACCGGTCATGCCCGGTCCATCCTTCCTCCGTCTGTCAGCACGGGGCGCCAAGCCCTGTGGACGGCTATAAATACTAAATGCCACCCCCAGGCACAAGATGTTGGGATTCGCGCCGCTGTAAATGTCATGAAAGCGTCGTCTTGCGCCGCGCGGCGCAACCCCCACGCGATGGGGCCCAGCGGCGGGGCCTAGCGCCGGCCGTGCCCCTGGCGCCCGCCCTTGCCGGTCACACCCCTACCGGTCAGGCGGCGCCACCGGCCGGAGCCCCAGCGAATCGCCCTTTTGGCGACGTGGCGCACCCGCGGGGAGCCGCTGGCGACGAGCATCACCCCCAAGGGAATCATCCAGAATCCCAGCACCGGCAGGAAGCCGAGGACACCGCCGACGATCAGCAGCAGTCCGAGCGACCAGCGCAGCGGCGCCGGCGCCTGGAGGGCCCAATTGTAGAGGGGGTGGGGCTTGCGCATGCGGGCCGGCGCCGCTCAGGGAGCTCGGCGCGTTCCGGCCTCTGTCAGGGCCTCCGGGAAGAGGTGCCGCACCAGCGCCATGGCGCAGAGCTGCAGGCCCTCCTGGTCGATGCCATGGCCTAGCCCGGGGCGGCTGTAGGCGGTGACGGGGACGCCGTTTAGCTGCAACGCCTCCTCGGCCAGCGCCAGCGCCCCGAAAGGCACCACCGGATCGGCGTCGCCGTGCACCAGCAGCACCGGGGGGCGGCTTTTGATCTCTTCGCCCAGCACCTCCGGCTTCAGCAGCGCGCCGGAGAAGCCGACCACCACCGCGCAGGGCCTGGGGCGGCGCAGCGCCGTGTGCAACGCGGTCATGGTGCCCTGGGAAAACCCGACCAGCGCCAGTCGGTCGTCGCTCAGCCCGAGGCGCGCGAGCTCGGCATCGAGAAAGGCGTCGAGGCAGGGGGCAGTCGCGGCGACCCCCGCCAGCAGCAGATCCGGGTCACGGTCGGCGAGGCTGAACCACTGCCGGCCCATCGGCGCCATATCGCAGGCCTGGGGCCCGTGCGGCGAGACGAAGGCGGCGCCGGGCAGCAGTGGCTCCAGCAGCGGCGCCAGCGAGATGAGGTCGTGGCCGTCGGCGCCCAGTCCGTGCAGGAACACTACCAGCGCCTGTGCGCCGGTAGTCGCGCCATGGCGTGGGCCGTCGAGCTTCAAGAGATCATCCACTAAGAAACCGTCCTTCCTTGTGCTTGGAGATTATGCGTCCTTGGAGATTATGCGGATCTCGCTGCTTCCTTCACCGAGCGCCGGCCGAGCGCAACGCCGGGATGGCGATAGAGATGCCAGAGGAAACGTGCCGCGGCGCTGCGATGCGGGCGCCATGCCTCGGCGAGCGCCGCCATGGTCCTGGGACTGGGCCTCGTCTCCAGCCCCTTTAAGTGTTGCGCGGCAACGCAGAGCGCAAGATCGCCCGCCGGCAGCACGTCGGGCCGCCCGAGAGCGAACAGCAGATAGATCTCCGCCGTCCAGCGCCCGATGCCTTTCACGCTGGTGAGCGCGGCAATGGCCGCTTCGTCATCGAGGGTGGCGAGGCCATCGAGGTCGAGCGCACCGTCGGCGATCGCTTCGGCGAGTATGCGGCCGTAGGCCATCTTGGGCCGGCTGAAGCCGACGGCGCGCAGATCATCGTCGCTCGCCTTCAGAAACGCTGCGGCGGTCAGCGGGTCAACGCGGGCTTCCAGGCGGGCGATGATGGCGCGCGCCGACTGCACGGAAACCTGCTGGCCGGCGATCATGCGGATGAGACCGGCAAAGCCCGGCTCGCTGCCGCGCTCCGGCGGCAGGCCGCAACGCCGGTAGGCAGCGCCGATGTCGGGATCGACGGCGGCCAGCGCCTCCAGGGCGGGCCGCAGCCGCTCATCCGGCAAAGGGGCTTCCGGCGCCGGGGCATCAGGCAGCGGGGCTTCGGGCAGAGGAGCAGGGGCTGTTGGCTTGGGCTTCATCACTGGACTTTACCCGCCATCTGCCGTACGGCCAATCGCATGTCGACGGCTGAGACTACCCGCTTCGCCCCCTCGCCCAGCGGCCTCCTGCACCTGGGTCACGCCTACGCGGCGCTCTTCGCCGCCCGCGCCGCCGAGCCTGGCGGCCGCTTCCTGCTCCGCATCGAGGACATCGACGCCGACCGCGCACGCCCGGAATTCGAGGCGGCGATCCTGGAAGACCTGGCCTGGCTGGGCCTCGTGTGGGAGCAGCCGGTGCGGCGGCAGTCGGACCACCTCGCCGACTATGCGCAGGCGCTCGCGGCGCTGGAGGCGCGCGGCCTGGTCTATCCCTGCTTCTGCACCCGCAAGGAGATCGCCGCCGAGATCGCCCGCGCGGGCGCCGCTCCCCACGGCCCCGCCGAAGCGGTCTACCCGGGCATCTGCCGCAGGCTCTCCGCCGACGAGCGCGCAAGCCGGCGCGCGGCCGGCGATCGCTTCGCGCTGCGCCTCGATCTGACGCGCGCCCTCGACGCCGCCGAGGCAGCCCAGGGGCCTCTCGTCTGGCATGATCGTGGCAGGGGGGAGCAGCTCTGCGACCCGCGCCCGCAGGGCGATGTGGTCCTCGCCCGCAAGGATCTCGGCACCAGCTACCACCTCGCCGTGGTGGTCGATGACGCCACGCAGGGCGTGACCCTGGTGACGCGCGGCACCGACCTCTTCGAGGCGACTCACGTGCACCGCCTGCTGCAGGCACTGCTCGGCCTGCCGGTGCCGGATTATCATCACCATCGGCTGCTCGCCGATGCCCAGGGGCAGCGCCTCGCCAAGCGCAGCGATGCCCTTTCGCTACGCGCCCTGCGCGAGTCCGGCCACAGTGCCGCCGACGTGATCGCCATGATCGCCCCCGCGCCGGCAGACGAAAATGCGGCGCCATGACCGAACGCCACACCGCGCCGCACCGCAGCTTCGCCGAGTTCTTCGCGGCGGAGATCGCGCCCGGCCTGCCGGCACTGGAGACACAGCGACGGGATCGACGGCGGAACGCCTACACCCGGCTACTGGTGGCCGCCTTCGTGGTGGTCGTCACAGCGCTCATCGTCGGCATGGCCTGGCACGCGCTGGCCGGCGGCGCGGTGCTGATCGTCGGCGTCGTGGTCGGCTTCATCTGGGCCCGCCTGCCGGCGCGCCGGCAGCGCGATGCCGTGCGCGCGCACGTCGTCCCGGCCCTCTGCCGCTTTCTCGACACCGCCGACTATCACCGCGTCCCCGGCGACCGCTTCGACCTGACGCGCATCCAGCGTAGCGGCATCGCCGGCGCGTTCACCCGCGCAAAGCTGGAAGACCTCTTCGTCGGCAGCCATCGCGATACCGACTTTCGCCTGGTGGAGGCGCACCTGCATCGAAAGCGCCGGACCGGCGGGCGCACGCGCCGCAACGTGTTTTCCGGCTTGCTGTGCGAGGTGAGCGTGCCGGTGCCCTTCGCGGCGGTCGTGCTGCTGGTCGGCGACCGCGGCACGCGCGGCGAGTGGATTGCCGGCATCATGCGGCACAACTTTCCCGCCGCGGTGCCGGTGACGCTGGACCATCCCGCCTTCGCCGGGCGCTACCGTGTCCTCAGCGACGATCCGACGGAGGCGCAGCGCCTGCTGCAGCCGGGCCTCATGGAGACGCTGCTGGCGCTCGCCGAGGAGCTCGGCGAGGACGGCCTGAACGGCGCCTTCCTCGACGGCCGCTTCCTGCTGGCGATCCCGCAACGGCGCAACCTCTTCGAGATCGGCCGCCTCAACCGCTCGCTGGAGCACGCCGAGGACGACCTGCGACGTCTGGCCGCCGAGTTCACCATCCCGCACCGCCTGATCGACAACCTGCACGGCGCGCGCAAGCCGCTGCTGCCCGAGACGTGAGAGAGCGTTAGTCCTCGAAGCGTCCGGCGAGACCGTCGACGATCTGCTGGTAGGCCGGTTCGCTGTCGGGGCCGAGCACGCCGTGGCGGATGGCGAAGTCGAGGTTCACCAGGGCGACGTTGAACTTGAAGTCATCGCTGCCCTCGAGGCGCTGCAGCACCTGCTGCATCGGCCAGAGGGAGAATTCTTCGACCTCATCGTCGTTGGGCTGCGGCACGAAGCCGGCAGACAGCTCGAGGTCGAAGCTGAAAACGACGTCGTTGCGCAGACCCTCCGACCTTTCGCAGAGATAACGCAGCGCGCCGGCCGGCCGCGCACGCGCGGCGAGATCGGCGGGGATGCTCGCCTCCTCCTGCGCCTCCTTCACGACATTCTCCATCAGGCCGAGGCCGTAGGGCTGACCGCCGGCCACCAGATGGTCGAGCTTGCCGGGCGCCACCATCTTGTGCTTTGCCCGCCGGCCGACCCACAGCCGCGGCCCGTCCGCCGTCGCGACGTAGCCGTTCACGTGAACGCCGAAGGCCGGCACGCCGAACAGCGGCACCGCCCCGCGCTCCATGCGGAACAGTGGTGCCTCGCCCCAACGCCGGGCGATGCCGTAGTCCTCGCCGCGCCACTTGGGGATCTCGCCGGCCGCGTAGAGCGCCCTCAGCACTTCTTCCAGCACAGACGAACGGCTTTCGAAGTCGTCGTAGCATGCCTGCAGCACGACCGCGGTGTCGGACACCTGAAAGACCTTGGGGAAGTCGCGCAGGCGATCGGCAAAACTATGCGCCACCCAGCCAAGCGGCGTGCGATCGCCTTCCAGCACGAAGGGGCGGTAGTTCTCGGGCCGCCACCTATGGCAGGCCTCGATGCGGTCGAGATAGCTCATGGCGCGGAACCTACGTGGTCTCGCCAGCCATGGCTACGGGGAATCGTTGGAGCGCGGCCGGTGACTCAACAGCAGGCGACTCAACGGCAGGCGACTCAACGGCAGGCGAAGGTCGCCTCGTAGTCGCCGGCCTCGCTGTCCTGGTCGACGAGGTAGGCGCCCTTGTCGTATTGCTCTTCGCAGTAGTCGTCCGCCTTCTCCGCGACCTCCTCGTAGTCGTCATCGTCGTCGTAGCTGTAGCTCACGGTCGGTTCGCTGGCATCGGTGCGCACGCCGCCGCAGGCCGCCAGCAATCCGAGCATTCCGGCGCACAGCAATAGATGAAGCTTGGGCATTTCCGTCTCCTCGGTGGTTGCCCCGGCGCGCTGCATCAACGCGCTATCCCAGAGGGGGT
This sequence comes from Kiloniellaceae bacterium, assembly GCA_036570545.1. Lineage (GTDB taxonomy): Bacteria > Pseudomonadota > Alphaproteobacteria > Kiloniellales > Kiloniellaceae > Pelagibius. The sequence goes on from DATCXZ010000376.1 coordinate 15,725, forward strand.
TCCCACGGCGCAATGCCGAGATTCAGGTGCTGCCGGCGAGCATGGCGGTATAGCGCCGCTGCATTTCCTCCGGGGCGATGTCCTCGATCGAATGGCCGATCATCCAGTCATAGCCGAAGGGGTCGCGCAGGGTGGCCGAGCGCTCCCCGTAGAAGTGATCCTGCGGAGCACGAACGAGGCGCGCGCCGGCGGCCACCGCCGTCGCGATCATGGCATCGGCGTCGTCGACGTGGAGATGGATCACGAAGCTGCTTGGCGCCTGCGGGTCGGGCGCATGGATGTCGAACTCCGGGAACTCGTCCGACAGCATGAGCGTGGTGCCGCCAAGCTCCAGCTCGACGTGGCCGATGCGCCCGCTCGGCTCGACGAGGCGGAACTTCTCGGTGGCGCCGAAGACGTTGCGGTAGAAGTCAACCGCCTGCTGCGCGGACTTTGCGCGCAGATAGACAAAGAGCTCATGTACGGCCATTGGGCTTCTCCCGCTCTGAACAACCGGCACCATTGTCGGCCAAACCGGTGCCGGCTGTCTTGAAAGAATCGGACCTAGCTACAGCGGGACATGCCGCGGCCGCAGGGGCGCGCGGCGGCGATAGGCGCCCGGCGAGAGGCCGGCCAGGGCGCGGAACTCGCGGGTGAAGTGCGCTTGGTCCGCATAGCCCTCGGCCGCCGCCACGTCGGCCAGGAACAAGGCCGGGTCGGCGGCCAGACGTTCGAGGGCGCGTCCGAAGCGATGGACCCGGCACCAGGCTTTCGGTGCCAGGCCAACGGCCTCGCGGAAGCTCCGCGTGAAATGGCGCTGGCTGAGATCGCAGCGCTCCGCGACCACGGATACCGGCGCATTGGAACGCAGACCTGCAAGAGCAAGGGCGATGCGCGGATCGATCCGGCGGATGGACAGCAGGCGGGCCTGCAGAGCAGCCTCCAGGAGCGCGAGGCGGCGCGCCGGCGAAGACAGCTCTGCCAGGCGCTGCCGCAGGCGCTCGACGGCTGCCCTGCCCCAGACATCCTCCAGCGCCCAATGGGCGCCGGTGAAAACGCCGGCGGGTGCGCCGAGGATGAGGCCTGCCGCGCCCGGGCGCAGCAGCGCGCCGACGCTGGCGCAGGGGTTGGAGCTGTCTTTCAAGTAGGGCGCGGCGCGCGCGCCGCCGATGACCGCGGCGCCGACGGTAAAGCCTGCGGCGTCTTCCCGCGTGCGAAAGACCCGCAGCGGGCGGTCCTCCAGCCGCACGACGAGATGCAGTGCGCCGGTCGGCAGCACCAATTCCCGGGTCGTTGGGGAACTCGGCTCGCGACCATCGGCGGCCCAGAGCAGATCCACAAAGGGCCGCAGGGCCGCAGCGGGCGGACGGCTGAAGCTGGCAGAAGCGTCGGATGCGGTCATTGCCGCAGCTTAGAGCATGCCTCCCCGCCTGGGGAGCCCCTCTCAGCGGCAGGCGAAGCTGACTTCGTAGCCGCCCGGCTCGCGGTCGGTGTCGAATTCGTCGGCGTCCTTGCCGTAGGCCTCTTCGCAGTAGTTGTCGGCGAACTCGGCGGCCAGGGCGCGGTCCTCGCTGTCGACGTAGCGATAGGAGATCACCGGAGCGTCGCTGGGCACCGGATCGTTGTTGTCGCGATAACTCGTGCCGCAGGCGGCCGTCAGCATCGCGACGACCGCTGAGGCGGCCAGGGTCAGCACGCGCATTCCGCGTCTCCCTTGCAATTCATTCCGCGCCATAAACGCGTGAGGAGGGAGCCGGTTCCCTGCTAGAGCAGATCAGGGTCGGTGGATCGCCTCCGGCGATTCCATCCGACCCTGATCTGCTCTAGGCCGGTATCTTCCGCCCGGCTGGCCGCCTTGGCAATCAGGCTCTACCGCCGCCCTACATGCTTTTGCGAGGTGAGCACCGTCTCGACGTGGCAGAGCTGGCGCAGGCAGCGGGCGATGTAGCCACCGGCGGCGAGGTCGAGGCCGTGCACCTGGATGTCGATGGAAAGCTCGCCGCCGCGCGGGCCGACGACATCGCTGTGCCAGCGGGTCGGCGTCAGGCCGCGCTTGGAGAAGAGCTCCAGCACCCGCGGCATGACGCCCGGCTCGGCGGCGGCGAGGATGGAGAAGCAGTAGACCGTCGCGGTGAGCGGCGGCGGAACGGTACTTCGGTCGGGAAGGACATCCACAGAGCTGGTGGAAGAGTGAGCGGCCACGTCAGGGCCCTCCTGTAACGGTCACGCCAAAAACGAATCACTGAAGCCCGGCTACCCCCTGGGTGCCGGGTCGCTAATTCGAATGGCGATGCCGAACAGGTCTGTGCTCATGGTTCACGGATGAAACGCGCTGGGGGCGGGAATGTCAACCGCGGGGGGCGTTAACTATGCAGGTTGCGCAGGCTAGAGAGTTCACGCCTCTCTGCGGCAGACTCCTGGCCTCTCTGGAGAGGCCCGGTGCCGCGGCAGAATGGGCCCTCGGGTCAAGGCCGAGGGTGACAATGTGAGAGGTGGCACCCTTCCGTGCGACCATTCCTGCAGGTTGGTCGCCGAGCGTTCACCCCTCCCACACCAGCCGGCGCTGGCGCAGCATGACTTCCTCGAAGGCGCCCTGGTAGTGGGCGGCCTTGGCGGCGAAGTCCATGAAGGAGGCGTGGATCTTCTTGGTCAGCGCGTCGGTCTGTCCGATCTCCTCCAGCACCTCTTTGTTGATCTCGCCGAGGCGGGCGACGATGTCGTCCGGGAAGCTGCGCAGCTCGACGTCATAGTCGGCGAGCAGCGGCTTGAAGGCCTGGATATTGTGGTAAGTGAAGTCGGTGGTGGTGTCCTGCGCGGTCGCCGCCGCAGCGTAGCGCACGATGGCCTGCAGGTCGGCCGGCAGCGCCTCGAACTTCGCCTTGTTCACCGAGATCTCGAGGCCCGGGCCCGGCTCGTGGAAGGCCGGAACATAGTAGTACTTGGCGACCTTCTGCAGGCCGAAGGCGATGTCGTTCCAGGGGCCGATCCACTCGGCCGCGTCGATCGCGCCGGACTGCATGGCCGGCAGGATCTCTCCCGGCGGCGTCAGCACGATGACAGAGCCGGCGCGGCGCAGGATCTCGCCGCCGAGGCCGGCCATGCGGATCTTCAGGCCCTGCAGATCCTCCCAGGCGTTGATCTCGCGGCGGAACCAGCCGCCGGCCTGGGTGCAGCTCGAACCGGCATAGAAGGGCACCAGGCCGAAGTCGGCATAGGCCTCCTCCCACAGCGCCTGCCCGCCGCCGTAGGTCAGCCAGGCCGGCAGCTCGACCGCGCTGAGGCCGAAGGGGATGGTCGTGAAGTAGTGGAAGGCCTGCGACTTGCCGACCCAGTAGTAGGGCGTGCCGTGCAGGATATCCGCCGTGCCGCCCTGCACCGCATCGAAGCTCTCGAAAGGCGGCACCAGCTCGCCGGCGGGGTAGAGCTTGATAGTGAGCCGCCCGCCGCTCATCGCCTGGACGCGCTCGATGAAGCGCTCGGCATTCACGCCGACGCCGGGCGCGCCCTTCGGCCAGGGCATCACCATGGCCCACTCGATGCGCTCCTGCGCGATGGCCGGCGCGGCGAGGCCGCCGGCGGCGGCAGCGGCGATACCCGCGCCCTTCACGAACTCGCGACGTTTCATGGCCGATTTCCTCCCGGCGAGGCTGCGTGTGGATTGGGCCGGAGATTAGCTGTCCCCGCGGGAGAAAGCTATGCCGCCTCTTGCGTCCTGCGGTCGACGATGTCGACGATGTCGGCGAGGATGGCGGTGAGGTCGTAGTCCTTGGGGGTATAGACCGCGGCGACCCCGGCAGCCTTCAGCGCCGCGGCGTCCTCCGGCGGAATGATGCCGCCGGCGACCACGGGCACGCGGCCGATGCCGGCGTTCTCCATGCGCTCCAGCACCTCGCTCACCAGCGCGACGTGGGAGCCGGAGAGGACCGAGAGGCCGACCACGTGGACGCCTTCCTCCAGCGCCGCGCCGACGATCTGCGCCGGGGTCAGGCGAATGCCCTCGTAGACCACCTCGACGCCGGCGTCGCGGGCACGCACGGCGATCTGCTCGGCGCCGTTGGAGTGGCCGTCGAGGCCCGGCTTGCCGACCAGCATCTTCAGGCGCCGGCCGAGCCGGCGCGACACCGCCTCGACGCGCGCCCGCACCGGGGCGAGTGTGTCTTCCGCCTC
>DATCXZ010000377.1:0-11049 GCA_036570545.1 Kiloniellaceae bacterium
ATGGTGCCGGCGCGGCGGTCCAGCAGCGCGCCGGTGAAGGCGGCGGTGCCGGTCTTCTCTCGGGTCTGCGCCGCATCGAGCAGCTCGACGGGCGCCCCTCTGCGCCGCCACTGCTCGCTGCGCTGGCGGAGCTCGTCGAGCCCGGACCGGCCGACCGCGCAGTGCAGCGTGCCGCGGTGGACGGCTTCACAGGCAATGCCGTGCTTCTCGATCAGATCGAACACCAGGCCGGGTGCGCCGCCGAGCAGTTCCAGCAGCGTTTCGCCGCGCGCCTCGCCCAGGGTCTCGACAAGCGTGTCGGGCCTGATCCACATGCCGGCGTTCACCAGGCCGACGTTGCGTCCGGCACCGCCGAAGCCGATCTCGGCGGCCTCCAGCAGGATCACCCCGACGCCGGCCTCCGCCAGGTGCAGGGCGGTCGACAGGCCGGTATAGCCGCCGCCGACAACGACAGCGTCTGCCGTGTGGTCGCCCGTCAGAGCGGTCGCCGGCGGCGCAGCGGGGGCAGTCTTCTCCCACAGGCCATGTGAGCGTGGATCGCCGAGCATGGAGGCCCTTTCTTCAGCGCCGACCGCCGTATCGGGCCTAAGCGCGCGAGCACTCTGCACAGGGCATCCCGAGCCGCCAAACGAAATGTGCGCGGGCCCGGAGCGGCCTCGCTCCGCGCCGGCGCCCGCTTAACACCGCCTATTGGACGACGAGATTGTTGTGGACCTCCCTCACGCCGTCGACGCCGGCGGCGACACTGCCGGCGCGTGCCTTGGCCGCCTCGGAGTCCACGAAGCCGCTGAGTTGGACCTCGCCCTTCAAGGTGGTGACGTCGATCTGGAACATGTTCAGGTCCGAATCATCGATGAGCTTCGCGCGCACGGTGTTGCTGATCACCGAATCGTCGACGTATTCGCCCGCGGTCTCGCCGGAGCAGCCTGCCAGGGGCACGGCGAGCAGGGCGGTGACGAAGAGCAGCATTGCGAGGAGGGGCGATCGCTTCATAGTCATGGTCCTTTCCTTGGGCTCGCGTCCAGCGCGGGCCCGTGATCCAAAACACATCGTTAATAATCGCGCGGAGCGTCAGTTGTTCCCTTGCCGTCCCGACAAGGGAATCGGCGCGAAGAGCAAGGTAGACTATTCGCGGGAGAGGATGAGCCTCAGGCGATGGCGCGCAGGCCCTGGCGGAGGGTGTCGGGGGCGGCGCCGGTCGCGGCGAGGTCGCGGTCGACCTCGGCATGGGTGCGCCGCCAGATCGGCACCGCGGCCTGCAGCACTTCCTGCCCGGCTTGAGTAAGGCGCAGGCGGCGGCCGCGCCGGTCGGCTTTGTCGACCGTCGTCTCCACCAGGCCGCGCCGCTGGAGCGGCTTCAAGATGGCGGTGAGGGTGGTGCGGTCCATCGCCAGCAGCGTCGCCACCGACCCCATAGTGGGAGGCTCCGGACGATTCAACGACATCAGCAGCGAGAACTGGCCGTTGGTCAGACCGGCCGGACGCAGCGCCTCGTCGAAGCGCCGCGATAGCGCGCGCGCCGCCCGTCGCGCCGCCAGGCAGAGGCAGTGGTCGCGGACGTGCAGGGTCGTCTCGAAGGGAACGCCGGCCCCGGCTTTGGAATCTGGGGAATCCGAAGTCTTTGACATGACCAAAATATGTTGATATCAACCTATCTTGTCAACAAGAACCGTCCAGGAGGAGTCTCCCATGCCTGTCGATTCTCAAGCCTCCATCGAGATCACCGCCTTCGCCTGGGTGCCGGACTTCGCCCAGGGCCAGGTCCGCGACCTGCGTGTTCGCTGGGCGCTGGAGGAAGCCGGCCTCGCCTACCGGGAGCGCCTGCTCGACGCGTTGCACGAGCGGCCGGCGGCGTACTTCGAGGAGCAACCTTTTGGACAGGTGCCGGCCTACCGGGAGGACGGCGTCCAGATGTTCGAGAGCGGCGCCATCGTCCTGCAGATCGCCGAGCGGTCCGAGGCGCTGATGCCGCGCGACGCCGCCGGCCGGGCGCGGGCGACGACCTGGGTCCTGGCCGCGCTCAACAGCGTCGAGCCGGCCCACATGGAACTCGCCACCATCGACTTCTTCCATCCCGATGCCGAATGGGCGGCCGCCCGTCGGCCCGAGGTGGAGCGCAAAATCCGCGCGCGGCTCGAGCGCCTTTCCGCCTGGCTCGGCGAGAAGGATTACCTGGAAGACCGCTTCACGGTCGGCGACCTGATGATGGCGGCGGTGTTGCGCGAGCTGCACCATACCGACCTCCTGGCCGGGCATGCGAGCCTTGCCGCCTATCTCGCCCGCTGCGAGGCGCGGCCGGCCTTCCAGCGGGCGCTGGCGGCGCAGCTCGCGCCCTTCGAGAAACATCGGCCGACCGCCGCCGCCTGAGCGATACCACAAGCAGGAGACAACGATGACTTACGTGGAAGGGTTCGTCCTCGCGGTGCCCGCGGACAAGAAGGAAGCCTACCGCAGGCACGCCGCCGAGGCGGTGCCGCTGTTCAAGGAGTTCGGCGTGACGCGCCAGGTCGAGGCCTGGGGCGACGACGTGCCCGACGGCAAGGTGACGGATTTCAAAGGCGCCGTGAAAGCAGAGCCGGGCGAGGTCGTCGTCTTCGGCTGGTTCGAATATCCCAGCAGGGCGGCACGCGACGCCGCCAACGAGAAGATCATGAGCGACCCGCGCATGAAGGCGATGGGCGCCGAGATGCCCTTCGACGGCCGGCGCATGATCCACGGCGGCTTCGCATCCATCGTCGATGATGGCGCGGGCGAGGGGGCCGCAGGCGGCACCGGCTATGTCGACGCCTCGCTGGTACCGGTCCCCGCCGGCAACCGGGACAGCTTCACCGCCTGGACGGCAAGGGTCTCGAGAGTATTCAGGGAGCATGGCGCCCTGCGCGTCGTCGAGGCCTGGGGCGACGACCTGCCTGACGGCAAGACCACCGATTACAAGCGGGCGGTAAAGGCGGAGAACGGCGAGGCCGTCGTCTATTCCTGGATCGAATGGCCGTCCAAGGAAGCCCGCGACGCCGCCTGGCCGAAGATCATGAACGACACGAGCCTGCACCCCGACGACGGCCTTTTCGACGGCCGGCGCATGATCCACGGCGGCTTCGCCCCGATCCTCGACGTTTGACTGGCGGCCTCTCAACGCGTCACCCTCGGCCCCCGAGCCGAGGGTCCAGAGCAAGCGACCGGACGGTCGCCCTGGATGCTCGGGTCAAGCCCGAGCATAACGGTTGAGGGCCCCTACTCGGCGGCCTCGCGCACGGGGCGGGGCGCGTCTGCCTGGGCGATCGCTGAGCGGCTCCGGTCGCGCGCCAGGAAGGTATAGGCGGTCGGCACCACGAAGAGCGTCAGCAGCGTGCCGAAGGTCATGCCGCCGACGATGACCCAGCCGATTTCCTGGCGGCTCTCGGCGCCGGCGCCGGCGGCGATGGCGAGCGGGATGGCGCCGGACACCATGGCGCCGGTGGTCATCAGGATCGGCCGCAGGCGCAGCGCGGCAGCCTCGACGACCGCCTGGCGCAGCGGGCGGCCCTCGTCCTGCAGCCGGTTGGCGAACTGCACGATCAGGATGCCGTGCTTGCTGATCAGCCCGATGAGGGTGACGAGACCGATCTGGCTGTAGATGTTGAGCGTTCCACCTGAGAGTTCCAGCGCGAGCAGGGCGCCCGTCATCGACAGCGGCACCGTGAGCATGATGATGAGCGGGTCGCGGAAGCTCTCGAACTGGGCGGCGAGCACCAGGAAGATGAAGCCCAGCGCGAGGACGAAGACGAATACCAGGCTGGTGCCAGCGTCCTTGAATTCGCGCGATTCGCCGTCGAAGTCGTAGCGGACCTGCGGCGGCAGCACCTGCTCGGCGACGCTTTCCAGGTAGTCCAGCGCCTCGCCGAGGGAATAGCCGGGGGCCAGGTTGCCGGTGATGGTGGCCGCGCGGAACTGGTTGAAGCGGTTCAGCTCCTTCGGCGCCACCGTCTCGCGGAGCTGCACCAGGTTCGAGAGCTGGATCATCGCGCCGTCGCGGCCGCGGACATAGATGTCGTTGAGGTCGCCGGACGTGCGGCGGTCGTCCGGCGCCACCTGCACGATGACGTCGTACTGCTCGCCGTTCTGGTTCAGGCGGGTGACCTGGCGGCCACCCAGCAGCGTCTCCAGGGTGCGGCCCAGGGTGAGCACGCCGACGCCGGTGTCTGCCACGCGCTCGCGATCGACCTCGACGTCGAGCTGCGGCTTGTTCAGGCGCAGGTCGCTGTCGAGGTTCACCAGCCCCGGGTTCTTCTCGGCCTCCCGCAGGAACGCTTCGACGTACTGGTTGAGCTGGTCATAGCTTTCCGAGGTCTGGATGACGAACTCGACCGGCTTGCGGCGCGGGCTCTGGCCGAAAGAGCCGGGGTTGTTGGCAAAGGCGCGCACCCCGGTGATGCGGGAAAGTTGAGGCTGGATCTCGCGCACGATCTCCATCTGGGTTCGCTCGCGCTCGTCCCAGGGCGCGAGCTGCGAGAAGGAGACCAGCTCGGTGACCGTGCCGGAGCCGGCGATGATGAAGAAGTGCTCGACCTCCGGGATCTTGCTTAGAAGCTCCTCGAACTCGCCGGCGTAGCGCGCGGTGAAATCGATAGTCGATCCTTCCGGGGCGCTGCCGGCGGTGTAGAGGACGCCGCGATCTTCCACCGGCGCCAGCTCCGACTTCAGGCCGAAGAAGAGGACGATGCTCGCGCCGGCGACCGCCACCGCGACCAGGATCACCAGCGGGCGCACGGTGAGGGTCGCCTTCAGGGCGTTGCGGTAGCCCTGGTTCAGGGCGGTGAGGCCGCGCTCAAGCCAGTTATAAACCCGGCCGTGGGACTCGTGGTCGCGCAGCAGCCGCGAGCACATCATCGGGCTGAGGGTCAGGGCGACGAAGCCGGAAACCAGCACGGCCCCTGCCAGCGTCAATGCGAACTCGGCGAAGAGGGTGCCCGTGCGCCCCGGCGCGAAGGCCACCGGCGCATAGACGGCGGCGAGGGTCAGCGTCATGGCGACGACCGCGCTGGAGATCTCGCCGATCCCGACCACCGCGGCCTTCATCGGCTTCATGCCGTCCTCGATGTGCCGGTGGATGTTCTCCAGCACCACGATGGCGTCGTCCACCACCAGGCCGATCGCCAGCACCATGGAGAGCAGGGTGAGGGTGTTGATCGAGAAACCGAGCACGCTCATTACCGCAAAGGCGCCGACCAGCGACACCGGGATGGTGACCAGGGGGATGATCGTCGCGCGGATGGTGCGCAGGAAGAAGAAGATGACGATGACCACCAGCACCACCGCCTCGGCGATGGTGGTGTAGACGGCCTCGATCGAGCGGTCGATGAAGATCGACTTGTCATAGGAGACCTTCGCGTACATGCCCGGCGGCAGGTCGCGGACCAGCTCGGGCATGACCTCGCGCATCGCGTTGGAGACGTCGAGCGGATTGGCGGTCGCCTGCTTCACGATGCCGAGCATGACGGCGGTATTGCCGTTGAAGCGGGTGACTCGCCGCTCGTCCTCCGGCCCGATCTCGACCCGCGCGACGTCGCGCATGCGCACGGGGAAGCCGTCGGCGTCCTTCACGACGATGGCGCCGAACTGCTCCGGGGTCACCAGCCCGGTGCGCGACAGCACGGTGAACTCGCGGTCGAGGCTCTCGATGCGGCCCGACGGGACTTCGACGTTCTGCTGGCGCAACGCCAGCTCCACGTCGTCGGTGGTCAGGGCGTAGGCGGCGAGACGCGCGCGGTCGAGCCAGATGCGCATGGCCATGCGGCGCTCGCCGTAGATGCGGACATCGGCGACGCCGGGCAGATTCTGCAGGCGGTCGCGCACGTAGCGGTCGGCGTAGTCGGAGATCTCGATCGGCGTGTGCCGGTCGCTGGTGAAGGCAATGTAGACGATCGCCCGGGCGTCGGCCTCGACCTTGGCGATGACCGGTTCCTCGATCTCCTCCGGCAGGCGCCCGCGCACCCGGCTGACGCGGTCGCGCACGTCGCTGGCCGCCACGTCGGGATCGGTGCTGAGGCGGAAGCGCACGGTAATGCGGCTTTCTTCCGGCTCGCTGCTCGAGGTCATGGTCTCGATGCCCTCGATGCCGGCGATCGAGCCCTCCAGGACCTGCGTCACCTGGGTTTCGATGATCTCCGCGCTGGCGCCGGGATAGTCCGTGCGCACCGAGACGATGGGCTCGTCGATGTTGGGGTATTCGCGAACGGTGAGCTGCAGGTAGGAGACCAGGCCGACCAGGATGACGATAAGGCTCATCACGGTCGCGAAGACCGGCCGGCGGATGAAGAATTCGAAGGCACCCAAGGATCAGGTTCCCGCGTTCAGCTTCACGACTTCGACGCGGGTGCCGTCGCGGATCTGCTGGTGGCCGGCGGTGACCACGACGTCGCCCGACGCGAGGCCGCTCAGCACCTCGACCTGGCCGGGACGGCGATGGCCCAGCGCGATCTCCGTCGCCGCCGCCCGGCCGTCCACCACGCGATAGACCAGCCGCTTCTGCCCCTCGGCGAAGACCGCGGATTCAGGCACCAGCACGGCGTTGTCGCGACGCTCGACGACGATCTGCACGCGGGCGAAGAGGCCCGGCTTCAGGGAGCGGTCGGGGTTGGGGATGCGGGCGCGCAGGCGCACGGCGCGGCCGTTCTCATCCACGATCGGGTCGATCACGTAGATTTCGCCCTCGAAGGTGCGGTTCGGCAGCGCGTCGACGATGACCCGGATGGGCTGGCCCACGCGCAGGCTCGACAGCACGAGCTCGGGAACGCGGAAGTCGATCTTGATCGGGTCGATGTTGGCCAGCTCCACGATGCGGGTGCCGGGGGTGACGTAGGCGCCGATGCTGACGGCGCGGAACCCGACCACGCCGGGGAAGGGGGCCGTGATGGTGGCCTTTTCCAGCCGTGCCTGGGCCAGCGCGACGTTCGCCGCCGCCACCTGATGGGCCGCGACGGCCTCGTCGCGTGCCCGCAGGGTGCCGGTGCCGCGCTGGGCCAGGGTCATGGCGCGCTCCCGGTTGGCCTCGGCGAGGGTCATGTCGGAGCGCGCCTTGTCCAGCTCGGCGCGCAGGGTGGTCGCATCCAGCTCCACCAGCACGTCGCCGGCCTTCACCTCGTCGCCCTCGCCGAAGTGGATGCTGTCGATGCGCCCGGCGATCTCCGGCGCGATGACGACCGCCTCATCGGGGCCGAGCGTGCCCACTGCCCGAATGTTCTCGAGCACGGTGTCGATCGTCACGGCCTCGGCCTCGACGGCGACGACCTTCTCGCTGACGGGCACCGCCGCCTGGGCGATCTGCCCGGGCGGCGAGCTCGACTCCGCGTGGTAGTAATAGAAGGCGCCGCCGGCCGCGAGTCCCGCGATGCCCAGCGCGATCAAAAACGCTTGCCGGCCCATTGACAGTCCTGCTCTTTCAGTCGATCCTAAGTGGACTGACCAGTCTATTTTAGTCGCTGAACCGGGGGAAAAAGCAAGGGAAAATGAGACCCAGCGAAGCGAAACCGGCCCTCACGCGCTCCGAGTACAAGCACCGCGCGATTCAGCAGGCCGGCACCGAGATCTTCCTCGAACTCGGCTACGAAGCGGCAACGATGGACCACATCGCCGCCAAGGCCGGGGTCTCCAAGCAGACCGTCTACAACCACTTCCAGAGCAAGGACGGGCTGTTCAAGGCGACCATTGCCGATCTCACCTCGGCGCTGATGGCGCCCCTGGTCGTGCGCGATCTCCCGAGTTCTCCGCCCGAGCGCCTGCTGCGCTCCCTTGCGGAGGATTTCCTCACCCTCATGCTGCGCCCGTCGTCGCTGGCGCTGTTTCGCCTGATCGTCGCGGAAGCGGCGCGCTTTCCGGAGCTTGTCGCGGAGATTTACGCCGTCGGCGCGGGTCGCATGCTGGCGACCCTGGCCGACTACCTGGGCTGGGAGACTGAGAACGGTCGTCTCCGCGTCGACGATCCGCAGCTTGCCGCCGAGCAGTTCGTCGGCATGCTGGCCGGACGCCTGCAACTGCGCGCCGTGCTCGATGTCGGGCCGGCGCCGGACGCGGACGAGCTGGCGCGGCGGGCGGCCTACGCGGTGTCCTGCTTCCTCGCGATCTACGGGCCCGCCCAGTCCGACGGCTCGCCGGTGCTCCGCCGCGCTGGCGCCCCCGGCGAGGAGCTGCGCCGCGAGGGTTAGCGCCAGTCTCCAGAAGCCAGTCTCCAGGAACTATAGGAATCCCCTTCAGGCGTGTCCGACCTGCAGGCAGCGCTGCGGCAGCAGGGCCGCCATGATCGAAGCCACCTTTTCCGGCTCGTCGCGGAAGCAGAGGCCGAGAGTCTCGTCGCGCCGCCAGGCAATCTCGCCGCCGAAGTGGGCGGCGCCGGCCAGCAGCAGGGTCACCCTGGTGCCGACCGGCACGTTGGCCGAGGTCCACAGCTTCACCCCGTTCAGCGAGGCGTCGAGCACGGTGGCCTCGACGGTGCCCTGGGGCGTCAGCAGGCGGGCCCGCAGCACGGCCGCGGCGCGGATGAAGCGGCGGCGCTCGGCGGAGCTGGAAGCCTGCAGTTTGGAAGCGCTGACGTCCTGGTCCCACGACATGGCCACCACCGGGGCTGGAGAGGTGAGCCAGCGGCAGTTGGGGGATCCTGCCGCTGGCTCGATCGAGACAGATACTCTTCCAAAGAGCTGATTGGGGAAGCTCAGGAATTGCCTGATGGTCGCACCATATCCTTGCCCCGCCTTTAAGTTTTAAGGTTAAGGCAGGCATTTATATCAGCGGTTGGTGATGCACCAACACTGCCGATTTACACTGAAATGTCAGTATATTCCAGAGGGTGGCAGAGACGACGTCTCAGTGCTGCCGGGCGGCTTGCCGCCGCCTCAGGAAACCACTCAGGAAACCACGCGCAAGTGCCGATTGAAGACCTTAAGAGCGTCGCTCAAAGTCTTGCCCCGCCTCAATTTTTCGCGGCCGGAGAATACCACGTACTCGATCGAGCGGCTGCTGCCCTGCTTGGCAATGGAGTAGAGCGGTGCGTCGTGGGTGTGGCGGAACACCGAGAAGATCGCCGAGCCGCCGATCTGGTCGATGGCATAGTCGCGCCACTCGCCGCTGGCGACGTTGCGGCTGTAGAGGGAGAGCAGTTGATTCAGTTCGCCCCGGTCGAAGAAAACCCGCCGCGGGCTTTTGCGGTACTCACTGAAACGATAGAACTGGCTCATGCAAGTGGCCGGGCTCCCTTTGCGTCCAGGTTCCGGAGGCTCGTTGCGAGATAGTGATAGTTTTCCGCAATTTCCAGGTGCCGTCCAGCCAAGACGCAGGACAGGGCGACAGGGCGGGGCGAAATGTCTCAGGGGCTCAGTGCATGCGGGTGGCGCTGCTGGCCATCCGGTCGGGCTCCCGATAGCAGGTGACGTCGCCGAGGGTGCGGTAGCAATAGGTGGCGGCCTGCGCGGCCGCGGCCTCCGCGCGGGCAGCGGCCAGTCCTTCCTCGGTCACGAAGTCATGGCAGTAGCCCTCGCCGTTGGCCAGGGTGAGCGTCGAGCAGTCCTTGTCGAAGGCCCAGGTGGCGAAATGGTCGCCGAGGGTCTTGTCGGTGTGCACGAAGCTGACCACGGAGGCGCCGGCCATCATGGCCTGGGACGCCGGATCGCAGCCGGCGAGGCCCAGCGCGAGCAGGGGGCCGGCGATGACAAGCGGGAGGGTCCCCGTCCGTCGCGTCTTTGTGCGTCTCATAGCGCGGGCTCCTCGTCGCCGGTCGCCGACCTGACAAGTCTGCTGCGCCCGCCTAGAATGGTCCGGCGGGCAGGGCCGATCTCCGTCCGCCAGTGTGTTCGGTTGCTCTGAATAATATGTTAATACACAATGGGTTGTGGCTGGTCCTTCGAGGATTACGCTAACCGATTGCTAACCATATGGAGGCGCTATCGATGGCCGCGACGCCCCCCGTCTGCGACTTCGGCTGGAAGGCCGTCGACTTCTCCCTGCTCGGCGCCGACGGCAAGACGTACAGCCTCAGCGAGATCGCGGGTCCGAAGGGCACGCTCATCGTCTACCTCTGCAACCACTGCCCCTACGTGCGCGCCATCGCCGGGCGGCTGGCGGCAGAGGCGAGGGAACTGCAGAAGCTCGGCATCGGCATCGCCGGCATAAACGCCAACGACGCCGCCGCCTATCCGGAGGATTCCTACGAGAACATGAAGACCTTCGCCGAGCAGCACGGCTTCGGCTTTCCCTATCTGGTCGACCCGACCCAAGGGACGGCGGCGGCCTACGGCGCGGTCTGCACCCCGGACTTCTTCGGCTTCAACAAGGACCTGGAGTTGCAGTACCGCGGCCGCCTCGACGAGTCCCGCACCGCCCTGGTGCCCGACGCCCGGCGCGAGCTCTTCGAGGCAATGAGGCAGGTGGCCGAGACCGGCAGGGGGCCGGCCGAGCAGATCCCCTCCATGGGCTGCGGCATCAAGTGGAGGGCGGCTGGCCAGTGACCAACGAGTGAACCGACGAGTGGGCCGATCCTTGAATCGGTGGTTGATGCGGACGGGCAAGCGCTTTATCAACGAGGCGCCGTCAGCGTAACGCTTTGAGCTTCGCGCGAGACCGGCCCGCCACCCTGCAGTTCCTGCGTGGGGAAGGGGCGAGCCGGCCGCCGCGTCAGGGAGTGGCCCGTGGCCGACATCTTTAAGGAAGTGGAAGAGGATCTTCGCCGCGAGAAGGCGGTGGAGTGGTGGAAGCGCTACAGCCTCTTCATCTATGCGGCGGCGGCGATGGTGGTGATCGGCGTGGCCGGCTACCAGGGCTGGCGCGCCTACGATCTGAAGCTGCGCGGCGAGCAGTCGGATAGCTACGCCGAGGCCCTCAGGCTGGCCGAGGCGGGCGATACCGGCGAGGCGCGCGCGGTGCTGGCGGCGCTCAGCGATCCGTCCGATGGCGGCTATGCGATGCTGGCCGCCCTCAGCGAGGCAAACCTCGCCGCCGAGGCAGGCGACACCGCGGCGGCCGAAGAGATCTGGCAGGCGCTGGCGGACAGCGGCGCGGCCGGCCCCGCCGTCCGCGACCTCGGCG
>DATCXZ010000378.1:0-6738 GCA_036570545.1 Kiloniellaceae bacterium
CCGACGCGCTGGTCGCACGCCGCCTGGAAGGCGGCCGGGACAGGGGCGCGCGAAGCCCGCGCGGCGGCGCCGACCGAACGGCCTTTCGACCGCAAGCCGGAGCCGCTCTACGCCGAGCCGCTCACGCCGTTGGCGGCGCTGCGCGGCGACAAGGTGCTGGTCGCCGGCACCTTCGACACCAAGCGCGCGGAACTGCTCTACCTGCGCGACTGCCTGGCCGAGCAGCGCGTGAAGGTCCGCACCGTCGACCTCTCGACCTCCGGCAAGCCCTCTTCGGCCGACGTGCCGCCGCACGTGGTGGCTGCCTATCACCGTGGCGGCGCCGGCGGCGTCTTCACTGGCGACCGCGGCGCCTCGGTGCGCGCCATGGCGGAAGCCTTCGAGAACTGGATCGTCCGCCAGCAGGGCATCGGCGGCATCATCTCTGCCGCCGGCTCCGGCGGCACCGCGATGGTCACGCCCGCTATGCGCCGCCTGCCCATCGGCCTGCCCAAGGTGATGATCTCCACCGTCGCCTCGGGCAACGTCGGGCAGTACGTCGGGCCTTCGGACATCCTGATGATGTACTCGGTGACCGACGTGCAGGGCTTGAATCGAATTTCAAAGCAGGTGCTCGCCAACGGCGCCGCCGCCCTGGCCGGCATGGTGCGGCAGGCCCGCCAGCGGAAACCGGCGGACAGCGGCAAGCCCGGCCTCGGCCTCACCATGTTCGGCGTCACCACCAAGGCGGTGCAGCAGATTGCCGCCCGCCTGGAGGACCGCTACGACTGCCTGGTGTTCCATGCGACCGGCGTCGGCGGGCGCTCGCTGGAGAAGCTGGCCGACAGCGGCCTGCTGGCCGCCGCCATCGACCTCACCACCACCGAAGTCTGCGACATGATGATGGGCGGCGTGTTCCCCGCCGACGCGGACCGCTTCGGCGCCTTCATCCGCACGCGCCTTCCCTACGTCGGCTCGGTCGGCGCCCTCGACATGGTGAACTTCGGCCCGCGCGACACCGTCCCACAGCAATACGCCGGCCGGACCTTCGTCGAGCACAATCCGCAGGTGACGCTGATGCGCACCACGGTCGAGGAGAACGCCCGGATGGGCGAGTGGATTGTCGGGCGGCTGAACCGCATGGAGGGGCCGGTTCGCTTCCTGCTGCCGGAGGGCGGCGTCTCGGCCTTGGATGCGCCGGGCCAGCCGTTCCACGACCCGGCCGCCGACCGTGCTCTCTTCGACGCCATCATGCGCAGCTTCCGCGAGGCGCCGAACCGCCGCCTGGTCCGCCTGCCACACCACATCAACGACCCGGCCTTCGCCGAAGCCGCAGTCGCCGCCCTGACCGAGATCGAGAACCCGCGAGGAAAGGAGCGCCATGCCGCGCTTTGAGCGTAAAGCCCTGCTGGACAAGTTCCAGGACATGAAGCGCCGGGGCGTGCCGATCATCGGCGGCGGCGCGGGCACCGGCCTGTCGGCCAAGTGCGAGGAGGCCGGCGGCATCGACCTCATCGTGATCTACAATTCCGGGCGCTACCGCATGGCCGGCCGCGGCTCGCTTTCCGGCCTTCTCGCCTACGGCAATGCCAACGAGATCGTCATGGAGATGGCGCACGAGGTGCTGCCGGTCACCCGCCACACGCCGGTGTTGGCCGGCGTAAACGGCACCGACCCCTTCTGCCTGTTCGACCGCTTCCTCGACGAGGTGAAGGCGGTCGGCTTCTCCGGCGTGCAGAACTTCCCGACTGTCGGCCTCATCGACGGCACCTTCCGCGCCAACCTGGAGGAGACCGGCATGTCCTACGGGATGGAGGTCGACATGATCCGCCTCGCCCGCGAGAAGGGCCTGCTGACCACCCCCTACGTCTTCTGCGAGGACGACGCCTCGGCCATGGCCGAGGCCGGCGCCGACATCGTGGTCTGCCACCTCGGCCTCACCACCGGCGGATCGATCGGCGCCGAGACGGCGCTGAAGCTGGAGGACTGCCCCGCCAAGGTTGATGCTTGGGCGGCCGCCGCCCTGAAGGTGAACCCCGACATCATCGTCCTGGTGCATGGCGGCCCCGTCTCCATGCCGGAGGACGCCACCTACGTGCTGAACAACACCAAGACCTGCCACGGCTTCTACGGCGCCTCCTCGATGGAGCGCCTGCCGACGGAAGTGGCAATGACTGAGCAGACCCGGGCCTTCAAGGCCATCGGCGGTCGCTGATTGGGAGGAAGAACATGAGTAGCGGACTGATCGGCGCCATCATTCTCTGGCTCATCGTCGCGGTCATCGGCATCGCGATCGTCGTCTACCTGCTGAACTGGCTCTACCACCGCTCGACGAAGGAGGTCTCCTTCGTGCGCACCGGCTACGGCGGCGAGACCGTGGTGATCAACGGCGGCGCGCTCGTGCTGCCGATCGTCCATGAGGTGACGCCGGTCAACATGAACGTGCTGCGCATCCCGGTGGCGCGCGGGCGCGAGCAGGCGGTCATCACCCGCGACCGCATGCGAGTCGACATCGAGGCCGAGTTCTTCGTCCGCGTGACGCAGAAGCCGGAGGCGGTCGCCGCGGCCGCCGCCACCCTCGGCCGCCGCACCATGGATGCCGAGCGCCTCGCCGACCTGCTCTCCGGCAAGTTTGTCGGCGCGCTGCGCTCGGTCGCCGCCGAGATGACCCTCGACGAGATGCACGAGAAGCGCGGCGGCTACGTCTCCGCCGTCGAGGCGCGCGCTGCCGACGCGCTGGCGAGGAACGGCCTGGAACTGGAGTCGGTCGCGATCACCGATCTCGACCAGACCGACCTGGAGTTCTTCAACCCGGCCAACCGCTTCGATGCCGAGGGCCTGACCCAGCTCATCGAGGCCATCGAGACCCGCCGTAAGGCGCGCAACGACATCGAGCAGAGCTCGATAGTGGCGATCCGCAGCCGCAACCTAGAGGCCGAGAAGGAGACCTTGGACCTGGAGCGCGAGAGCGAGAGCGCGCGCCTTTCTCAGGAGCGCGCGCTCGAGGCCCTGCGTGCGGCCCAGCGCACCGAGATCGTGCGCGACCAGGTCAGCCGCGAGGCCGAGGCTGCCCGCGCCCGCATCACCACCGAGCAAGAAACCCGCGAGTTGGAGATCGCGCGCCGACGCGCCCTGGAGGCCGCCGAGATCAAGGCCCAGCAGGACATCGAGCAGTCGCGCATCGCCCAGGAACTCGCCCTCGAGAAGGCCCGCATCGAGCGCGAGAAGGCGTTGCGCCACGCCCAGATCGCCCAGCGCCATGCCAGCGACACGGCGGAGATCTCCGCCAGCGAGGACATCGAGCGAGCGCGGATCGTCTCGGAGCGCCAGCTTCGCGAGGCGCGCATCGTTGCCGAGGAGGAGACCGAGGTGCGTGAGGTCGGCCGCGGCCAGCAGGTGGAGGCGGCGCGCATCGTCGCGCAGCAGGCCGTCGAGAGCGCCCGTGTCGCCCAGGAGCAGGTGCTGAATAAGGCGCGCATCGAGCGTGACCGGCTGCAGCGCTCGCAGCAGATCGCGCAGCGCCAGTCCATCGAGGAGGCCGAGATCTCCGCCCGCGAGGAGGTCGAGCGCGCCCGCATCGCCTCCGAGCGCGGGCTCAGCGAGGCGCGCATCCTGCAGGAGCGCGACCTGAGGCGCCTGGAGATCGAACGTTCCCAGGCGCTCGAGCTGGCGGAGCTGGAGCGCCAGATCGCCCTGCTCGACAAGCAGATCGAGGAGGCCGAGTCCCGCGTCGCCACCGAGGCAGCGCGCGCCAAGGCCGTGGTCGCCGCCGAGAAGGTGACCACTCTGCGCGAGACCGAAGTGGCCGAGCGCCTGGCCGCCATCGACCGCCTGCTGGCAGCCAAGAACGCCGACACGGCGAAGACCGCGGCCGAGGCCGACCGCATCACCGCCGCTGCCGCCGCCGAGGCGCAGCGCCTGCGCAACGAGGCCGAGAACGTGCTGAGCGCAGACGCCCGCGCCACCCTGCTGCGCGCCAAGCTGATCGACAGCCTGGAAGGCATCGTGCGCGAGAGCGTGAAGCCGATGGAGCGCATCGAGGGCATTAAGATCCTTCACGTCGACGGCCTCGGCGGCAACGGCGGCGGCGGCCATCGCTCGCCGACCGACGAGGTGATCGAAAGCGCCCTGCGCTATCGCGCCCAGGCGCCGTTGATCGACGAGATGATGAAGGAGATCGGCGTCGAGGGCTCCAACGTGGCGCGCATGGGCGACATCTTCCGCTCGGCGCGCGATGCCCAGAGCCTCGCCAAGGAGGCCGAGGCGAAGAAGAGCAAGAAGGACGACTGACGCATGGCGGAAGTCTACGCCTCGTCCGTCATTGCCGCGCCCGCCGGGCGGGTGTGGGAGCGCGTCCGCGACTTTAACGGCCTGCCCGGCTGGCACCCGCTGATCGTGGAGAGCCGCATCGAGGCCGGCGCGCCGGCCGACCAGGTCGGCTGCGTGCGCGCCTTTCGACTGAAGGACGGCGGCTTCATCCGCGAGAAGCTGCTTGCGCTCTCCGACTATGACTTCTCCTGCAGCTATTCGATCCTCGAATCGCCGATGGGCGTGGAGAACTACGTCGCCACGCTGAAGCTGACGCCGGTGACCGACGGCGACCGCACCTTCGCCGAGTGGTCGGCGAGCTTCGACTGCGCCGTCGAACGCGAGGCCGAGCTCACCGCCAGCATCGGCGGCACCGTCTTCCAGGGCGGCTTCGAGGCCCTGAAGCGGCAGTTTGGAGGCTGACGTGGCCCAGGTGCAGCGCTCTACCGTCATCGACGCGCCGCTGGAGGCGGTATGGGAGGTACTGCGCGACTTCAGCGGCCACGACCGCTGGCACCCCGCCGTCGCGACGAGCCGGCCGGAGGACGGCCGGCGCACCGACCAGGTGGGCTGCGTGCGCGACTTCCACCTCGCCGGCGGCGAGCGGGTGCGCGAGCAGCTCGTGAGCCTGTCCGACCGCGACCACCGCCTGCGCTATACCATCGTTGAAAGCGAGGTGCCGCTCAACGACTATGTCGCCGAGGTCGCGCTGAAGCCGGTGACCGACGGCAACCGCACCTTCTGGAGCTGGTCCTCGCGCTTCCGTCCGCCGCCGGGCCGCGAGCGCGAGCTGACCGACTTGGTCTCGCAGGGCGTCTACGAAGCCGGCTTCGCGGCAGTGCGCGCGCTGGTCGAGCGTCGACCGGTCCCCGCTCCCGCGCGCCCCGTCGCGCTCTCTCCCTCCGCGGCCGGTGCCCTTCCCGGCGAGGCCATCGTCGTCAACCGCCACGGCGGCCCGGAGCAGCTTCATCTCGCGCCGATCCAGGCACCGCGGCCCGGCCCCGGGGAGGTGCGCCTGCGGCAGACTGCCATCGGCGTGAACTTCATCGACGTCTACTGTCGCGCCGGCACCTTCGACCTGCTGCGGCCACCGGGCGTGCCCGGCATGGAGGCGGCCGGCGTGGTGCTCGATGTCGGACCCGGCGTCGGCCATCTGCGCGCGGGCCAGCGTGTCGCCTACGCCGGCCCGCCGGTCGGTGCCTATGCCACTGTCCGCACCATGAAGGCGGACCTGGTGGTGCCGCTGCCCGACAGCATCAGCGACGAGGTGGCGGCGGCGATTCTACTGAAGGGCATGGCTGCCGAGTTCCTGCTGCACCGCGTGCACAGGCTGCAGCCCGACGAGACCGTGCTGGTCTACGCGCCGGCCGGCGGCGTCGGGCGCCTGCTCTGCCAGTGGGCACGCCACCTCGGCGCCCGCGTCATCGGCGCCACCTCCTCGCCCCAGAAGGCGGCGGCAGCGCGCGCCGCGGGCGCGCACGACGTCATCCTGCCTGGCCCCGACAGCCTGGAGGCGCAGGTGAAGGCGCTGACTGGCGGACGCGGCGCCGACGTGATCTACGATGCCGTCGGCCGCGACAGCTTCGCCCATTCGCTGCGGGCGCTCGCCAACTGCGGTCACCTCGTCAGCTACGGCCAGGCTTCCGGTCCGATCGGGAGCTGGGACGTCGGCTCCTTGCAGTCCAACTCGGCGACGCTGTCGCGCCCGAACTATGGCCACTACACCGACACCCCGGAGAAGGTGGCCGCGATAACCGAGCGCCTGTTCAAGGCGCTGGCGGACGGCGTCGTCACGCCGGAGGTCGGCCAACGCTTTCCCCTTGGCGAGGCGGCCGCGGCGCACCGCGCGCTGGAGGGCCGCCGCACCCTCGGCTCCACCATCCTCCTGCCGGGAGAGCGACGATGACCGACTTCCGGCTCGGCAGCCTGGTGGCGGAGGTCGCGGGCGACGGCCCGGCAGTGGTCATGGTGCATGGCCTCGGCGGCAGCTCCAATTCCTTCCAGCCGCTGATGCCCGGCCTCGCCGGCTTCAGGGTCATTCGCCCCGACCTCCCGGGCGCGGCGCGCTCTGCGCTGCGGCCTGGTCGGCCCGGCCTCATGGCGCTCTGCCAGGCGCTGCATGATCTCATCCGCGCCTGCGGCGTCACGGCGGCGCACCTCGTCGGCCACTCCATGGGCACGCTGCTCTGCCAGTACCTCGCGGCGGCGGAGCCGAAGCTGGTCACCGGCCTCACCCTCTACGGCCCGATCCTGGTGCCGCCTGAGGCCGCGCGGGTCGGCCTCAAGGTCCGCGCCGACACCGTGCGCCGCAACGGCATGGCCGGCACCGCCGATACGGTCGCGCGAAGCAGCCTCTCGCCCGCCACCCGCCGCGGCAATCCCGCCGCCGTTGCCTTCGTGCGCGAGAGCCTGCTGCGCCAGGACCCGGTCGGCTACGCTGCCCACTGCGAG
>DATCXZ010000379.1:0-19815 GCA_036570545.1 Kiloniellaceae bacterium
CAGATGCCCGTCGCGCTGCCGGCGCCATCTTCCAGGGCGCCCGCCGCAACGCTGCGCGGCGGCGCGGGCTGGCGCCGCCCGTCATGCATAGGCGAGCCGTGCCGCGCTGCTGCGCAGGGCCATGACGAGGCCGTTCACCAAGATCGAGAGCCCGACCAGGATGATGCCTAGACCGAGCGCCAGCGCGAGGTTTCCCTTGGAGGTCTCCAGCGCGATGGTGGTGGTCATCACGCGGGTCACGTGGTTGATGTTGCCGCCGACCACGATGATGGCGCCGACCTCGCCGAGCGCGCGGCCGAGGCCGGCCAGGGCCGCCGTCATCAGCGAGTAGCGCGCGTCCCACAGCAGGGTGGCGACCACGCCGGGGCGGCGCGCGCCCATGGCGCGCAGCAGCTCGTCGTATTCGCCGTGCAGATCCTCCACCACCTGGCGGGTGAGCGCGGCAATGATGGGCGTGACCAGAATGGTCTGCGCGATGATCATCGCAGTCGGCGTGTAGAGGAGCTGCAGCACGCCGAGCGGCCCGGCGCCGGACAGCATCAGGTAGACCGCGAGCCCGACCACCACCGGCGGCAGGCCCATCAGGGCGTTGACCACCGCGATCGCCGCCATGCGCCCCGGAAAGCGCGCCACCGCCAGGAAGGCGCCGAGCGGCAGCCCGAGGGCACAGGCCAGCAGCACCGAGGTGAAGGTCACCCGCAGCGACAGCCCGATGATCTCCAGCAGGTCGGCGTCGCCCGACACAATGAGGGCAAGGGCCTGGCCGAGCGCGGCCCCGAAGTCCTGCATCGGGTCGACCTCCTTCCACTAGCCCTGCATGCAAATGATTATAGTATCATATTTTCCCATACACTGAAAATAAAGCACATAAAAACCCCAAACAGGAACCCACTCCGATCCACCCTGATATCGAGATCCGGCAACTCTGCGGCGCTACCGCCGTTTGATTGGGGGTGGCAACGGTCTATCGGCGGTGGAGCAGCGGTATGTCCTGCGATCCGCTGCCGGCCAGCCCCGCCACGCAAGCAGAGGACCACCATGAGCGATTTCCTGTTCCGCCCGCGCCGGATCCCCCGCACCGGCGACGACAGCCCCGCCGGCTCGCTGTTCCGCTATCTCTGGCGCATGAGCGGGCGTCATCAGTTATGGATCTGCCTGCTCGCCATCGTGGTCGCCGCGCTGACCGCGGTGCCGCTGGAACTGCAGCGCCGCATCGTCGACGAGGTGATCAAGGACCGCGAGACGGCGCTGCTGTGGACCCTGGGCGGCGGCTACCTGGCGGTGCTGCTGGTGCAGGGCGGCGCCAAGTATGCCCTCCACATGTACCAGAGCTGGCTCAGCGAAAGCGCCATCCGCTACAACCGGGCGCACCTCACCGGCATCTTCGAGCGGCGCACCGACGACGAAGGCGAGCAGCGCAGCGGCGAGGCGGTCTCCATCATCGGGGCCGAGGTCGAGCACCTCGGCGGCTTCGTCGGCGAGGGCCTGTCGCAGCCGGTGGTGAACGGCGGCATGCTGGTCGCGATGGGCGGCTACATGCTGGTGGTCGAGCCGCTGGTAGCACTCATCAGCATGGCCTTCGTCCTGCCGCAGATCGTCCTCATGCCGCTGCTGCAGGGTCGCATCAACCGGCTGATCGAGCGCCGCGTCGTCCTGCTGCGCCGCTTTGGCGACAAGCTGGCCGACCTGCCCGGCACCGACCACGACTTCCGCCACAGCGACATGCCGGGCGTGCTCGACAGCGTCTTCGACAACCGCCTGCGCATCCATCTCTGGAAGTTCGGCCAGAAGGCGCTCATGAACCTGCTGAGCGCGATAGCGCCGCTCAGCGTGCTGCTGGTGGGCGGGCTGATGGTGATCGCGGGCGAGACCACGATCGGCGTCGTGGTCGCTTTCATCTCCGGTTTCGAGCGACTTTCCACGCCTCTGCGCGAGCTGGTCGCCTATTATCGCGTCGCCGCCCAGGCCAACGTGCAGCACAAGATGATCGCCCGCTGGATGTGAGGCCCCCACAAAGGAGAGAGGTCGCCATGAGCCTAAAGCACTTGAACGCCCCCGATGCCGCGCCGGCGCCGCCGGGCGCCAGGTACAGCCACGCCGTGAAGGCCGGCCCCTTCCTCTACGTCACCGGCCAGCTTCCGGTCGATCCCGACGACCCGCAGAAATCCCTGCCCGAAGGCATCGAGGCGCAGACCCGGCTGGCGTTCGAGAATCTGCAGCGCATCGTCGCGCACGCCGGCTACGCGCTCGCCGACACCGTCTTCGCGCGGGTCTATCTTACCGACTTCAAGCGCGACTATCCCGGCATGAACCGCGTCTACCAGGAACACTACCCCGACGACGCGCGCCTGCCCGGGCGCACCACCGTCGGCGTCACCGGCCTCGCTCGCAACGCCCTGGTGGA
The DNA here is from genome assembly GCA_036570545.1 of Kiloniellaceae bacterium. Classification (GTDB taxonomy): domain Bacteria; phylum Pseudomonadota; class Alphaproteobacteria; order Kiloniellales; family Kiloniellaceae; genus Pelagibius. The sequence goes on from DATCXZ010000379.1 coordinate 2,405, forward strand.
GATCGATCTGGTGCTGTACCGGGACTGAAGGCCGAAGCCGCCGCTTGCAACGCCGCTGCCCCTTGGGCACTTTCGAGGCAATCTACATTCTGGGCCCACATTCTGGAGCCCACATTCTGGAGCCCACATTCTGGAGATCGATATGCCGAATACAGCGCGCCTCGCGGGCGTTTTTTCTGTCCTGCTGCTGGCGAGCCTGCTGCTGGCCTCGCCCGGCGTGGCGGCGGCGCTGCCGGCGCCCGAGGGGGCCGTGGTGGTCACCGTCGGCGGCAACATCGCGAATACCAACCGCGGCGCCTTCGACCCCGACCGCGATCTGTTCCTGAAGTACCACGATGTGAGCTTCGACAAGGCCGCCGCCTTCGACCGCGCCATGCTGGAGGAACTCGGCATGCACGCGGTGGAGATCGCCTTCGAGGGCGGGCCGGCGCCGGTGCTTGTGGAGGGGCCGCGCCTGAAGGACCTCGTCGCCGCGGTGGGCGGAGAGGGCAGCACGGTCAGCATGATGGCGCTCGACGGCTACGCCAGCGAGATTTCCTGGGATGAGCTCCAGGCGCTCGACTGGATCGTCGGCATTCGCCAGGACGGCCGCGACCTCGGGCTGGGTGAGCGCGGCCCGCTGTGGGTGGTCTACACCTATCCCGACGGGCGCAAGCTCACCGCCGAGGACGAGTTGCGCTGGCCCTGGGCGGCCTTTTACATCGAGATCAGGTAGCGGCTGTCACGAAAGCTTCACGCCGCCACTGCCGGCGGTGTTTTAGTGTCGCCAGTCTTCTCTTCCGGAAAATTGCCATGACCGTCATCACCTCGATCGAAGCCCTGGAAGCTCTCTACGACACGCCGGGCGAAGCCTCGCTGGTGAAGGAGGCCGACCGCATCACGCCGCCGTACCGCCGCCTTATCGAAGCATCGCCCTTCGTCGCGCTGGCGACCTGCGGGCCGGAGGGTCTCGACTGCTCGCCGCGCGGCGAGCTGGGCGGCGTCGTCCACATTGAGGACGAGCGCACTCTCATGCTGCCGGACCGCCGCGGCAACAACCGCATCGACTCGCTGCGCAACGTGGTGCGCGACCCGCGCGTCGGCCTGCTGTTCCTGATCCCCGGTTCCGGCTCGACGCTGCGGGTGAACGGCCGCGCCTGTCTCAGTGCCGACGCGGCGCTGCTGCAGCGCTTTGCGGTGCCCGATAAGCTGGGAGGGAAGCTGCCGCGCACGGTGATGGTGATCGCGGTCGAGACGGTGTTCTTCCAGTGCGCCCGCGCCATCGTGCGCTCGGCGCTGTGGGACCCGGCGCACCATGTCGATGCCAAGGCGCTGCCGACGCCGGGCCAGATCCTCGCGGAGCTGAGCCAGCAGACGGTAGGCGGCGCGGCCTACGACGAGGAATGGCCGGAGCGCGCGCGCGGGTCGCTGTGGTAGGTGGAAGGAGCGCCGGGCCGCTACCCTCTCCTCATCGTCGCCCTCGGCCTTGAGCCTGTATGGACCGGAGACAGGGTCCAGGGGCGAGTGACGGAGCGGTTGCCCATGACAGTTGGAGAGAAGAGGGCGGCACCCCGCGAGTGCCGCCAACTGTTCATTCCCCTCGCGCCGACAGCACGCGGTCGATGAAGGCCTCTGCCGCGCCGAGCTGACTTGCCGGGTCGCGCAAAGCGTCCCAGTCCACGGGCGCAGCGGTGCGTTGCGCGAGCAGGTCGATGAGGTGGCCGCCGTCGGCCAGCACCATCTTGCAGCTCTCCTTCACCAGCGCCTGGGCCTCCGGGCGTGGTAGGTGGATCGAGAGCGCGAAGCTGGCGGCCTCGGCAAGCGCGAGGCCCTTGGTCGTCTCGATGTTGGCATGCATCCGGCTGCGGTCGATCTCCAGGCTCGCGATGAGATCGATCGACTGGCGCAGGGCAGCGCCGGTGGCGACCAGCATCTGCGGCAGCAGCAGCCATTCGAGCTGCCAGGCGACGCCATCGCGCTCGTGCTGGTGGAAAGCGCAGAGCTGGAGCTGGCCGACGAGGCCGGCGGCGTGGCGGGCGAGGGAGAGGACCGCTTCGGAACGCACCGGGTTCGACTTCTGCGGCAGCGTCGAGGAGCCGCCACCCCGCTGGCCGTTGTGGGCACCCTCGCGCAGCTCGCCGACCTCGTTCTGACACATGAGGAGAATATCGCCGGCCATCTTGCCGAGGCTGCCGGCGACGAGGCCGAGCCAGTTGCCGAGCTCGACGAGGCTGTCGCGCTGGTTGTGCCAGGGCATCGTCGGCACCGCGAGGTCGAGTTCCTCGGCGAGCGCCGCTTCGACGGCGGCGGCCCTGTTTTGCGAGCCTGAGCCGCCGAGGGCGGAGAGGTTGCCGGCCGCGCCGCCGAAGCTCAGCACCTGGAGGTTGCCCTCGAGGACTCGCAGGCGGTGGAGGTGGCGGTCGAGCGGCGCCAGCCAGCCGGCGACCTTGAGGCCGAAGGAGGTCGGCGTCGCCTGCTGCCCGCGGGTGCGTGCCAGCATCACCGTGCCGCGCTCGGCATCCGCCAGTGTCGCCAGCCGCCCGGCCAGTACGTCCAGGCGGTCCTCCAGGATGTCGAGGGCCTCGCGCAGACGCAGGACCAGGCCGGTGTCCATGATGTCCTGCGTGGTGGCGCCCCAATGGACGTACTGTGCCGCGTCGAGCCCGCCCGCAGCGGTGACCGCCTTGCGCAGGGCGGCGACCAGCGCCGGCACCGGAATGCCGTCGCGCGCGGTGCCTTCGGCGAGATCGGCGGGGTCGATCTCCAGGCTGTCGGCCACCTCGGTGATGACCTTGGCTGCCGCTTCGGGGATCACGCCGACGCTCGCCTCGGCGCGCGCCAGCGCCCCCTCGACCGCCAGCATGAAGCTGAGCTGCGCGCGGTCGTCGAGCCACCGGGCCAGCTCCGGGTCGGACAGCAGTGGCCCGAAGAGGGCGCTGTCGAAGGGCGTGATGCTCATGCGGCTGCGGCCATCGTGCGGCTAGGGGGTCAGGCGGCGACGGTGGCGGGCAGGCCGAGTATCTGCCGCGCCTCCTGCGCCGTCGCCACGCGGCGGCCGTACTGCCCGCAGAGCTCGGCGACCCGCGCGACCAGCTCGGCGTTGCTCTTGGCGAGGCGGGCCTTGTCGAAGCGGATGTTGTCCTCCAGGCCGGTGCGGCAGTGGCCGCCGAGCTCGAGCGCCCAGTGGTTCAGCTCGAGCTGGCTGCGGCCGATGCCGGCGGCGGTCCAGGTCGCGCCGGGCAGAACTTCCTTGAGCTGCGCCACCTCGAACTCCAGGATCTCGCGCTTGGGCGGCAGCGCGTTCTTCAGGCCGAAGACGAACTGCACGTGCGCTGGCGCCTTCAGGCGGCCGTCCTTCACCATCTCGGCGGCGGCGTAGAGCATGGCGAGGTCGAAGATCTCGCATTCCGGCTTGATGCCGTATTCGATCATCGAGGCGGCGAGGCTGTCGATCAGCTCCGGCGGGTTCTCGTAGATCATGTTGGGAAAGTTCACCGAGCCGGTGGCGAGCGAGGCCATGTCCGGCTTCAGGTGCAGCATCGAGCCGCGCTGGTCGGCGCCGCGTCCGCGCCCGCCGGTAGAGAACTGCACGATCATGTCGGGACAGTGCTTGCGCAGGCCCTCCTGGAAGGCGCCGAACTTCTCCGGATCGGAGGAGGGGTTCTCGTTCTCGTCGCGCACGTGCACGTGCGCGATGCTGGCGCCGGCCTCGTAGGCCTCGTGGGTCGACTCGACCTGCTCGGCCACGGTCACCGGCACCGCCGGCGTGTCCTTCTTGCGCGGCACGGAACCGGTGATGGCGACGGTGATGATGCAGGGCTCGCTCATGGTCGAAGCTCCATAGTTGACTGATTGTCACCCTCGGGCTTGACCCGAGGGTCCATGCTTCCGCCCGTACGATCCGACCGGTCATCGACATGGATTGCCGGGTCAAGCCCGGTAATGACAGGCGGGGGTGTGGCGCCGGCGGTGCATCCTGCTCTATACATCGAAGAACACGGTCTCCCTGCCGCCCTGCATGTGAATGTCGAAGCGGTAGACGGCGACGCCGTCGCGCTGTTCACGTGCAGCGATCAGCGTCTCACGGCGCTCTGCCGGCACCGAGAGCAGCACCGAATCGCGCGCGTTCGCGGCTTCCTCGTCGGCAAAGTAGACGCGGGTGTAGAGGTGGCTCAGGAGCCCGCGCATGAAGACGATGACGTTGATGTGCGGCGCCTCGCTGTCATCCGCCGCGCCGGGTTTCAGAGTATCGAACACGAAGCGCTTTTCGGGGTCGGTGCCGGTGCCGCAGCGCCCGAAACCCCTGAAGGCCATATTGGCGCCGCGCGTGTCGGCAGGGTGCGCGTAGCGCCCTTGCGGGTCGGCCTGCCAGATCTCGATCATGGCGTCGCCGGCCGGCTCGCCGTCGCCGTCCAGCACGCGGCCCACGAGGCGGATGCGCTCGCCGTCGACATCGGGCGTACGCAAGTCACCCCCGAGAACGTTTGGGGAAGCGATGCTGGCGAGCGTCGGGTAGCCGTACTGCTCGGGCGTCAGGCCGTAGGCGAAGAAGGGGCCGACCGTCTGCGACGGCGTCTGGACCAGCTTGGCTTTCCCGCCGCTCATGTCCGGTTCTCCATCGGCGTCTCGGCGCGGCCGCGCAGCACGATGTCGAAGCGGTAGCCGAGCGCGAAGCCGGCCTCGGTGAGCGCGAGGTCGAACTGCGCGACGAGGCGGTCGCGGGCGCCTTCCGGGGTTGCGAGGAAGATCGGGTCGAGCGCGAGCAGCGGGTCGCCGGGGAAGTACATCTGCGTCACCAGGCGCGTGGCGATGCTGGGCCCGAACAGCGAGAAGTGGATGTGGTTCGGCCGCCAGGCGTTGGTGTGGTTGCCCCAGGGATAGGCGCCCGGCTTCACCGTCAGGAAGCGGTAGACGCCGTCGCCGTCGGTGACGCAGCGCCCGCCGCCGAAGAAGTTGGGGTCGAGCGGCGCGTCGTGCTGGTCGGCGGTGTGCACGTAGCGCCCGGCGGCATTGGCCTGCCAGACCTCGATCAGCATGTTGGGCTGAGGCCGGCCGGCCTCGTCCACAACCTTGCCGGAGACGACGATACGCTCACCCAGGGGCTCTCCCGGGGCGGTCCCGTCGTTGCGCGCGTTCTTCGTCAGGTCATTGTCGAGCGGGCCCAGCGAGTCCTGGCCGAACACCGGCCCGGTCAGTTCGGAGAGCGACTGCCGGATCGGGACCAGGGGCCTCGTTGCGCCGCGCAGGCGCGTCGACTTGTAGTCGGGGGCGACGACCGGGGGATGCGCGCCCCAGTCGCGGGGGGTGTACTGTCCGTCGTCAGCCAAGACCGTTCTCCTTGACGAAGCCCTCGATCAGCCGCGCCACCGCCACCGGCCGCTCGATGCAGGGCAGGTGGCCGGCGCCTTCGATCACCTCGTAGCGGGCGCCGGGGATGAGGTCGGCCAGTTCGCGCACCAGCGCCGGCGGCGTGGCGCCGTCCTCGGCGCCGACCATGCAGAGCGTCGGCACCGCGATCCTCTTGGCTTCTTCGGTGAAATCGGCATCGCGGATGGCCGCGCTGGTGCCGAGGTAGCCCGCCTGCGGCGTTCGCGTCAGCATGGCGCGCCAGCCGGCCAACGCCACCGGGTCGTTGTCGCGCAGGTCCCGGGAGAACCAGCGCTCCAGGATGGCCTCGGCGATCGAGGCGAGGCCGCCCTTCTCGATGGCGGCGCTGCGGGTGTTCCACATTTCCGCGGTGCCGACCTTGTGCGCCGTGTCGCAGAGCACGAGGCCGGAGACCAGTTCCGGCCGGCTGGCATAGAGGCCCTGGGCGATGAGGCCGCCGACCGAGAGGCCGCAGACGATGGCGCCCTCGATGGCGAGGTCGTCGAGCAGCGCGGCCAGGTCGGCGACGTGGTCGGCGATGGTGTAGGGCGGCTTGTCGATCTCGGAGAGGCCGTGGCCGCGCTTGTCATAGAGCACGATGCGAAAGCGGTCGGCGAACTGGCCCACCACGTCGTTCCAGATGCGGAAGTCGGTGCCCAGGGAATTGGAGAACACCAGCGCCGGCTTATCGGCTGCGCCAAGATCCTGCACGTGCAGGACAACGCCATTCAGTTGTCGGAAATCCATGCACCCCGCTCCATCGCAACCGCCTCCCCCTCACCCAGCTTCGCCTAAGCTCACCCTGCAGGTTCGCTAAGGCTGCGCAACCCTCTCCCACGTTGGGGAGAGGGTTATTTTCTTTTCCCTCTCCCCTGGCGGGAGAGGGTTGCGAAGGCTTGGCGAGCGCAGCGAGCCTAGCCGAAGCTGGGTGAGGGGGACAGCCTCTCAGCCGATGCTATAGCATCCCGACCCCCTTGCCCAAAGCGCTTGGAAAGCGCGCGCCCTTGACCGCCGCCAGGCGCTGTTGCCTAGTGCGGCCTTCCTTCCCTTGCGCGAGGACCCCGATGACGTCCGATCGTTCGAACCAGGACTCCCGTTCCCCAGATGGGCGCTCCCCAGATGGGCGCTCCGTCGTCCGCAGGCAGGAGGCGCCGGCCGTGACGACGCGGCCGCTGGTGACGCCGCTATCGCCCTCGGTGGTGTTTCGCGCCGAGGATGCCGATGCGCTGGATGCCGTCTACGAGGGCCGTGCCGCCGGCTTCAGCTACGCCCGCGAAGGCCACCCCAATGCCAGCCTGCTGGCCGACAAGCTGGCCTGGATGGAGGGGGCGGAGACCGGCGTGGTGACGGCTTCCGGCATGGCGGCGGTCTCGGCCGTGCTGCTCGGCCTCTTGAAGGCGGGCGACCACATCGTTGCCGGCAACCAGCTCTACGGCCGCTGCCTCAGGCTGCTGACCCGCGAGCTGCCGCGCCTCGGCTTCGAGGCGACGCTGGTCGATGCGTCCAATGCGCAGGCGGTGGCCGCCGCGCTCAGGCCCGAGACGAAGCTGCTGCTGGTCGAGGTGGTCGCCAACCCGACGCTGCGCGTCGCCGACATCAAGGGCATCGCAAAGCTGGCGCGCGAGCGCGGGCTCGTCTTCGTGGTCGACAACACCTTCACCACGCCGCGCGGCTTCCGGCCCTTCGAGCACGGCGCCGACGTGGTGGTGCACTCGGTGACCAAGCTGCTCGCCGGGCACAGCGACGCTACGCTCGGCTTCGTCGCCGCGAAGGACCCGGCGCACCAGCAGGCGATCACCGACACCGTGGTCACCTGGGGCTTCAACGCCAGCCCCTTCGACTGCTGGCTGGCCGAGCGCGGCCTCAACACCTTCGACCTGCGCTTCGAGCGCGCGCAGCGCAATGCCAAGGCGCTGGCCGCCCACCTGCGCGGCCTCGCCGGCGTGAAGCGGGTGCTCTACCCCGGCGAGGACGACCACCCCGACCGCGACCTCGCGCGCGACCTGCTCCAGGGCAACGCCAGCCACATGGTGAGCTTCGAGCTCGATACCGATCGCCAGGGCGTGAACCGCTTCCTGCGCGCGGCGGCCAACATCGCCTTCGCGCCGACCCTGGGCGACGTCGCCACCACCATCAGCCACCCGCTCAGCTCCTCGCACCGGGCCTTGAGCGAGGCGGAGTGCCTGAAGCTCGGCATCAGCGAGGGCTTCATCCGAGTCTCGGTCGGCATCGAGGACATCGACCTGCTGAAACGCGAGTTCGCGACGGCGGTAGCGGCGGTTACGAAGAGCTAGAGTCGCGCAAAGGACGCGAAAATCTTGTCATGGGAAAAGCGCAATAGGGTCTAGAAACCCAACCATTGGCTGATTTTCTGTGCAGTAAATAAAACTCACAAGTCAACTTGCGAAAAGTTAATACATAGCTGTGTTAATTGTTACGTTAACCCTGTTGTTCTCGACATAATAAATAAACAGCCTCCCCTTACTTCACCAGCAATTGGGAGGCAAAGATGTCCGATAATCGCGCCCAGGGTCCCGTCCTCAACGACGACGTGCCGGAAGACGGCGCCGGCGACCAGACGGCGGCGGCGTCTTCCGGCACCGAAAAGGTGCTTGGCCAGGCCGGCGAGGCGGTCGTGGTCGAGCGGCCGGCACCGGGCCAGTCGATCGAAATCCAGGCCACCGCCGGGCAGACCTACGTCTTGAACTTCTCGCCCGAGCAGGCTCAGGTGCAGGTCCAGGACGGCCACTTCATCCTCGCCTTCGACGACGACGGGGACGGCGTAGGGGACAGCCGGGTCGTCTTCCTCGACATGGTGAGCCAGGTCGAGGCAGGTGGTGCGCCGACCTTCGAGGTCGCCGGCGTAGCGGTCGACACCGGCCTGCTGCTGAGCCAGGCGGTGGCCATGGCCGGGCAGTACGACCAGCTTCCCTACGACGAAACGGCCGCCGGGCCGACCGCGGCGGGCGGTGGCGGGAGCGTCTACAGCGACAATCTGGGTGACGTCCTCGACCTGCTGGCCGCGCAGGGCGTGATCCCGCCGGTCGCCCTCCAGTTCGGCGTCCCCGACCCCGAGGACGAAATCGTCCTGTTGGGGTCGGAGTCGGAGCCGGGGACGGTGCCGCCGCCGGGCGCGCCCGAGCCCGATCCGGTCGGCATCGTCGGCGAGAACGTCAACGACGTCGCCGACGAGACGACGCCGCACCGCGTGCACACGCCGTCTTCGGGGCAGGACCAGGGGCCGATCCTCGGCGGCGACGGGAGCGACGTGCTGATCGGCGATGTCGGCGGCGTGGTGGCGGTCGACCAGACCTTGAACCTCGCGCTGGTGCTGGACGTCTCCGACAGCATGGAAGACGAGATCACCTTCAACGGCGTGACCATGAGCCGGATCGAAGCCCTCGACCTCGCGACCGAGCGGCTGCTCGACAAGCTGGCCGGCACCGAGGGCGCCACGGTTCGCGTGCACATGGTGAGCTTCGCATCGGAGGTCGAAGGGACCGACACCTTCGACATTATCACCGATGGCGTGGTGAATGATGCCGAGCTGCAGGCGGCGAAGGACTTCATCCTTGACGCCGATGACGATCCCACGGAGGTCGCCAAGGATGATACCAATTACGAGGCCGGCCTCCGCGCTGCGCTCGACTGGTTCAGCGACCCCGGCAATACCCTGGACAACCCGGACTTCAACCAGACCGTCTTCATCTCGGACGGCGTGCCGAACCGTGCCTATCAGGGCGACGGTACCAGCGCGGTGACCGGCCTGACGCCCACCGCCCAGGACGCGCTCGACCATGCCCTGGGCCAGGTCGTTGGCGCAGACCCTGACACCGTGAGCGAGGTTGGCGGGCTGCTCGGCTCCTTCGAGGGCGTGGCGGCAAAGCTTGGGGCGGTCGGCATCAACGTGGACGCCGATGGCGTCGGCATTCTCAACCAGGTCGACGGCGCCGATGCCAGCAACATCCAGACCGGCGAGGAACTGCTCGAGGTGCTGGACGACCTGACGGCGCCGACGCAGCTCGCGGCGGTGGGGGGCGACGTCATCGTCGGCGCCGGCGGCGACGACCTCCTCTTCGGCGATGCCATCTTCACGGATGTGCTGGCAGCGGACGAAGGCGTCGGCCTGCCGGCGGGGTCGGGCTGGTCGGTGATCGAGGCCCTGGCCGGCGACGGCTTCTTCGACGCCGATCCGTCGAAGTCCATCGAGCAGGAGGTCATGGATTTCCTGCGCGACCCGGCCAACCAGACGGCCTACGACTTCGACCGCGAATCGCTCGGCGCCGGCGGCGGTCGCGCGGGCGGCAACGACTTCATCGACGCCGGCGGTGGCGACGACCTCGTCTTCGGCCAGGAAGGCGACGACACCCTCATCGGCGGTACCGGCAACGACACGCTGTCGGGTGGTAGCGGCAGCGATACCTTCCGCTGGGGCAGCGAGACCTCGGCCGGCGAGGCCGACATTATCGCCGACTTCGAGAGCGGTGCCGGCGGCGATGTGCTGGACGTCTCCGGACTGCTGCCGGGTGTTGCGCCCGGCGCCGGCGGCAACGAGCTCGACGCCTACCTGAACGTCGCGTTCGACGGCACCAACACGACGATTGGCATCGACGCCAACGGCGATGGCAGTGGCTTCACCGACGTTACCGTCACGGTCCAGGGCGCCGACCTGACCGGCGGCGGTGCGCCGCCGCAGTCGGCGATCATCGACAACCTGCTGACCGACGGGAACCTAGCGGTCGTCTAGCTCGCCTCGGCGAGGCAGGTCTTGAGGCTGGCGGCGTTGGCGCGCAGCAGCTCGAAGTAGAGTTCCGGCCCGTCCGGAAGATTGGCGCCGAGCGGGTCGAGCGTGCCGGTGCGTGCCGCGCTGCCCTCCACCACGACCTGCGCCAGGCGCGGCTCGAACTGCGGCTCGGTAAAGACGCAGCGCGCGCCGAGCGTGGCGATCTTGGCCTGAATCTCGCGCAGGCGCTGGGCGCCGGGCTGGTTCTCCGGGTTCACCGTGAGCGAGCCGACCGTGTTCAGGCCGAAGCGGTGGTCGAAGTACTGGAAGGCGTCGTGGAAGACGATGAAGGGCACGCCCTTCACCGGCGCCAGGGCCGCCTCGATCTCGCCGGCCAGGGCCTCGAGGCGCGCCGTCATGCTCTCGGCATTGCTGTGGTAGAGGGCTTCGTTGGCGGGGTCCGCCGCGGCCAGTGCGGCGGCGATGGCGCCGACCATGACCGTGGCGTTGTCGGGGTCGAGCCAGAGGTGCAGGTCGATGGCCTCATGCTCGTGCTCGTGCTCTTCCTCGTGCTCATGCTCGTGTTCATGCCCGTGCCCGTGCTCGTGTTCATGCTCGGCCCAGGGCCCGCCTTCGCGGTAGGGCAGGCGGACGAGTCCGGGCACCTCGGCGAGCGCGACGACACTCGCCGTGGCGGCCAGGCTCTCCAGCGCCGGGGCGAGGAAGGCTTCCAGATCCTCGCCGACCCAGAACACCACGGCCGCTTCCTGGAGCGCCGTCGCGTCGGACGGCTTCAGGCTGATGGCGTGAGGCGAGGCGCCGCCCTGCACGATAAGATGCGGCGAGCCGGCGCCTGCCATGACGCCGGCGACCAGCGAATGCACCGGCTTGATGGAAGCGACCACCGTGACGGCCGCTGCAACCGGCCCGCAAAGACCGACAATCGCCGCCGCGGCAAGGCCGCCTGTAAGGAGGAATCGACGCATAACAGCCCCTTCAAAAAATTGCTCGCAGAAACGCTTGTAATAGTATTACAATCTACCTTTAAAAATACAAGGAATTCAAGGGTGTTTGCTAATCCGCTGGATGGTCCGGCCGCGCGGTTGCCTGCGCGCGAGGGAGCCCTCATCGAGGCGCGGGGGCTTGGCGTGCAGCGCGGCGGGCGCTGGCTGGTGCGCGGCGTCGATATCGCCATCCAGCCGGGCGAGATCGTCACCCTCATCGGCCCCAACGGCAGCGGCAAGAGCACCACGGTGAAGGCGCTGCTGGGCATCCTGCCGGTGAGCGAGGGCGCGGTCGCGCGCCGCCCCGGCCTCACCATCGGCTACGTGCCGCAGCGCCTTGCCGTCGACTGGACCTTGCCGCTCACGGTGCGGCGGCTGATGACGCTGACCGGGCGCCACGAGGCGGCGGCGATCAAGCGGGCGCTCGCCGAGGTCGGCATCGGCCATCTCGCGGCGGCGCCGGTGCAGCAGCTCTCCGGCGGCGAGTTCCAGCGCGCGCTGCTGGCCCGCGCGCTGATCCGGCGGCCGGCCCTGCTGGTGCTCGACGAGCCGGTGCAGGGTGTCGACTTCGCCGGCGAGATCGCGCTCTACGAGCTGATCCACGGCATCCGCGAGCGCCTCGGCTGCGGTATCCTGATGATCTCCCACGATCTCCACATCGTCATGGGCAAGACCGACACCGTGGTCTGCCTGAACGGCCACGTCTGCTGCTCCGGCACGCCCCAGGCGGTGACCGAGAGCCCGGAATACCGCGCCCTCTTCGGCAGCGAGGCGGCAGCCGCGCTGGCGATCTACCGCCACGACCACGACCACCGACACCTGGATGACGGTCGCGTAGTGCCCGACCATCACGACCACCATCACCACGCGCACGGGAAGGCCGGCGATGCTTGACGATTTCTTCACCCGCGCCCTGGTCGGCGGCATCGGCGTGGCGCTGGTCGCCGGCCCGCTCGGCTGCTTCATCGTGTGGCGGCGCATGGCCTACTTCGGCGACACCATGGCGCACGCCGCGCTGCTCGGCGTCGCGCTCGCCCTGCTGCTGGAGATCAACATCACGCTCGGCGTCTTCGTCATCGCCGCGGCGGTGGCCTTCGCGCTGCTGCTGCTGCAGCGCCAGCGCGCCCTGCCCACCGACGCGCTGCTCGGCATCCTCTCGCACTCGACTCTGGCGCTCGGCCTTGTCATGGTGGCCTTCATGGCCTGGGTGCGCATCGACCTCCTGAGCTATCTCTTTGGCGACCTGCTGGCGGTCTCGCGGCTCGACATCGCGGTGATCTGGGGCGGCGGCGCGGCGGTGCTGGCGATCCTGGCGCTGATCTGGCGGCCGCTGCTGGCCGGCACGGTGAGCGAGGAGCTGGCCGCCGCCGAGGCGCTGCGTCCCGAGCGCGCGCGCCTGGTGTTCATGCTGCTGATGGCCGGGGTCATCGCCATTGCCATGAAGATCGTCGGCATCCTGCTGATCACCTCGCTGCTGGTGATCCCGGCGGCGACGGTGCGGCGCTTCGCCGGCGGGCCGGAGCAGATGGCGCTGCTGGCGGCCGCCGCCGGCGCCCTCGCCGTCGGCCTCGGCCTCTTCGGCTCGCTCCGCTTCGACACGCCCTCCGGCCCCTCGGTGGTGGTGGCCGCGCTGGTGCTCTTTCTGCTGAGCCTGCTGGGGCTTGCCTTTCGCCGCAGCGGCGCTGAAGACCGGCCGGCGCGCGAAGCGCAGAAGGGAGGCTGAAGGCGGCCGATGTACACGCGCGAAAAGCCGATGCGCCGGCCCCGCCGGATGACACACAACCAGTCGCTGGTGCTGGAGGTGCTGCGCACCGAGGGCCGCGCGATGACCGCGTACCAGATCCTCGATGCCCTGCGCGAGCACGGCTTGCGGGCGCCGGTGCAGGTGTACCGCGCCCTGGAGAGTCTGCTGGAGCGCGAGGAGGTGCACCGCATCGAGAGCCTCAACGCCTTCGTCGCCTGCCGGCATCTCGACCACAGGGAGACGGCCGCCTTTGCCATCTGCGACGACTGCCGCACCATCTGGGAATTCACCGTGCCGGAGGGGGCGGAGATCACGGCGCTGGCGGACAGCAAGGGCTTCGAGACCCACGAGGTGATGGTCGAGCTGCACGGCCGCTGCACCGCGTGCAAGGCGGGACGCGGCTGACGCGGGAGATGCCCACCGCCCTTGCCAAATCAACGTTGTCGTCCCGGCACTCGTTGCCGGGACCCCATGGTTTCGCCACCAACTCATCGTCACCCTCGGCCTTGAGCCGAGAGTCCAGGGCCGGCGCTCGAACGGTAGCCCTGGACCCCGGCTCGCGCTCGCTTTGCTCGCTTGTCCGGGGTGACGGTCAGCGTGAGGCGACGGAGATCTATGCACGTCGTAGGGACGAATCCCGGCCCGATGGCGGTGTTGTGCTTAGCCGCTGCGAACACGCGCCGTGTTCAGTGCCACGGCTGCGCGAATGAGCGCCTTTAGCGCCTCTTCATCGATCTTGTCGCCCTCGTGGAAGTCGATGGCACGCCGGGTGTTGCCTTCGAGGCTGGCGTTGAAGAGGCCTGAAGGGTCCTCCAGCGAGGCGCCCTTGGCGAAGGTCATCTTCACGACGGCCTTGTAGGTCTCGCCGGTGCAGAGGATGCCGGCGTGCGACCACACCGGAACCCCTCTCCACTTCCACTCCTCGACCACGTCGGGATCGGCCTGTCTGATGAGAGCGCGGACCCGGGCGAGCATCTCGCCCCGCCAATCATTCAGCTCCGCGATTCGCGCATCGATCAGCCGAGAGGGAGAGTCTCCGCCTTCTTCTGCCTTCGGGCCGCTGTTCTTCATGGTTACCCCTCACATGCGCTCGCCGGGCAGCTCGCTGGCCTGCTTCACCCAGGCGGCGAGCTGGGCTTCGTCAAGCGGGTCGTCCTCGTGGATGTCGAGGTAACGCACTTCCTTTTGCTTGGACTCGCCGGGCGGGAGCGGGCGCAGCGACGTCCCGCGGAAGAATGCCACTTTCACGTACTTCGTGAAGCAGTGAAAGCTGAGAAACCAGACCTGGTCCTCGACGCCGTAGAAGGGCGAGTTCCATTTCACCGCCTTGCGCACGCCGGGGACGGTGGCCGTGATGAGCGCGTCGAGGCGGCGCCCGAGGTCGCTTTTCCAGCCCGGCATGGCGGCGATGTAGGCCTGCACGGGGGCGTCGCCGGTGCCCTTCGCGATCTGCGGGTTGCCGCCCGAAAGGAGGACCGGCTTCGCGGCCTTCGCTGGCTTTCCGGGCGTCTTGCCGGCCATCGTGCTCACTCCAACCGAGAAAGCCCTCCCGCGCAGGGGGCAGGAGAGACACGAGGGCGCCATTGCAGCGAAAATGACGAGCCTTTGCAAGGTCTTGCCTGAAAGTGTCAGAACTGTGGCTTTCAGCACATCGCTTAGGACGCCCTGTCCGTATGTATATAGCCGAGACAGCAGGAGGCAGCGGCCCCAAGCGACTTGCCGCGCCGAGCAGAGGGAACCACGATCATGCTGGACGACACGAACGAGCTGGCGACAGGGGTATCCGTCGATCACGTTCTGGCCGGCCTTGCGGTCTGGGCAGTGGTCATGGTGGTCTTCGCCCTTCTGTAGCCGTCGAACAGGCGCTCGGCCTACCCTGATCGTCACCCCGGACAAGCGAGCGTTCCGCGAGCCCGAAAAAGGTACAGGGGCCTATTGCGCCGCCTGGCGCCCGGCCCCTCCATAGATCCTGGCTCGCGCTCCCCCCAATAACGTAAAGGGGCGTTCGCTTGGCCGGGGTGACGACTAGAATGGGCGCGAGAGATGTGTGTGCGTCCAGTGAGGACGCAGCCCGCTGATCCAGCGTTACTTGTTTTGTATACTAAATAATGGCCGCACCGCCGGCTCTCACCCCGCTCCGCATTGACAGTAGCGATTTACCTTGCATACTAAATAAAAAATCGAACTCACATGACAGGAGAGTTCGGCAGGTGGGTCGTTACCTTCGCCCCCAGGCGCTCGAAGACGCCGTCGCCGCTCTGGCGGACGGCGGCTATACCGTGCTCGCCGGCGGCACCGACGTCTATCCCGCGCGGGTTGGTCGGGCCTTTGACGACGATATCCTCGACATAACGGCTCTCGCGGGCCAGCGCGCCATCGACGAAGGCGATGACGGCTTTCGCATCGGCGCGCTCACAACCTGGAGCGACCTGCTGCGCCGGCCGCTGCCGCCTGCCTTCGCCGCCCTGAAGCAGGCGGCGCGCGAGGTCGGCGGGGTGCAGATCCAGAACGCCGGCACGCTGGCCGGCAATCTCTGCAACGCCTCGCCGGCGGCCGACGGCGTGCCGCCGCTGCTGGCGCTGGAGGCGGAAGTCGAGCTGGCCTCGCGCGACGGGCTGCGGCGTCTCGCGCTCGACGCCTTCATCCTCGGCAACCGCAAGACGGCGCGGCGACCCGACGAGCTGGTCACTGCGATCATCGTGCCGAAGCCTTCCGGGCGCGCGCGCAGCCGCTTCCTGAAGCTCGGCGCCCGCAAGTATCTGGTGATCTCCATCGTCATGGTGGCGACGCTGCTCGACCTCGACGACGATGGCAGGGTGGCGAAGGCGCGCGTGGCCGTCGGCTCCTGCGCGGCCCGTGCCCATCGTCTGCCGGCGGTGGAGGCGGCGCTCGCCGGCCAGCCCTTCGATCCCGAGCTGCTTGCGCGCGTTGGCGATGAACAATTGGGGCCCCTGAACCCCATCGACGACATCCGCGGCTCGGCCGACTATCGGCGCGAGGCGGCGGTGACGCTGATCCGCCACAGCCTTGCGGCGCTCTTGGAAGAGACCGCGTGATGGAAGCGGCATTCGACGCGGTGGCAGCCGGCGCGCAGGAAATCCGTCTCACCGTCAACGGCAAGCCCGTGGCCCTCGTCGTCGACCCGCGCGAGCGCCTCAGCGAGGCGCTGCGCCACGAGCTCGGCCTCACCGGCACCAAGGTCGGCTGCAGCGCCGGCGACTGCGGCGCCTGCACCGTGCTGGTCGACGGCGAGCAGCTCTGCGCCTGTCTGCTGTCCTGCGGCCAGGCCGAGGGCCGCCGGGTCACCACCGTCGAGGGGCTGGCCGGCGATGCCGATGGCCGGCGCCTGCAGCAGGCCTTCCTCGACCACGGCGCCGCGCAGTGCGGCATCTGCACGCCGGGCATGCTGATGGCGGCGTCTTCGCTGCTGAAACAGGTGGCGGCGCCGACGAAGCAGGAGGTGCAGGACACCCTCGGCGGCGTGCTCTGCCGCTGCACCGGCTACCAGAAGATCGTCGAGGCGGTGATGGCGGCGGCCGAGGGCTTGGCCCAGGATGCGCCGCTCACCGATGCACCGTTCACCGACCCGGGCGCCGGCGCGGCCGTCGGTGCCCGCCTCGTGAAGACCGACGGCCCCGCCAAGGTGACGGGACGTGAACTCTACGGCGCCGACAAGGCTCCGGCCGGCGCGCTGTGGCTGCGAGTCATCCGCGCGCCGCACGCCCGCGCCCGCTTTACCCTGGGCGACCTGGATGCCGTGGTGGCGAAGACGCCGGGCCTCGCGCGCATCCTGACTGCCGCCGACCTCCCAGGTAATTCGGGGCCCGGCAACAAGTGCTTCGGCGTCTATCCCCACATCAAGGATCAGCCGGTGCTGGCCGACGGTGTCGTGCGCTACCGCGGCGAGGCGGTGCTGGCGCTGGTCGGCACGCGCCACGCGATCTGGTCGCTTTCCGATGCGGATCTGCCGATCGAGTGGCAGCCGGAAGAGGCTGTGACCGACTTCTACGGCACCGCTGCAGCCGCGGTACAGGAGGCGCATCCCGACAACGTGCTGGCGCGCGGCTTCGTGAACAAGGGCGACGCCGAGGCGGCGCTGGCGCAAAGCCCCGTTACCGCGGCCTTCGAGAGCGCGACGCCCTTCATCGAGCACGCCTACATCGAGCCCGAGGCCGGCTACGCCGAGCGAAAGGGCGACAGCCTGGAGATCTGGGTGACCACCCAGGCGCCCTACATGGACCGCGACGAGACGGCGCTGATCCTCGGCCTCGACAAGACCCAGGTGCGCATCCTGCCTTCGGCCTGCGGCGGCGGCTTCGGCGGCAAGCTCGATATTTCGGTGCAGCCGCTCATCGCGCTGGCGGCCTGGCTGCTCGACCGCCCGGTGCGCTGCGAGTACACGCGGCCGGAGTCGATGGCCGCGACGACGAAGCGCCACGCCTCGCGGGTCACGGCACGCGCCGGCTGCGACCGCGACGGCAAGCTGACGGCGCTCGTCTTCGACGGCGCCTTCGACACCGGCGCCTATGCCTCCTGGGGGCCGACGGTGGCCGATCGCGTGCCGGTGCACTGCAGCGGCCCCTACCGGGTGCCC
>DATCXZ010000380.1:0-4161 GCA_036570545.1 Kiloniellaceae bacterium
CTGGTCGACCGCATCCTGCGCTCCGCCCAGGAGCTGCAGAGCAGCCTTGGCCTGCCTTTCGAGACGGCGCGCACCGCCGGTGCCCGCGACGAGGCCGCGCGCGCCCTGCACTAGCTGCGTGGCCGCCAGGCCCCGGCGTCAAATCCTATTGCCGATAAGCTTTTTCAGTGGCGTTGCATAACGGCAACGTCTAGCCCGACCGCGTGACGGAATCCGTTAAGAAAGTGTAAATGCGGTGCCGCGCCGTTAACCTTTACGGCTTATCCACAGGTTCTTTCCAGCCGCCTTCAGGTCGCAATCTCCGGAAGATTCTCACTACGATTCAGGCCTATTGGCCGCATCTCCTGATTCGCTATCTGAGCTGAGTGGCGCAGCGGCAATGGTTAATGTCGCGGTTGCATAGCTCAAATGACGATGTGCGCTTCGGTGGGTGAACGGCGCCCGGCGATGACGTTTCGATCACGTGGCATTTGATACGACTTCGCCTCAATTGGCGCGGAGCAGGTAGCCGTTGCAGGCGGTCCGCCGCCCCCACGCCAAGGGGAAGCCCGCCCTGGCCCGCCAGAAACGGTCGGGAGGCGGGACAGGGAACCAACCAAGGAATGGAGACTGACCATGCGTAACTTCTTCAAGGGGCTTTGGCAGGACGAGAGCGGCGCGGCCGCGGCCGAATATGCCCTCATCCTGGCGATCGTCGCCGTCGGCATCGCGGTTGCCGTGACGGCGCTGGGCACCCAGATCGGCACTGCGATCGATGCCGCGTGCCAAGCGATCAACGGCGGCACGGCTTGCCCCTAAGAATCCTTTCGGCAACTGGCGGCCCTCAGTGGCCGTCAGTTGCCGACATCATCGAACGAAAGTTTCCGAGTCCGCCGGCGCAGTCGGCGGCCTGAGCTAAGAAGCGACTGACAGGACGAGGACAGAACCATGAGAGGGCGCGCAATCGCAATGCTGGGCTTGGCCGTCGTCCTGGCGGGAACGGCTGTTTTCCTGGCCCGCAACTGGATCGAGGAGCAGGCGCGGCCGGTGGTCGTGCAGCAGGCGGCACCGGTCGACAACAGCGTGACGGTGGTGGTCGCCAAAGACCGACTCACCTTCGGCAGCCCCCTGCGCAGGGAACAGCTCCGCCTGGTGAAGTGGCCGGGCGACGCGGTGCCCGAGGGCGCCTTCACCTCCATCGAGGCCCTGGTCGGCGGCGAGGAGGAGCGCGTGGTGTTGCGGACCCTCGAGGTGAACGAGCCGGTGCTGGAGAACAAGATCTCCGGCTTCGGCGGCAAGGCGAGCCTCGCCGCGATCCTCAGCCCGGAGATGCGCGCGGTGACCATCCGGGT
Source organism: Kiloniellaceae bacterium (assembly GCA_036570545.1). Taxonomy (GTDB): domain Bacteria; phylum Pseudomonadota; class Alphaproteobacteria; order Kiloniellales; family Kiloniellaceae; genus Pelagibius. The sequence continues at coordinate 1,332 of DATCXZ010000380.1, forward strand.
GAACGACGTGGCCGGCGTCGCCGGCTTCGTGCTGCCGGGCGACCGGGTCGACGTGCTGCTGACGCGCGACCGCACCGGCGGCGAGGGCGGCAACGTCGCCAACAACCTCATCACCGACGTGCTGCTGCAGAACGTGAAGGTGCTCGGCATCGACCAGGATGCCAACCAGGAAAAGGACAAGCCCTCGGTCGCCAAGGCGGTGACCCTGGAGGTCTCGCCGCAGCAGGCGCAGAAGCTGGCACTGGCGTCGCAGCTCGGCAGCCTGGCGCTGATGCTGCGCAACCTCGGCGACGCCGAGCCGGAAATGGTGAAGACGATCACCACGCGCGACCTCTCGGTCGGCGAGGCGAACAACCCGCCGAAGGTGGCCGAGGCGCCGAAGAAGGCGCCGGTGAAGATCGTCGCCAAGCCGAAGGAAGACCCGCTGTCGGCGGTGCGCATCGTGCGCGGCACCGACGCCACCAGCTACGAGGTGCAGCCGGACAAGCGGCCTGCCCTGGCGCTGACGCCGCCGGCGAGGCTCGCTGCGCCGGTCGCTCCGGCCGCGGCGGAAGAGCAGAAGGCGACCCCGCCGGCCGGGCCGAGCTTCGTGAGGCCCCTGGCGCCGGGCATCGGCAACGACAGCCAGGCAACCCAGGCGCCTGGCGGCGGAGCGGCCCCCATCAGCCTGCTGCCGCCGGAACTGAAGGCATCGCTGAACTGACCGCAAAGCCGCCGGCATCAGAAGATTAAAGGCAGCGCACGTGGCTTCGGGCGGCCGCGAGCGCTCAAGGGAGAGGTAAGGGAGAGGGGCATGTTACGCCACACCAAATGGTCGATCGGGACGCTGCCTGGCGTCCTCCTGGCCGCCGCCATCGCCATCGGGCTGGCGCAACCGGACCAAGCCTGGGGGCAGGCCAGCGTCAGCGTCGAGGCGGACGGCACCCGCCACGCCGGCCAGTTCGTGGTTCCGGTCAACAAGTCGCAGGTGCTGCGCCTCGACGTCCCCTTCGCCGATCTGCTGGTCGGTAACGCCGAGATCGCCGACGTGCTGGCGCTCACCGACCGCTCCATCTACGTGCTCGGCAAGGCGCCCGGCTCCACCAGCCTCACGGTCTACGGCCGCAACCGCGAATTGATCGCCGTCATGGATCTGGTGGTGACGGTGGACGTGGCCGCGCTGAAGGGCCGCCTCTTCGAGCTGATGCCGGACGAGCAGATCGAAGTCCGCGCCGTCGGCGACGCCGTCATTCTCAGCGGCCGGGTGAGCAGCTCCGTGCGCCTCACCCGCGCCCTGGAGGTGGCCGAGCGCTATGCGCCGGAGAAGGTGACGAACCTGATGGCGGTGACCGGCAGCCAGCAGGTCATGCTGGCCGTGCGCTTCGCCGAGGTGCAGCGGCGGCTGGTGAAGGAGCTCGGTCTCAACACCCAGGTCTCCAACTCTGACTTCGTCATCTCCGCCGGCGATGCCCTCCTCAATGGTGTTTTCTCGGCAACTGCCTTCGCCACTGGTAGCGCCAGCTTCGGCATCGGTTCGGTGACCCTCGACTTCCTGTTTGACGCGCTTGAGGAAAAGGGCGTCGTGAAGACTTTGGCGGAGCCCAACCTCATCGCCCTCTCTGGCGACACCGCCAGCTTCCTGGCAGGCGGTGAGTTCCCGGTTCCGGTGGCTCAGGAGACAAGCGGCGGCCAAAGCACGATTACCGTCGAATTCAAGGAGTTCGGCGTCGCCCTGGCGTTCACCCCGACGGTCCTCGACGACGGCCTCATCAACGTGATGGTCGCACCGGAAGTCAGCCGCATCGACCCGACCAACTCGGTGACGCTCCAGGGGTTCGATATACCGGGCCTGACGACGCGGCGCGCCACGACGACGGTGGAGCTGCGCGACGGCCAGTCCTTCGCCATTGCCGGCCTCATCCAGTCCGATTTCCAGGACACCGTGCGCCAGCTTCCCCTGCTCGCCGACGTGCCGGTGCTGGGCGCGCTGCTGCGCAGCAGCGAGTACCAGAACCAGCAGACCGAGCTGGTCATCATCGTCACGCCGCACCTGGTGCAGCCGGCCCCGGCCGGCTCGCTGGCGACGCCGGCCGACAACTTCGTGCCGCCGAGCGACGCGGACATCTGGCTCTTCGGACGGATAGAGTCGCCGCAGTCCGGCCTACCGGCCGGCGGTGCCGATGCCGCCAACGCCCTCGCCATCAACGAGGCGGGCGGCGTGCAGGGCTCCTACGGCCACATCATCAAGTGAGGGATGCAATGAGGACGCTGACAATCATCACGGCGCTCGCGGCCGGCGGCTTGCTGGCAGCCTGCACGCCCCAGGAGGAACTGCATCCCACCTTCGGGAACGCCGTCCACCACAACATGTCGCTGCACATCATCAACCCGGCGCCGACCTACAGCACCCTGGAGCAGGTGCCGGACTTCGATGGGCCGCGTGCCGCCGGCGCGCAGCAGCGCTACGACGATGGTGAGGTCATTCCGCCGGAGCGGCTGCGCACCTCCGACACCGGCGGCAGCAACTGAGTGTTGCTTCGGCCACCGGAGCAGGGAAGGGAGCCATGGGACAGAGCCTGAACGTCGTCGGCATGCTTCGCACGCCACAGCTGCGCTCGGCGCTGGCCGAGGTCTGCACCGGCATGAACGGCACGCGCTTCGACTTCCGCATCGCGCCGCTCACGGCGGATGATCCGGCGCTCGATCCCTCCATGGCGTCCTGCGACCTCATCATGGTGGAGGTCGATCCCAAGGATGCCGCGGAGATGGCGTTGCTGCACCGGCTGGTCGAACGCCGGCAGGGCGGGCCCGCCGTCGTCGCGACGGCCGCGGGGGCGACCCTCGACGACGT
>DATCXZ010000381.1:0-13822 GCA_036570545.1 Kiloniellaceae bacterium
GGGTCACTACCTGCCCTGCCGGCCGTCGCCCCCACAGGTCCGGTCAACGATTCCGAGCAGAAATTCTATACCCTCTCGCTAACCAACGACGGCTTGCTGGTGACGAGCAGAACTGCTTGTCGCCTGGCGCGACAGCCGTTCCGTGCCACAACCTGCCGTGAGCAAGCGCAACTTAATGCGGACACGCCCTAGAGGCCCCGCTGATGCGTGTGCCGGTGCGGGGGCGGATATTCTGGTTATGGTGGAAGACATTCTCGGGGTCGTAAGTGGTCTTCACGTCCACCAGCCGGTCGTAGACGGAGTCGCCATAGGCCTCACGGACCCGGTCGGGGTCTTCGTCGCCGCCGAGGAAGTTGACGTAGACGCCTTCGCGGAAGCGGCCGAGGGCGGCGAAGAACCCTCTCGTCCAGGTGGTGTCGCGGTCGCCGAAGTCCTCGCCGGGCCGCCACACACCATCGAGGGTGATTGCGTGCGACGCCTGGCGGTTGCCGAACGCCGTCCCGCCCTCGGCCACGCGGCTCACCGCCCCCTTCAGATGGAACATCGCCGCGTACGACCGCGGCGACGAGCAGGAGAACGTGTGCTCGGTGATCACGTCGATGAGGTCGTCGCGGAGCTCGGGGAGGTGGGTGGACTTCCAGTAGTAGTTCCATCCGTGGACGACGGTCGAGTCGAGCGCGCTCTGGAATCCCACATAGGGTGCGGGCCCGACGAGGTCGAGGAGAGGAGTGCGGGATGCGCGGAGCGGGCGGAGCACCTGCTCGCCGTCCTCCACCGGCCCGGCGTAGCAGGCGCCGACCATCACCACCGGGCGCCAGTGCAGGTCCTCGGGGATGACCGGTAGCGGCGGCGCGGCGCCGAATCTCACGACCGTGCCGAGCTCGTCGGGAGCGTCGCGGACGAAGTCGCGGTAGAACCGGAGGACCTCCCCGGCGTCGGTCGCGTCCCAGAGGATGGGCCCGGCCAGAACGGTGGGCCCGACGGCGTGCAGGCGGAGCTCGAACGAGGTGACCACGCCGAAGTTGCCGCCGCCGCCCCGCAACGCCCAAAACAGGTCGGGGTGCTGGTCCTCGGACGCCCGCAGCAGCTCGCCGTCGGCGGTCACGACGTCGACGGCGAGGAGGTTGTCGACCGTGAGGCCGTGCTTGCGCATCAGCCAGCCGACGCCACCGCCAAGGGTCAGCCCGGCGACCCCGGTGTGGCTCACGATTCCGCCGGTGGTGGCCAGACCGTGCGCCTGCGTCTCGTGGTCGACGTCACCCCACAGCGCGCCACCCTGCACCCAGGTCCGGCGGTCCGCGGGATCGATCCGCACGGCCCGCATCGCAGAGAGGTCGATGACCATTCCGTCGTCGCAGGTGGCGGTGCCCGCCACGTTGTGGCCGCCGCCCCGGATTGCGATCTCCAGATCGTGGTCGCGGGCGAAACGCACGGCCGCGACCACGTCGGCGCTCCCGATGCATCGAGCGATCAGGCGCGGGCGCCGGTCAATGGCACCATTCCAGATTGCACGGGCGGTGTCGTAGTCGCCGTGGTCTGCAGTGATCAGCCGGCCTCGGAACCCGTCGATCTCCGCGACGGCTGGCTCCTTGCTCCTGCGGCCGGTCTCCGCGGGCGTCGGTGTCGTCATCGTGCCCTCCTCTCTTCGGGAGGCCACAGCGGACCACGGCGGACTGCGGCCGTATAGTCAAGAATCTGGACTCCACAACCGAAGGCGCGCGCGCGACACTGGCGTTGTGAGAACGTACGGCCAATACTGCCCCATCGCCCGGGGCGCCGAGATCTTCGCGGAGCGCTGGACGCCGCTGATCATCCGCAACCTGTACCTTGGCTGCGGAAACTTCAGTGAGATTCTGGAGGGCGCGCCCGGACTCTCCCGCACCCTGCTCTCACAGCGGCTCAAGCAGCTCGAACGGCTCGGTGTCGTCGTGTCGGCACCCAAGGCCGACGGCCGCGGGCACCACTACCAGCTCACGTCTGCGGGCCACGAGCTCTTCACGGTCTGCCAGTCGCTCGGCGAGTGGGGCGCGCGTTGGCTCGAGATCGCCCCTGAGAACCTCGACCCCTTTGTGGCCCTGTGGTCGATGTGCATCGCGCTCCGCCGAGACCGGCTCCCGGACCGACGCGTCGTCATCCGTTTCGACTTCACCGGCCGGCCGCGCCGTGAGCGCTATTGGCTGCTCATCGAGTTCGGGGATACCGAGATCTGCAAGACGTACCCCGACTTCGAGGAGGACCTCTACGTCACGGCGGAAGCCGAAGCCTTCGTCAAATGGCACGCCGGCCAGCTCACCTGGTCCCAAGCCACCGGCGACGGCCGCATCCAACTCGACGGCCCGCCATCGCTGGTAAGAGCCTTCCCAACCTGGAACGCCCGCAGCATGTTCGCGCACATCAGGCCGGTCTCCCGCGGCGCCATGGGGTCCGCAGGCTGACACCCTCGATGCGACCTCTCACTGCGGCACCGCATTACGTTGGGCGCCGACGGTGAATACCGTGGGGATCACCGTGGTAACCGCATTGGCCGCCAACGCCGAACGGGTATTTCCGGCGGCGATGACGGCAATCCGTCGGCGGACCAGATCGGCGGCAAACTGCGGTAGTCGATCGAGTTGATTCTCGGCTCAACGGCATAGGATCGTTAGGTTATCACTCTCGACGTAGTTGGGGATCAAAGTCAGTTTGCGCAGCAACAATTCGTAGCCGCGTAGGTCTCAGTTGGGTCACTACCTGCCCTGCCGGCCGTCGCCCCCACAGGTCCGGTCAACGATTCCGAGCAGAAATTCTATACCCTCTCGCTAACCAACGACGGCTCGCTGGTGACGAGCAGAACTGCTTGTCGCCTGGCGCGACAGCCGTTCCGTGCCAACAGGAGACCAACGAACTTCTTAATGGAGGGTGCCCAGACAGGCGATCTACACGCGCTACACTGTTCCGCCGGTGTCATCTGGGATCACTGCACCAGTTCAGCTCTTGGCGGGCGGGCCATACTGCAGGACCTTGACCTTCTCCAGCGTCACCAGGCCGCTTGTCATCAGGCCGTCCAAGTCCGGCATGAATGCGTTGATCTTTTCCTCGCTGTCGACGATCTCGATGACCAGGGGAAGGTCCTCAGATAGCCGCAGGATCTTTGTCGTGTGCAGCCGGCTTGAGTGGCCGAAACCCATGGCTCCGCGCAGCACTGTGGCACCGGCCAAGTGCAGTTCCCTGGCCCGCAGGACGATCGCCTCGTAGAGCGGGCGGTCGTCGTCGCGGTCATCCTCGCCGACGAAGATGCGGAGCAGAAGCGCCTCATTGGGAATCTCCATGATTACGTTCCTCTAAGTCTGTTGATGCGCGTCGCCAGCGCATGGCCGAGCCAGACGGCGGCAAGCCAGGCGACAACCGAAATGCCCACGTTCAGCGCGGCCATTCTGTAGTGGCCTGCCGTGGCAAAATGAAGGGTCTCCAGGCTGAACATCGAGAAGGTCGTGAATCCGCCGCAAATCCCTGTCATGACGAAGTGGCGCTGGCGTGCGCCGACGAAGAGACGTCCGTCCGGCGCTGAGAGGGTCGCATAGAAGCCAATGACGAACGAGCCGACGACGTTGGCGACCAGTGTCCCCCAGGGAAAGCCGGACCCGGCAAGCTCGATCGCTGCTGCGGAGACCAGCGCCCGGGCGACACCGCCGATCGCGGTGCCCAGGGCAACGGCCAGGTACAGCAAGAACCCGTCGCGCAATGCCCGCCATCGGGGACGCTCTCTCCCTGCCCCAGTCACAAGCCGCTTTCTCCGGCCGCTTCAAGGGCCGCCGCCATGCCCAGCGCCGCCGCGCCAAGACAAAGGGCGAGCGACAGCACGATGTTGCCTGCCGCCCGCAGCCATTCTCCCTCGCGCGCAAGGGCGAGCGTCTGAAGGCTGAAGGACGAGACCGTGGTGTAGCTGCCGAGGAGTCCGGTGGCCGCGATGGACCAGGCCTCGGGAAAGATCAGGAGCCCCTGGCGCCGGGCCAAGGCGGCCAGCACGCCGATGCCGAAGGCACCGGTGATGTTTACGACCATGGTGCCCCAGGGGAACGTCTCGCCGATGGCTCGCGCCACCAGTCCCGATACGAAGAACCGCGCGAGGCCGCCGACCGCGCTGCCGGCGGCGACCCAGAGAATCAGCACAGCCAGATCCCGCATCAGTCGAGCCGCCGGCATTCAGCCTCTGCGGCGCCCCGGCTAACGCCGATGTCGTCGAGCAGACGGTCATCAAGCTCTTTCAGGTCACGACGCTGACGCGATCGCCCCAGCCACGTTTGGGCTGACCCGAGCAAGCCGTCGCGACTCGTCTCGCCGGCATGTCGATTGGCGCCGGGCGTTTCAAGTTGTCCAGGTGTGGCATCTCCCTTCCCCGCGCCATGCGATCGCGCTGCAAAGCGAACGGCCACCAGAACGACCACGAGACTGCCGATAAGCAGCACGCCGCCGCTGATTAATGGTTCGACATGAGCGAGATCGATCAGGCCCGCCGCGACCGCGACCACGGCGAGGGTCGCGCCTGACATCCGTGCATCGCCAAGGAACATGCTGACGAGTTCCGAGAAGACGTCCTTGAATATAGTCATCGTGCCATCTCCCGGGCCGGCAGGCGGGCAGTCCGCGCTGCGAGCAAGCCCGTCGCGAGGAAGAGCGCAGCGAAGACAAGTAGAGCTAGGTCCCCGCCGGGCCACTCGATGTCGAGGCCTTCGCCCGTCCAGTACACGCCGAAGGCCGAGAGCATGACCCCAACGCCGAACTTCAAGGTGTTCTCCGGCACGCGGGAGAGCGGACGGTGGACAACGGCCCCGACCAGCAGGACCAGCGCGCAGGCGGCCAGCGCGCCGATACTGGCCGGGCCGAGCAGGCCACGGCCGGCGCCGACGGCGACGACAATGAAGACCACCTCGAGCCCTTCGAGAAGAACCGCCTTGAAGGCGGTGACGCCGGCGATCCAGTCCAGGGAGGTTTTGCGGCGCCGCGCCTCCTCGCCGAGTTGAGCGGTCTCGGCGGCGAAGATCGCGTCCTCGTCGTGCAGCGGGATGACGCCGGCCGCCCTGAGAGCTGCCTTGCGCAGCCAGCCGATGCCGAACAGCAGCAGCAGGATGCCGACGACCAGTTGCAGCAGGTGGAGCGGCACGCGGTCGAGCAAGGGACCGAGAATGAGGACGATGGCCCCAAGCACGCCGAGCGCAGCGGCAGTGCCGAGCGCCGCGGGACGCCAGCCGCGCAAGGTGGCGACGGCAAGCACAATGGTGAAGGCCTCGACGACCTCCACCAGGGAGGCGAGGAAGGTCGCGCTGATGGCCGGCGCGGCGGTGGACCAGGTGAACATCCGTTACTCCTTCCCATTTCAAGTTCCGATTAGGTCGGACAATCGGGAAGCAGTACGGGCAAAATGCTCCTACCTGCGTCCCAAGACGCCCGGTAGGAGTCATCAGCCTCTTCGGCGGTTATCGGGGGAACCCCATCCCCATCGTTAGCGGGTTTGCCGTACCGTCTTTCGCTCCCTCATCCGTTTTCTTCGTGTGCCTCAAAGACCTGCTTGGCGTAAGCGTCCAGCACGGCCTCACAACCTTTGAGGCGCTCCTCCGCCTCGGCGGCCCGGGCCGCGCCATAGAAATCCAGCTTGCGGATCTTGGTCAGCCAGCCCTGCAGCTTCTTCAGGTCGACGTCGTTCTCTTCGAGCTCGGCATAGGTGAAGTGGCTGGCGTCCACCTCCTTGGCGACCTCGCGCTCGAAGTCGTCGCACTTGTCGATGAATTCCTCGTAGGCGTCGTCGCGGTCGGCCTTGAAGCGGGCGATGACCTTTTCCTCCTGCCCTTTGTCGAGGGCGACGGTCTCCAGGATCACGCTCTCGCCCTTGGCCTCGGCCACGTCGTTCTCCAGCATCTTCAGGCGCCGCACGTGGTCGTCCGTCTTGGGCAGCAGGCAGACCCCGTTCTGCAGGTAGATCGCCCCCATGCCCTTCAGCCGGCGCCAGATGGCGATGCGCCTTGCCGCCGGTTCCGGCGGCACCTTGTAGGTGAGGAGGAGCCATGCAATCGCAGACATGGATTCGTTAATAATGTAACGGCAGTAACATGTCAATCGATAATACTGTTCATGTCACATCGCTGCTTGGCAATGGTGCCTGCGAATACAACGGTATTGGGAGCATGAACCGGGGCACGCTGGGCGCGAGTGAGATCCCGGCAGTGAGCGCCAGAAGCGCGCTGGGTTGGCATGGCCCTGAAAGGCCTGAGCCGTCGGCTTAGGGTCACCTTGGGACTTGCGTCTTGACTACGGGCGCTTCCGCTTCCTGTCAGTACTCGGACGTCGCCCGGGAACTCTTCAGGAACCCAGGCAGCTTTCCCCATCATTGGTAAACCGCTGGCGGCGCGTCCACCACCTCTTCAATTCCGCAAGCTGCCGGCTTGTCACGCGCTTCGGGCATATTGCCCTCAATTCTGGCACGTCAGCCGGATAGCTTCCAAGAACCCCTTGACGGCCGCACCGGCCTCCTGTATTTAACCGATCAGTTATTTAACGAGATGGTTTAATGCAGATGTCAGCAGACTCGCTCAGTCAGACTTTTGCCGCTTTGGCGGACCCGACCCGGCGGGCCATCCTGGCGCGGCTGTGCGCGGGGGAGGCCACGGTGTCGGACCTGGCCGAGCCTTTCGACATGAGCCTGCCGGCGGTTTCCAAGCACCTGAAGGTGCTGGAGCGGGCCGGCCTCGTCAGTCGCGGGCGCGAGGCGCAGTGGCGGCCCTGCCGGCTGGATGCCGCGCCGCTGAAGGATGCCGCGGGCTGGCTGGAGCGCTATCGGCAGTTCTGGGAGCAGAGCCTCGACCGGCTGCAGGACTATCTCGACGAGCTGCAGATGAAGGACGCCAAGGAAGGAGACGACGATGGCCGCAAGTCCTGACGCCGCTCCCCGGCCGGACGGCCCGAGCGGCGCCAAGCCCGAAGACCTGGTCCTGGTGATCACGCGGACCCTCGCTGCGCCGCGCGCGCTGGTCTTCAAGGTGTGGAGCCAGCCGGAGCACCTGGTGCGCTGGTGGGGGCCGCAGGGCTTCACGCTGCCGTCCTGCACGATGGCGTTCCATCCCGGCGGCGCCTTCCGCTGCCTGATGCTTTCGCCGGAAGGCACCGAGCACCGCATGCACGGCGTCTACCGCGAGATCGTCCCGCCCGAGAAGATCTCCTTCACCTGGACCTGGGTCGACGAACAGGGAGATCCCGGTCCCGAAACGCTGGTCACCGTGACGCTGGAAGAGGCCGGCACGGACGGCGCCCATACGAAACTCACCCTGCATCACGCGGTCTTCGAATCCGTCACCGCGCGCGACGCGCATGGCGTCGGCTGGAGCGAGAGCTTCGATCGCCTCGCGGTCTATGTGGCCAACCTTTAGGAGGACGACATGAAAGCAGCAAGCAAGCCGGAGCCCGGCGTCGGCACCGCCGTCACCTTCACCCGCCACGTCGCGGCACCGCGCGAGCAGGTGTTCGCGCTGTGGACCAAGGCCGAGCACCTGGCGAAGTGGTGGGGCCCGGCCGGCTTCACCAACCCGGTCTGCGAGCTCGACGCGCGGCCCGGCGGCCGCATCACCATCGACATGACGGCGCCCGACGGCACGGTCTATCCGATGGAGGGCGTGGTCGAGGAAATCCTGCCGCCGCAACGCCTGGTCCTGCGCTGCACCTGCTGCGGCGACGACAGCGGCGAGCCGGGCCTCGAAAGCCTCACCACCGTCATCTTCACGGATGAGCCGGGCGGCACCCGCCTGGATGTGGAATCGCGCGTGACGCAGATGAGGGACTTCGCCGCGGATGCCCTCGCCGGCATGGAGCAGGGCTGGAGCGAGACCCTGGATCGTCTCGCGGCCGTGGCCGAGAGCTAACAGGCTGCTGAAAATGTCATGGCCTGTGGCCCATCCTTCGAGACGGCCGCTCCGCGGCCTCCTCAGGATGAGGTCAGAAATTGATTTGTTGACCTCATCCTGAGGAGGCGCGTCAGCGCCGTCTCGAAGGATGCGCCACAGGCTCGGATGGCCTGTCAGTTCACAGAAAACAACCTTTCACACAGGGAGAAACGCAACATGACGAAGCAAGTGACGGCGGTGATCCCGCATCTCGTGGTCGACGACGCGGCCGCGGCGCTCGAGTTCTACAAGAAGGCGCTGGGTGCCGAGGAGGTCATGCGTCTGCCGGCCGAGGACGGCAAGCGCCTGATGCACTCGGAGATGAAAGTCGGGGAGGCGCGCATCTTCGTGCGCGACGCCTTCCCGGAGCACTGCCCGGCCGGCGGCGCAAACGGCGGCAAGGACGGCTCGCCCAAGGTCTACGGCGGCACGGCGGTGACGCTCCATCTGCAGGTGGAGAACTGCGATGCCGCGGTGAAGCAGGCGGCCGGCGCCGGCGCCACGGTGGTGCTGGAGCCCTGGGATGCTTTCTGGGGCGATCGCTACGCCCAGGTGACCGATCCCTACGGCCATTCCTGGAGCTTCGCCCACACGCTGGAAAAAGTTCCCGCCTGAAGCACCTCCCGTTTTCCCCCCAAGGAGGAGAAGCACGATGGATCATCAAGTGGTTTCCCGCGAGGACTGGCTCGCGGCGCGCAAGACGCACCTGGAGGCCGAGAAGGCGCTGACGCGCCAGCGCGACAAGTTGCTGGAGGCGCGCCGGGCGCTGCCCTGGGTGAAGGTCGAGAAGGATTACGTCTTCGAAGGGCCTGACGGGCCGGTCACGCTGGGCGATCTCTTCGCCGGGCGCAGCCAGCTCTTCGTGCAGCACTTCATGCTCGGCCCGGACTGGAAGGAGGGTTGCACCGGCTGCTCCTTCCAGGCCGACCATGTCGATGCGGCGCGCCAGCACTTCGAGCACGCGGACCTTTCGTTCGTCGCCGTCTCGCGCGCGCCCTACGAGCGGATTGCCGCCTTCAAGCGGCGCATGGGCTGGCGCTTTCCCTGGGTCTCGTCCTTCGGCAACGACTTCAACTTCGACTACCACGTGTCGTTCCGCCCGGAAGAGCTCGAGCGCAAGGAAGCTTATTACAACTATGCCACCATCGACCCCGGCATCGACGAGCTGCCGGGCATGAGCGTGTTCGCCAAGGACGACGGGGGCGCGATCTATCACACCTACTCGTCCTACGCCCGCGGCGGCGAGGAGCTGATCGGCGCTTTCATGTTCCTCGACATGGTGCCGAAGGGGCGCAACGAGCCGGACTCGATCATGCAGTGGGTGCGTCACCACGACCGTTACGACGACGCCCAGCCCAAGGCTTGCCATTCTGCCGCCGAATAACGTCCGAACCAGGAGATGAAAGATGACTGCCAAAGCCAAGGCGGCGCCGGCCGCCAAGCACGAACTCGTGCTCACCCGCCTCATCGACGCGCCGCGCGACAAGCTGTTCCGCTGCTGGACCGAGCCCGAGCTGCTGAAGCAGTGGTTCGCGCCGCTGCCCTACACGGTGCCCCACGCCGAGCTCGACGTGCGCACCGGCGGCGCCAACTACATCGTCATGAAGAGTCCGGAAGGCGAGGACATGCCGATGCGCGGCGTCTACCTCGAGGTGGTGAAGAACGAGAAGATCGTCTTCACCGACGCCTACAACCGGGCCTGGGAGCCCTCCGACAAGCCCTTCTTCACCGGCATCGTCACCTTCGAGGATGCCAAGGACGAAAAGGGGGACGGCAAGACGCGCTACACCGCCCGCGCGCTGCACTGGACGGCGGAGGATTGCGAGGCGCACGAGAAGATGGGCTTCCACGAGGGCTGGGGCCAGGTCGCCGACCAGCTCGCCGCGCTGGCGAAGACGCTGTGAGAGGGAGGGCGCGATTCGGGTGCGCCTCCCTCCGCCCGTCACCCTCGGCCCCCGAGCCGAGGGTCCAGAGCAAGCGATGGAACGGTCGCCCTGGATTACCGGGTCAAGCCCGGTAATGACAGCGGTGGGTTGGTCACGACAGCGCGCCTTCCTCCGTCCGTCACCCTCGGCCCCCGAGCCGAAGGTCCAAAGCAAGCGACGGAACGGTCGCCCTGGATTACCGGGTCAAGCCCGGTAATGACGGTGGTGGGTTGGTCACGACAGCGGTGGGTTGGTCACGACGGCGCGCCCGCTCCCTGCTGTACCTCCTCGGGGGTACTCTCCTTGCCCCTAATGATGCGCCCTGGGAGGCGCACTAAGATCGGGACCTCGCATTTCGGGAGGTCCGGCCATGGTCCCCTTTCGCTCGGCAAAGGTCTTGAGCACCTTGTCGCTTGCGTTGGGGGCGCTGGTGCTCGGGCTGGCCGCCTGCTCGCCCTATGTCTACCGGGAAGAGATCGCGTCTTTCGGTAGCGGCGTCGATACCTCGGTCGCGGCTTTCACCGCCATGACGCCGGCCTATGCCGCCTGGGCGACCGAGCAGCGCGACGGCGAGCTGCTGGCCTTCGCGCGGAACGGCGACAAGCCTCTTACCGAGGGCTGCGACGACCTGGAGCTCCGCTACGAGGAAGCCTTCGAGGCGGCAGGCGCGCCCGCGGGCGACCTGCTGACGCCGGAAGACTATGCCGCCTGCCGGGTGACGCCCGTTCCGGTCAACGATCCCGACAAGGGCCTGCCCAACCTCGAGGGGCTGGGGCAGGCGCTGAAGGACTACGCGGCGGCGCTCTTCGTGCTGACCGACGCCGAGGACGAGGCGGCCCTGGAGCAGGCCTTCGGCCAGCTCAACGCCAGCGCCACGTCGCTTCTCGCGACGGTCAACGAGGAGCTGGCCGCGCGAAGCGAGCCGCCGCTCGAGTCCGCCGGCGCGCTGGTCTACCAGGCCGGCCTCACCTACCTGCGCCAGCGCCGCTTCGATGCGCTGAAGCAGGCGGTGAACGCGAACGACGCGGTTGTCGCGACCGCCGCCGACCTGCTGGCCGAGGCGGCTCTCTACATCTACAGCCCGACGCTGGGCGAGAAGAAGGACGCGCTGGAAACGGCGGAGAACCGGTCGGCCGAGGTCACCGCCGAGACCTACGTGGCGGTGTGGAGCGACCTCAACACCGCGCGCGATGCCTACGTGGCGGCCCTGCGGGCGAGCCCGATTTACGCCTTTTTCAAGATCGAGACCACGCACCGCGCCCTGCGCGACTCGGTCAACGATCCGGCCAATCGCGCGCAGCTCGAGGCGCTCTACGGCAACACCCTCGCGCTGAAGAAGGCGGCAGAGGCGGCGCTGAAGGCGGTGCGCAAGGAGGACGGCAGCAGTTCCTGATCCGGCCTGGCCGCCGTCATGGCGGCGGCCTGCTCCGGCAAGCGAAAGGAATCGGCCCATGAGCGTTGCAGGAAGAATCGAGCGCCTGAGGTTGGATACGCGCCGGGCGATCGCGAAGAACATGCGCGTGCTGCAGGATCAGCGCCGGGCGGCGATCCGGGACGGCGACGTCGGCGAGGTCGCCAGGCTTCAGGAGCTGATCCGGGCGCTGCGCCGGCAGCGAAACGATCTCTCCTTCCGCGCCCTGCGGGAGCTCGAGGACAGCGTCGACCTGCGGCTGATCATCGACGACCTTCAGAAAGCCACCAAGGCGCTGCACGATGAGGCGGACAACATCAAGACGGTGGCCGAAGCCTTGGAGAAGGGCGCCGAGGCGATCGACCTCGCGGTCGAGATCGTCGCCAAGCTGCGCAGCTTCGCGCCGCTCCCGGTGTAGCTGCCGCATCGTCACCCGCGGGCTTGACCCGCGGGTCCAGGGCCAGCGATCGAGCGGTCGCCCTGGATTACCGGGTCGAGCCCGGTAATGACAGCGGTGGGTTGGTCACGACAGTGCGCCCCCTCCGCCCGTCACCCTCGTCCTCGAGCCGAGGGTCCAGAGCGCGCGACGGAGCGGTTGCCCTGGATGCTCGGGTCGTTGCCCGAGCATGACGACTGAAGAGAAGATTTCCTTACACCCAGGGGCAATGACTGTTGGAGGCGCCGAAGGTCTTGCCCTTGGCGAAGCGGGAGAAGGCGAAGGGCTCCAGCTCGGCAACCTTGTTGTCGCCGGCGAGGATTTTCGCCACCAGCTTGCCGACGCCAGTCATCTTGAAGCCGTGGTTGGAGTCCGCGATCATGTAGGCGTTCGGCATGATCCAGTCGAACACCGGCACGTTGTCGGGCGTGAAGGCGCCGATGCCGCCGTTGCGGCGATCCTTGAAGTTCTTGCGGTGCCCCTTGAAGCGCTTCATCAGGTAGCCCATGGACGCGGTCAGGTAGTCGGCAAACCAGTCGTCGGCCTGGTATTCGTCGTTGGCCCAGCCGTAGGGCTCGACCGCCGCCTTGTTGCCGATCCTGATCGGAATGGTGCCGCCCTGCACGCCGGCGCGCTCCATGCGCTCGGCGCCGTTCTTCCAGTAGACGTAGAGGTGATCGGAGATCTCCGCGCCGGTCTCCTCGTTCACGACGGGCGTGTTCATCAGCTCGACGTGCAGCACCGGCGGATCGAGGTCGCGCGCGTCGCGGTACGGCTGGTCGATGTAGACCTCGCCCTCGAGCAGGCGCCAGTAAGTCCACATGTCGAGGGTGTTGGTGCCGCCGTCGGGATAGCGGGCCTCCAGGGTGTCCGGCTTGCCGAGCATCTCCCAGTGCTTGCCCATCCAGGCGCCGTAGCACAGCACCGCGACGTCGCAGGCGATGTCGCCCTGGTTGGTGCGCAGCTTGGAGATGCGGCCGTTGGTGACGTCGTAGCCGGTCACCTCGACGCCGGAGAGCACCTGCACGCCGTGCTGGGCGCATTTCGCGGCGAGCCCGGCCACCGCCTCGCGGGTGCCGGCGTAGCCGGACGGCCGCTCGTGCAACACGACGCCGACCTTGTCGGTGTTGAAGTCGGGCCAGTAGCCCTTCAGGAAGCTGTGCGCGTCCTTGCCGGTATAGACATCGGAGCGGTAGCCGCAGGCGTTCTGGCTCCTGGTGATCTTGTCGTAGTCGTCGGCCTGGTTTTCCTCGCCGACCGAGATGTAGCCGACCTGCTGGAAGCCGAAGCGCACGGGGTCGGACATCCAGACGTCGACCGAATGCCGCAGGATGGGATGCAGCGCCTCGGTCATGTAGAAGTTGCGCACGCAGCCGCAGGCGATGCCGCTGGCGCCGGCGCCCGGCGCCGTCTTGTCGAGGACGACGATGTCCTTGCCGGAGCCCTTGCCGCGGGCCTCCAGCTCCATCGCGAGATGCCAGGCGGTCGACAGGCCGTGGATGCCGGCGCCGGCGATGACATAGGTTTTCGAATCCGGAAGTACGGTCATGGTGGTGGGTTCCCTGTCAGGTATTCACGACGGCCCGCGTCGTCCGGCGCCCACCTTGACCGCTTGGTCCGCTAAGGAAGCCACGCCCGCTCCCCCACCTGCGCCGGCCGGCATCGGCCCGACCTAATCCGATTGTCGCCGGGGCGGCTTTTCGACCGCCTTTACCCTTGCGCGTTGTTGGGCCGGAGCGACAATCCGCTGTCGTATATACAAGAGACGCGCGCAGCTTGTATATACAATTTGGGAAGCAGTCGGACGGCACAACGCGCCAAGGAGGCAGCATGACCGCGGAGACAGGACGCCGGCGGGCGCGGCAGGGAGCAGGGGCAAGGGCGGGCGCCGGCAGCACCCGCGGCGCGGGTGGCCTGAAGCAGCTCGCCTGGCGGGTGCCGCAGTCGCCCTACCGGCCGCTCGAGGTGCTGACGCCCGAGCAGATCGAGACGATCAGCGATGCCGCCTTCCGCATCCTTGAGGAAATCGGCATGGACTTCCTGCATCCCGAGGCGCTGGACATCCTCGCCAGGGCCGGCGCCACGGTGACGCCCGGCAGCCAGCGGGTGCGCCTCGACCGCGGCCTGGTGAAGGCGGCGCTCG
>DATCXZ010000382.1:0-4136 GCA_036570545.1 Kiloniellaceae bacterium
CGCCGCGCGCGCCGGCACCGGCCTGAAGCGCAGCTCCACCGCCCGCGCCCTCTCGACCCTGCGCGGCTTCTTCCGCTGGCTGAAGCGGCGCGGCCTCGCCGACAACGCGGCGCTCGTCACCCTGCGCACGCCGAAGGTGCCGAAGGCCGTGCCGAAGGCGCTGAGCGCCGCCGAAGCCGAGGAGGCCGTCGCCACCGTCGCCGAGCTCAGCAACGACGACTGGATCGGCAAGCGCGACACTGCAGTGCTGCTGCTGCTGTATGGCTGCGGCCTGCGCGTCGGCGAGGCGCTGTCCTTGACCCGCGGCATGGCGCCGAGACCAGGCCAGGAGGCGCTGCTGGTCACCGGCAAGGGCAATAAGCAGCGCATGGTGCCGTTGCTGCCGGTGGTGACGGCGGCGATCGTCGACTATCTGTCCGCCTGCCCCTTTGCGCAGCAGAAGGACGCCGCGCTGTTCCTCGGCAAGCGCGGCGGCCCGCTGACCGCGCGGCGCGTGCAGCAGCGCATGCAGGACCTGCGGGCCCTGCTCGGCCTGCCGGAGAGCGCGACGCCGCACGCCCTCAGGCACTCCTTCGCCACCCACCTGCTGGCAGCCGGCGGCGACCTGCGCGCGATTCAGGAACTGCTCGGCCACGCCTCCCTCGCCTCGACCCAGCGCTACACCGAGGTGGACGCGGCCGGCCTGCTCGACGTCTACGACCGCGCACAGGCGAAGTCGCAGGTGCCACGTTCGCGGTGAACATCCCGGAGAAATGCCGATGAAGACCGAACCGCAGCAGGAACACCGCTGGCTGGAGCAGTTGCTCGGCGAGTGGACCGTGACATCCGACATGACGCCTGACGGCGGCAGCCCCTGGGTCGAGCGGGTGCGCTCGCTGGACGGACTTTGGATAGTCGCCGAAGGCGAGGGCGAGATGCCGGGCGGCGGCGCCGCCACCACGCTGATGACGCTCGGCTACGACCCGCGCCGGCAACGCTACGTCGGCACCTGGGTCGGCTCCATGATGATCCACATGTGGGTCTACGAAGGCCACCTGGATGACAGCGGCAAGGTGCTGGCGCTCGATTGCGAAGGCGAGGACTTCGAGCAGCCGGGCCGCATGGCGCGCTACCAGGACATCATCACCGTCAAGAGCCCGGACCACCGCCTGCTGACCGCCCGCATGCAGACAGCCGACGGGAGCTGGAAGCAGATCATGCAAGCCGAGTACCGGCGCCGGTAAGTCCTGCTCGCGGCGCGCAGCAGCCGGGGACAAATCGACTGGCCGGCGCGTATAGGACACACGAGCTAAAGAGGTCGCGCGCGACCAGTAAGGAGAGACTTCCCCATGCTACGCACACTGTCCGTCGTCCTGGCGCTGCTGCTGGCCCTCGGCACCCCCGCCCTCGCCGACCCCGGCAAAGGCAAAAGCAAAGGCAACGCCGCCGAGGCGACCACCGACGACATCGTCGAGGGCGTGGTGGCGGGCGTGCTGAATGCCGTGCTGACCGATGACGAGCGGCGGATCATCCACGAATACTTTCACGACCACGCCGGCAACTTCGGGAAGGTGAAGCCGCTACCGCCCGGCATCCGCAAAAAGCTCGCCCGCGGCGGCGCCATGCCGCCGGGTATCGCCAAGCAGGCGCTGCCGGGCGATCTCTACCGCCGACTGCCGCCACGCGACGGCCAGCACTACGAGATCGTCGGCACCGACGTGGTCCTGGTGCAGGTGGCCACCCAGGTCATCGTCGACGTGCTAAAGGACGTCCTGCGCGGCAGCTAGAGCAGATCAGGGTCGGATGGAATCGCCGGAGGCGATCCACCGACCCTGTGAATCTGCTCTACCCTTTTGAAGTAGATCGGATCGTTGCGCCAACCGTGCCAGCACCAGCGGGCCGGCGCTGTCAGATGTGGATCGGGCGGCCGTCGACGGCGAGGGCGGCTTCCTTGACCGACTCGCCCATCGAGGGGTGTGCGTGGCAGGTGCGCGCGATGTCCTCGGCGGTGCCGCCGAACTCCATCACCGTTACGCACTCGGCGAGGATGTCGCCGGCCAGCGGGCCGACGATGTGGACGCCGAGCACCTTGTCCGTGCGCTTGTCCGCCAGCACCTTCACAACGCCGTCGGTGTCGCCGACCGAGCGCGCGCGGCTGTTGGCGGTGAAGGGGAACTTGCCGACCCTATAGTCGACGCCCGCCTCCTTCAACTGCTCCTCGGTCTTGCCGACGCCGGCGACCTCCGGCCAGGTGTAGACGACGCCGGGCACCAGGTTGTAGTCGAGGTGCGACTTCTGCCCCGCCATCCGCTCGACGGCGACGGCGCCGTCCTCCTCCGCCTTATGGGCCAGCATAGGACCGGGAACGCAGTCGCCGATGGCGTAGATGCCAGGAACCGAGGTCTGGAAGTTCTCATCGACCTCGATGAAGCCGCGGTTGGTCATGGCGACACCCAATTCCTTCAGGCCGAGGCCTTCGGTAAAGGGGCGCCGCCCGATGGCGACCAGCACCACGTCCGTCTTCAGCTCCTCCGCAGTGCCGCCGGCCGCCGGCTCCAGCGTGAGGGCGACGCCATCCCCCTTGCCTTTGGGGCCGTTCTTGGCGCCGGTCACCTTGGTCGACAGCTTGAACTTCAGGCCCTGCTTGCCGAGGATGCGCTGGGTCTGCTTACCGATCTCCGCGTCCATGGTCGGCAGAATGCGGTCGAGGAATTCCACCACCGTCACCTCGGCGCCGAGGCGCGACCACACCGAGCCCATCTCGAGGCCGATCACGCCGGCACCGATGACGACCATCTTGCCTGGCACCTTGTCCAAGGCGAGCGCGCCGGTCGAGGTGACCACCTGCTGTTCGTCGGTCTCGACACCCGGCAGCGGCGTCGACTCCGAGCCGGTGGCGATGAGGATGCGCTTGGCCTCGAGCGTCTCCTCGCCGCCGGCCTCCAGCTTCACCGTCACCTTGCCGGCGGCCGGGATCGCGCCCCAGCCCTTCACGTAGTCGATCTTGTTCTTCTTGAAGAGGAACTCGATACCGCCGGTGAGGTCCTTCACCACCTTGTCCTTGCGTCCCATCATGGCCGCAAGATCCAGCCCCAGGCCCTCCACCTTGATGCCGTGCGCGGCGAAGTGCCTGGACGCATCGGCGTACTTCTCGGACGACTGCAGCAGCGCCTTGGAGGGAATGCAGCCGACATTCAGGCAGGTGCCGCCGAGGGCGCCGCGGCCCTCCACGCAGGCCGTCTTCATGCCGAGCTGCGCGGCGCGGATCGCCGCAACATAGCCCCCCGGGCCGCCGCCGATCACCACCAGGTCGTACTGCTTGTCGCTCATCTCGCTCGCTGTCCTTCGCAAGGGCCGGCGCAGGGAAAGTTCGCGCACCTTGCCGCAGGACAGCCGGACGGACAAGGCCGCAGGGCGCAGCCCTGGCATACCGGATCGGCAGACTTGAGGCGAGAGCGGCCCGCGGCCGCTACCGCCACTCCCTGCCAGCTCAGCGCAGCGACATGAGGCGGCTCATGGTCCAGGGATCGCCCGGCACGTCGTGGCCACGCGAAATGACGTCGGGGTCGATGCCGACGTCGCGCAGCTGCTCCAGGGTGAGGCTCTCGAGCTGGCGGCGGGTCACCTGGCGACGATAAATGGCGGCCACGCGCTGCAGCAGGGCCTCCAGGGCCGGGGTGGACAGAGTGGGGATGCGGATCGCGGTGGTTGCCATGGTGGATACTCCAGTCGGAAGAAGCTCGGTCGCGTCGTTCGCGATGGCCCACTCTCCTCCCCCGGCGTTTCAATCCGCGGCTGGCCGTCGCGAAAGCCCCATGAAATCGGTGGCCGCAGCGTGAAATTTGCGTAAAATCGCGCCCGACAGCCCCTTTCCCAGCGAAGATGGCGACGTCATGCCCCTGTCCCTACTCGGCGGCCTCACCATCGCGACCCCGGCGGGCGCGGCGGTCACCCTTCCGACCCGCAAGACCGCGCTGGTGCTGGCGGTGCTGGCCCTGGCCGGCGACAAGGGCGCGACCCGTGACGCGATCGTCGAGTGGGTCTGGCCCGACCGCAGCGAGGGCCAGGGCAAGTCGAGCCTGCGCCAGGCCCTCAGCGCCCTGCGCAAGGCGCTGCCGGCGGTCCTCGACGGCGCTGCCCTGGAAGCGGAGCAGGAC
>DATCXZ010000383.1:0-15130 GCA_036570545.1 Kiloniellaceae bacterium
TCGCCTCCCTCCGCGCCTCGGCGGAGGCGGGCCGCGAGATTCCCGAGGGCTGGGCGCTCGATCCCGCCGGCCATCCGACCACCGACGCGCGTGCCGCCTTGGCCGGCAGCCTGCTGCCCTTCGGCGGCGCGCGCGGCGCCAACATCGCGCTGATGGTGGAGCTGCTGGCGGCCGGCCTCACCGGTGCCAACTGGTCGAAGGACGCGCCGCCCTTCAACAAGGGCAGCGCCTCGCCCGGTGCCGGCCTCTTCATTCTGGCGATCAAGCCGGCGGCGGGCTTCCCCCGGCGCCTCGCCGACTGGCTCGATGCCGCAGCCTCCGAGGAAGGCGTCTACCTGCCCGGCCTCGCCAAGGGCGAGGCGCTGCACCACGCCCGCCGCCGCGGCTTCAGCGTGGATGCGGAGCTGTGGGCGCAGGTAAAGGCGCTGGGGTGAAGGCGCTGGGCTGAAGCCGCAGCGTCCTCTCCACTCCGTTCGTCACCCGCGGGCTTGACTCGCGGGTCCAGGGCCAGCGACGGAACGGTCGCCCTGGATTGCCGGGTCAAGCCCGGCAACGACAGTTGGAGTGATGACGCGTCAGTCGTTGCCGCTCTTGGGTAGGCCGAAGTTCTCCAGCGAGAAGGGGTTGCTGGAGGGCTCGCGCTGCGGGGCGGGCCGCTCCTCCTCGTGGTGCTCCGGCTGGGGCAGGGTGATGCCGGCCTTCTCGGCCGCGCGCCTTGCCTTTTCGACCGCGGCGTTGAGGTCGCCCTGGCTGCACAGGCCGAGCAGGACGGGATCGCGCGGGCGAATGTTCTGGGAGTTCCAGTGGCTGCGCTCGCGCACCGCCTGGATGGTGGTCTTGGTGGTGCCGATCAGGCGGGCGATCTGCGAATCCTTCAGCTCCGGATGGTGGCGCACCAGCCAGGCGATGCCGTCGGGCTTGTCCTGGCGCTTGGCCACCGGCGTGTAGCGTGGGCCCTTGGTGCGCTTGGTCGGCTGCGGCAGGTCGCTCTTGGCCATGGCCAGGCGCGCCGTGGGGTCGGCCTCGCAGCGCTTGATCTCGTCGCGGGTCAGCTCGCCGCTCAGCACCGGGTCCATGCCCTGGATGCCTGTGGCCACCTCGCCGTCGGCGATGCCTTGCACCTCGAGCGGGTGCAGGCCGCAGAACTGGGCCACCTGCTCGAAGGACAGGCTGGTATTGTCGATCAGCCAGACGGCCGTCGCCTTCGGCATGAGCGGTAGGGACATGAGAAAAAATCCTCCTTCGGTCCGACCGGCGCCCGTTCCCTGCGCCCGGCCGGCGGCACTCCATCAATGCCGCGTGGGAATACTCCCAATATAGGAGCCCGCCAAGCCGGAATAAAGCGCCCTCTAGCCGAGCGTGAGCACGATCTTGCCGATGTGGCCGGAGGATTCCATGAGGGCGTGGGCCCTGGCGGCCTCGGCCAGCGGGAAGGCGGCCGCCATGACCGGGGCGACCCGGCCGGCCTCCAGCAGCGGCCAGACCTGCTCCCTCAACTCGGCGGCGAGCCCAGCCTTCACGGCGACCGGGCGGGCGCGCAGGGTGGAGCCGGTGATGGTCAGCCGCTTCATCATGACGGCTGCGAAGTTCACCTCCGCCTTGGCACCGCCGAGGAAGGCGATGAAGCTTAGGCGGCCGTCCTCGGCCAGCGCCTTCACGTTACGCGGGATGTAGTCGCCGCCCACCATGTCGAGAATGACGTCGACCCCTTTGCCGCTGGTTTTTTCGTTTACCACATAAACGAAATCCTCGTCCTTGTAGTTGATCGCATGATCGGCGCCGAGGTCCTTGCAGGCCTTCACTTTTTCGGGGCTGCCGGCGGTCGCGAAGACGGTGCAGCCAAAGGCCTTGGCGAGCTGGATCGCCGTGGTGCCGATTCCCGAGGTGCCGCCGTGCACCAGGAAGCGCTCGCCAGGCTTCAAGGCCGAGCGCTGGAACACGTTCACCCAGACCGTGAAGAAGGTCTCCGGCAGGCAGGCCGCCTGCTCCAGCGAGAAGCCCTGGGGCACCGGCAGGCACTGCGGGGCCGGCGCCACGCAGTACTCGGCATAGCCGCCGCCGGTGACCAGCGCGCAGACCTTGTCTCCCAGCTTGGGCTCGGTTACGCCGTCGCCCAGCGCTACCACCTCGCCGGCGATCTCGAGGCCGGGGATGTCGGAGGCACCCTTGGGCGGCGGGTAGCTGCCCTGGCGCTGCAGGCAGTCCGGCCGGTTCACACCGGCGGCCGCCACCTTGATGAGCACCTCGCCCTCGCCCGGCTGCGGCACCGGGCGGCTGGCCGGCACCAGGACCTCCGGGCCTCCTGGCTCGCGGATCTCGATGGCGGTCATGCTGTCCGGGAGAGTCTGGCTCATCTGGCGGGTTCCTTTCGGGGGGATGTCACTGTGGGGCGGTGTTAGTATAGTGCGCCCCTCAAAAGCAAGGGCTGGTCGCGGAAGAGAGGAGGCGCTGCCATGGATCTCGACGACCTGGAGCCGCGCAAGCAGAAGCCGAAGCCCAAGGATCTCGACAGCCTCGGTGTCGACGAGCTGGAAGAATATCTCGCCAACCTGGAGGCGGAGGCCGAGCGGGTGAAACAGAAGATCGCAGCCAAGAAGGCCTACCTGAGTGGCGCAGGCGGTCTCTTCAAATCCTGAGGCAGCGGCGGCTGCCTTCGGTCTGCGCGGCCTGCTGCGGCCGCCGCTGCGCCTGGGCCTGGGCCTGGCGTTGGCCGCCTGCGTCGCGGCGGTGCTGCTGACCCAGGCCTGGGCCGAGAGTCATTTCCTCGAGGAGACGCGCGCCCGCGCCGCGGCCAAGCTCGACCTCTACGCCAGCAACCTCGCCGGCGCGCTCGGCAAGTACCAGTCGGTACCCAAGCTGCTGGCGCTGCACAGCGACGTGGTCGCGCTGTTCGAGGCCTCGGGAGATCCCGCGGTGCAGGCGCGCGCCAACCGGCTGACCGAGACGGTGAACATCCTGACCGGCGCCGAGGATACCTATTTCATGGACGCCGAGGGCACGACCTTCGCCGCCAGCAACTGGGCAAGCGACCTCCCCTTCGTCGGTCAGAACTTCAGCTACCGGCCCTACTTCCAGCACGCCATGCAGGGCCGCCTCGGCCGCTACTTCGCGCTCGGCACCACCTCCGGCAAGCGCGGCTACTACTTCGCCTCGCAGGTATCGAATGGCGAAGGGATCCTCGGCGCCGTGGTGGTGAAGGTGAGCCTCGACGAGATCGAGCGCGGCTGGGCAGCGAGCAAGGAGGACGACGTCATCGTCACCGATCCGCACGGCGTCATCTTCATCTCCAGCCGGCCGGCCTGGCGCTACCGCAGTCTGGCGCCGCTCGACGCCGCGGCGCGCGCCTCCCTCGCCGAGACCCGGCGCTACGAGTCGGTCGACCTGCGTCCGCTCGACCTGACGTTTCGTTCCCGCGGCGACGACGGGCCACTGATGCTCACCGTCGCCGGCGACAGCTCCGCTGACAAGGTGCGCGAGTATATCGCGGTGGCAAAGGAAATGGTGGACGCCGGCTGGACACTGCACGTGCTGGCCTCGACCAGGCTGGCGCGCGCGCAGACGGTCACCGCCGTGGTAGTGGCGGTGCTGGCCTGCGCGCTCACCCTGCTGCTGGTCACCGTGATGCTGCAGCGCCGCGCCCGCCTGGTCGAGCGCATCGAATACCAGCGCCGCGCGTCGGAAGAGCTCGAGCGCCGCGTCGAGGAGCGCACTGCCGACCTCCGGCGCGCGCAGGACGATCTGGTGCAGGCCGGCAAGCTCGCCGCGCTCGGCCAGATGTCGGCGGCGCTCAGCCACGAGTTCAACCAACCGCTGGCGGCAATCCGCTCCTATGCCGACAATGCGCTGCTGCTGCTCGAGCGCGACCGCGAGGCCGAGGCGAAGGGCAACCTGAAGCGCATCAAGGATCTCACCGGCCGCATGGCGGAGATCAGCAAGCACCTGATGACCTTTGCGCGCAAGCCGCGCCGCGAGACGCGGCCCGTGGTGCTGGCCGAGGTGCTGGACGACACCCTCGACTTCCTGCGCCCGCGTCTGGAGCGCGCCGGTGCGACGGTCAGCGTCGACCAGCCCGACCGCAGCCTCACCGTGCGCGCCGGCAACGTGCGCCTGCAGCACGTGATCCTGAACCTGGTGTCCAACGCGCTCGACGCCACGAAGAAACAGTTGGGGCAGGCGCAGGCCGCGCCACGGCTCGAGTTCGCCGTGCGCGGAGCGAAGGGGCGCGTGATCCTCAGCCTGCGCGACCACGGCCCCGGCATCTCGCCCGATGCGCTCGACCGCATCTTCGATCCCTTCTTCTCCACCAAGGGAGTCGGTGAAGGGCTCGGCCTCGGCCTCTCGATCTCCTACAACATCGTGAAGGACTTCGACGGCGTGCTGCGCGCCGAGAACCACCCGGACGGCGGCGCCGTCTTCACCATCGAGCTGCCGCTGCTGCCGGCAAAGGCGAGTGCGCGGCAGGCAGTGAAGGCGCCGGCGTGAGCACACGACGTCTATACCCCTGCAACTGTCGTCCCGGGGCTTGTCCCCGGGACCCATTGGCGTCAGCACGTGGCGATGCCCTACGACGTTTGCATCCTTGCCAGCCGCAGGTAAGGCACACTCGGCTTCGGCGGACCATTGAGCGGATAGGACAGTGGGTCCCGGCAACCAGTGCCGGGACGACAGCTTTGGGTGCGGCGACGACGAGCGTCTGTGATCCGAGCGCGCTACCCTGCCCGCCGATGGAAAGCTGATCATGCCGGAAGGCCGCGTCCTTTTCGTCGACGACGAGGCGCCGCTGCGCCACGCGGTGCAGCAGGGCCTTGAGCTCTGCGGCCATAACGTCACCTGCTTCGCCAGCGCGCGGCAGGCCGAGGCGCAGCTCAGCCGCGAGCTCTACGGCGTGCTGGTGAGCGACATCAGGATGCCGGACATGGACGGATTCGCGTTGCTGCGCCGCGCGCTGGAGATCGATCCCTCCCTGCCGGTGGTGCTGGTGACCGGCCACGGCGACGTGCCGCTGGCGGTGGAGGCAATGCGCGCCGGCGCCTACGACTTCATCGAGAAGCCCTTCGACACCGCGCACCTCGCGAGCGTCGTCGCCCGCGCGCTGGAGAAGCGCCGCCTGGTGCTGGAGGTGCGCAAGCTGCGCCAGGAGCTGGAGACCGGCAGCGGCCTCGAAGCCCGCCTGGTCGGCCGCTCGCCGGCGATCGAGCGGCTGCGCGGCCAGGTGCTGGCGTTGGCCGACACCGACGTCGACGTGCTGCTGGTCGGCGAAACCGGCAGCGGCAAGGAAGTGGTGGCCCGCGCGCTACACGACTTCGGCGGCCGCCGCGACGGCGCCTTCGTCGCCATCAACTGCGGCGCCGTGCCGGCGGAGATCATCGAGAGCGAGCTGTTCGGTCACGTCGCCGGCGCCTTCACCGGCGCGCAGAAGCCGCGCACCGGCAAGCTGGAGTTCGCCGACGGCGGCACCGTGCTGCTCGACGAGATCGAGTCCATGCCGCTCGCCTTGCAGGTGAAGCTGCTGCGCGCCATCGAGACGCGCAGCATCGAGCGGCTGGGATCGAACGTGGCCGTCCCGCTCGACATCCGCTTCGTGGCAGCGAGCAAGGCGGACCTGCAGGCGGCCTGCCGCGCCGGGCAGTTCCGCGAGGACCTCTACTACCGCCTGAACGTGGTCTCGCTGACCATCCCGCCCCTGCGCGAGCGCCGCGAGGACGTGCCCCTGCTGTTCAATCACCTGGCCCGCGAGGCGCGCGGCCGCTACCGCCGCGACATCCCCGAGCTCGACGGCGCGCTGATGAGCGCGCTGATGGCGCACGACTGGCCGGGCAACGTGCGCGAGCTGCGCAACGCCGCTGACCGCTTCGTGCTCGGCCTCGGCGAGGTGGTGCCCGGCGTGCCGGCGCCGGGAGAGGTGGCCGCAGGTGCCGACAGCGTTGCAGCCGCTGCGCAGGGCACGCTGCCCGAGCGTCTGGACGCCGTCGAGAAGGCCATCCTCATGGCCGAGCTGCGCCGGAACGGCGGCAGTCTGAAGGCCACCTACGAATCCCTCGGCCTCTCCCGCAAGACCCTCTACGACAAGCTCCAGCGGCATGGGCTGCGGCGGGAGGATTTCTTGGTGAGCGAGGAGGGGTAGGGCGCTTACTGCGGCGTTCCCCACAACAAGGTCATTTGTGCCGGTGCTCGCGTCAGGTTGCGTCCAATCGCGAGCGCTTCCTGCCTCTAGAGCAGATCAGGGTCGAATGGAATCACCGGAGGCGATCCACCGACCCTGTGAATCTGCTCTACCCTTTTGAAGTAGATCGGATTCACATTGTCAGGTGGAACCGCGCCGCGGTTCCACCTGACAACGATCCGATCTAAGGTGCCTGCTGGGGAATGGTCAGCGTGACATCGTCCTTCACCGTCTCCATGACGACATAGGTATGGGTCTGTAGGACACCGGGCAGCCTCGAGATTACGGCCCCCAGGACCTGCCGGTAGGCTTCGATGTTGCTGGTCCTGACCTTCAGCAGGTAGTCGTAGCCGCCGGCGATCATATGGCACGACTGGATTTCCGGCACCCGCGCCACCGCGGCGTTGAATGCCTCGAGTTCGTCCGAAGTCGTCCCCTTCATCTGCACCTGAACCATCGCGACGTGAGCGGCGTCCAGGATGTGCGGGTCCAACTTCGCGTAGTAGCCCGAAATGACGCCCGTGGTCTCGAGCCGCCGCAGGCGCTCCGCACAGGGTGTCTTCGTCAGGTGAACGCGCCGTGACAGCTCGGCAACGGTGATCCGCCCGTTGTTCTGGATTTCCTGGAGGATGCGCAGGTCGATCCTGTCGAGGTGCGGCCCCCTCATGCTCTATGCCTGGTAAGACATTATTTTTTAGGTGATTCGCCTACAATACAGGGTTATTTGGAGACATAATCTACTTTAATCCTGTTATTCTTCAGGAGAAAGGGAAAAAGCCTGAATCCACGATAATGAACTCTGATGAATGGGGAAATGCTATGACGTCATCGACGAGGGAATTGCCAAGCCTGTCCCTGGCGCTCATGCCCGTGGTGCTGACGCTGGTCGTCCTGGGTGTGCAGCTGTTTTACTTCGAGGACTTTACGCCTCACGTTCCGCTGGCGATCGGCCTGGCGATCACAGGTCTTGTCGGGATCAAGCTCGGCTTCAATTGGAGCAGTATTGAGAACGGCGTGTTCCACGTGATCCACGTGTCGCTGCCGTCTGTTTCGGTGCTGATTACCGTGGGCATGATCATCGGCGTGTGGATCGCGAGCGGGACCGTGCCGACGCTCATCTACTATGGCTTGACGATCCTTTCGCCGCAGATCTTCCTGGCGGCCGCGATGGTGCTCTGCTCGATCGTGTCGCTGTCCCTGGGCACGTCATGGGGTACCGTGGGAACGGTGGGGCTGGCCCTGATGGGGATCGGCGCCGGCTTCGGCATCCCGATGTATTGGACCGCCGGTGCCGTCGTGTCGGGTGCGTTCTTCGGCGACAAGGTGTCGCCGCTTTCCGACACCACAAACCTCGCTCCGGCGGTCACCGGCGTCGACCTGTTCTCGCACATCAAGAACATGATGCCGACGACGGTCCCCGCCATGCTGATCGCCTTTGCCATCTATCTTGTTGCGGGCTTCACGCTAATCGACGCCGACGGGGCGTCCTTCGAGCGTATCGACGCCATCACCTCTGCGCTACAAGCCAACTTCCTGATCTCCCCGTGGCTGCTGGTCCCGGCGCTGCTGGTCATCGTGCTGGCGGTCAAGCGCATGCCGCCAATTCCGTCGCTTTTTGCCGGTGTCCTCGCCGGCGGCGCGGCGGCCATGATCGCGCAGGGATCGGGTCTGCACGACATCTTCACCTATGCCAACAGCGGCTATGCCATCGAGACGGGCATCAGCGAGATCGACAGCCTGCTGAACCGCGGCGGCATCCAGTCGATGATGTGGACGATTTCCCTCGTGCTCATCGCCCTCGGCTTCGGCGGAGCGCTGGAGAAGACAGGTTGTCTCGAAGCCATCATCGTCGCCATCATGACGAAGATCAGAAGCTTTGCCGGCATTCAGACGGCGGCGATCGGCACGTCGGTGGCGACCAACCTCGTTGCCGGCGACCCCTATCTGTCCATTGCACTGCCGGGGCGCATGTATGCGCCGGTGTACCGCGGCATGGGGTATTCGACGTTGAACCTGTCGCGAGCCGTCGAGGAAGGGGGCACGCTGGTGTCGCCTTTGATCCCGTGGAACGCGGGCGGTGCCTTTGTCATCTCCGCTCTGGCGCTGGGCGTCTCCAGCGGCAACATGGAGAACCTGCTGTACATCCCACTCGCCTTCGCCTGCTGGATGTCGCCGGTCATCGGCATTGTTTACGCCCACACCGGCCTATTCTCACCGCGCGCCACTGATGCGGAAAGGCGCGGCTGGGAAGAGAGCGGCGAAAGCGTGGCCGACCTCAGTGCGCGCGGCTGGGGCAGCGGCGACGAAATCGCGGAGGCTACCGCGCGCTGAGCCCGATCACGTAGTCCGGACATCGCTCGGCCCCTGCCTGGAGAGGCGGGGGCCGAGTAGGGGCAGAGGGCGGAGTTGACGTCGGCAACGATGAGCCGTAGCGTGGCGCTCGCAAAGCCCAGGGAGCCATCCGTGATGCACCGCGAGGCCGTCGTAGAGAGAGTCCGGCGCCCGGTCCGCTAGAAAAGGAGCGGATCGCCTTTTGTTGCGCCCCCGAAGACCGCTTCGGGGGCTTTTTTGTGCCTGCCTCCCTGGATGCCCGCCCATGCTCTCCTCCGCCAGAACGCCGCCGTGCCTCCTCACGCTGATCCTGGTCAGCGCGCTGTCGGTCGTCTCGCTCACCATGTTCCTGCCGTCGCTCGCCAGCATCGCGACGGCGTTCGGCGCCGACTACGGACTGGTGAACCTCTCGATCGCCGGCTATGCCGCCATGACGGCGGTGCTGCAACTCGTCATGGGGCCGCTTTCGGACCGCTTCGGGCGGCGGCCGGTGATGCTGGCGGCGGTGTCGATCTTCACGCTCGCGTCGCTGGGTTGCCTGCTCGCCACCGACATCTGGGGCTTTCTGCTGTTCCGCATGCTGCAAGGGGCGATCATCTCCGGCTATGCGGTGTCGATGGCGGTCATCCGCGACATGACTCCGGCGCGAAAGGCGGCCAGCCTGATGGGCTATGTCGCTGTCGGCTGGGCGCTCGGCCCCATGCTTGGGCCGCTGCTCGGCGGCGCCCTCGATGCCGCCTTCGGCTGGCGCGCGAGCTTCGTGGCCTTCGTCGCTTTCGGGGCGGCCGTGCTCGCGCTCTGCTGGGTCGATCTGGGCGAGACCAACAGGTCGCGCTCCGAAACCTTCGCGGCGCAGCTTCGCAGCTACCCGGAACTCTTCCGGTCGCGGCGCTTCTGGGGCTATTCGCTCTGCATGGCGTTCTCGATCGGCGCCTTCTACATCTTCCTGGGCGGCGCGCCGCTGGTGGCGGCGGCGCAGATCGAGATGTCGCCCGTCGCTCTCGGTGCCGCCATGGGCTCCACCACGGCCGGGTTCGTCCTCGGCAGCTTCCTCGCGGGGCGCTTCGCCGCCCGCCATGCGCTGACCACCATGATGATCGCCGGCAGGCTGGTCGCCTGCGCCGGCCTGGTGGCGGGGCTGGGCCTGCTGGCTGTGGGCGGCGTGTCGGTGGCGGCGATCTTCGGCGCCTGCGTTGTCGTCGGCCTCGGCAACGGCCTCACCTTTCCCAGCGCCAACGCCGGCGCTTTGTCGGTGCGGCAGGAGTTGGCCGGCAGCGCCGCCGGCCTGTCGGGCGCGCTCATGGTGGCCGGCGGCGGCGCGCTGTCCGCGGTTGCCGGCGCCGTGCTGACCGAGGAGAACGCGGCCCCCGCGATGCTGGCGATGATGTTGCTGGCGTCGCTGCTCAGCCTGGCGGCGGCGCTGTTCGTGCTATGGATCGACCGGAGGGCGCCTCAGGCCGCCTGACGCACCGTCTTGTCCAGCTCGGCCTTCAGGAAGCGCGCGATCGCGCCCATGCCGGTGAGCGTGAGGCCGGCGGCGGCCTCGGCCTCGGCGTTGTAGTTGGTGTTGGTGTTCACGTCGTAGACCAGCGGGCCGCGGTCGCCGGTCGCGAACTCGATGCCGGCGATCTCGATGCCCGCGAGCTGCAGGAAGCGCTCGAGCCGCGCCTGCAGCTTCGCGTCGATCGCCTCGATGACCTTGAAGGCGGGGCGTGCAGCGCCGGGCAGCGCGCAGACGTCGGCGGGGCAGAGCTGGAAGCCGCCGGTGGTATCCACCTCGACCGCGTAGAGGAAGTGGCCGCCGACGAACTCCGCCCGGGTGATGATGGGCTCCGCCGTCGCGACATGCTCCTGCAGCAGGTGGATGCCGTCGCGCGGCTCCTCGAACGCCGGCGACGCGACATAGGCCGCCAGCGCGTCGGCATCGACGAAGGGCTGCACGCCCAGCCCCTTGCCGCCTCGGTTCGGCTTCAGGATGAAGCGCCCCTCGCCGAAGGCCTCGCGCGCCGCCTCGACGAGGCGGCCCTTGCCGGCGACCACGACGGAGCGCGGGATGGCGACACCCGCGCGGGCCAGCGCGCCGTACTGGCGCACCTTGCTGATCTCGAGATCGAGCGCGCCGGGGCCGTTCACCACCCGCCGCCCGTACTGCGTGAGCCACGACAGCGTCGCCGCCGTAAGCTCCGGCGAGAAACGGTGGCCGCGGGTGTGCGACGAGGCGCTCATGCGGTTGTAGAATATGCCCTCCGGCGGCGGCGTCGAGAGATCGAAGGCGTGCTCGACCAGGAACCATTCGTCCCAGGGCGCGCCGGTCCGGTCGAGCGCCGCTGCCAGCGGCGGCAGCCAGTCGGGGTTCTCGTGCAGGACGTGAATCTTTGGCATGGCGGGCCCGCTGCTGTTGAATGAGGCCGCCGGGGGGCGGCGCAGGAGAATTAACGGTTAGAATGGGGGCATTGGGATGAAAATACAAGAAGAACAGGGGGTACTGTCATGCAATACGAATTATTACTGTAAAATAAGGTTCGGAGGACTGGAACCGTGAAGATTGCCATCGTCGGCTGCGGGGCCATGGGCTCGGTCTATGCGGGGCTGCTGGCCAGCGCCGGCAACGAGGTTCTGGTGGTCGACCGCTGGGCGGCCCATGTGGAGGCAATCAACGCGCGGGGCCTGCGGATCGAGGGCGCGAGCGGCGAGCGGACGGTCGCGGTGTCCGCGCACACGGCACCGCCCGATGATGAGGCAGAGATGATCGTCATCGCTGCCAAGGCCGCCGACGTTGCCGGCGCCGCTGCGGCGGCGCGTCGGATGATGGGCGAGGGCAGCGTCGTGGTCACCATCCAGAACGGGCTCGGCAGCGCGGACGTGGTGGCGGCTGAACTGGGGGGCGAGTTGGGGGCCGGGTCGCTCATGGTCGGCATCGCCGGCGGCTTCGGCGCGTCGATCCGGGCGCCCGGCCATGCGCACCACAACGGCATGCAGACCATCCGCATGGGTGCTTACTCGAACGCCCCCGGGGGCCTTGCCTTCGAGCGGGTCGAGCGCGCGGTCGGCGTGTGGCAGGCGGCCGGCTTCCGCGCCGAGGCGGCGCGCGACATCGCCGCCATGCAGTGGGAGAAGCTGATCTGCAACGTCGCCTACAGCGCGCCCTGCACGCTGACCGGCCTCACCATCGGCAAGGCGATGGACGATCCGGATATCGGCCCGGTGAGCCGCGCGGCGGCGATCGAGGCCTGGACGGTGGCGCGGGCGCGCGGCATCGCCATCACCGTGGAGGATCCCGTTGCCCACGTGCGCGCCTTCGGCTCGACAATCCCGCACTCCAAGCCGTCGCTGCTGCTCGACTACGAAGCGGGACGGCGCGGTGAGATCGACGTCATCAACGGCGCCATCCCGCGCGAGGCGGCCAAGGTGGAGAGGGAGGCGCCGGTGAATGCCACGCTGGCGCGGCTGGTGCGGTTCCGGGAGCGGGCGTTCTAGAGCAGATCAGGGTCGGATGGAATCGCCGGAGGCGATCCACCGACCCTGTGAATCTGCTCTACCCTTTTGAAGTAGATCGGATTCACGTGGTCAGATGGAACCGCGGTGCGGTTCCATCTGACCACGACCCGATCTAGGCGGCGCGGGACGGAGGGAAAAGTGGCGCAGAACATTTACGACAATCCGGACTTTTTCGCCGGCTACAGCCAGTTGCCGCGGCAGGTCGAGGGGCTCGCCGGCGCGCCGGAGTGGCCCGCGATTCGGGCGCTGCTTCCCGAGCTTTCCGGCAAGCGCATTGTGGACCTGGGCTTCGGCTTCGGCTGGTTCGCCCGCTGGGCGCGGGAGGAGGGGGCGGCCCAGGTTCTCGGCCTGGATATTTCCGAGAAGATGATCGCCCGCGCGCGGGCCGACACCGCCGATGCGGCGATCGAATACCGAATCGCGGACCTCGAGGCGCTGGCGCTTCCGGAGGAGGCCTTCGACCTCGCCTACAGTGCGCTCGCCTTTCATTACGTCGAGGATTTCGGGCGGCTGGTGAGAACGGTGCAGCGCGCGCTCGTGCCTGGCGCCCATTTCGTTTTCACCATCGAGCATCCGATCTACATGGCCGCGGCGCATCCGGGCTGGCTCAGCGACGAAGACGGCCGCAGGACCTGGCCCGTCAATCGCTACGCCATCGAGGGGGAGCGCCGGACGGACTGGTTCGCCAAGGGCGTGCGGAAGTATCACCGCAGGATCGGGACCACCCTGAACGCGCTGATCGACGGCGGGTTCGCCATCCGCCGCGTCGAGGAGTTCGCGCCGACCGCCGCGCAGATTGCCGAGAACCCGAGCCTGGCGGAGGAACTGGAGCGCCCGATGATGCTGCTGGTGTCCGCGCAGCGCTGATCTGCGCTCACGGCGCGGCATCGCGGTAGAAAGCCGCCGCAGCCTCGGTGAAGGCGGCGCGGGCGTCGGGGTCGAAGTAGAACATGTGGCCGCCCTTGTAGATCTCGAGCTGCGCCCGGTCCGCGCCGGCGGGCAGGTGGTCGAGCAGGTAGCGGCTGATGCCGTAGGGCGTGACGAGATCGCTGCGGCCATGAGCGACCAGCAGCCTGAGGCGCGGATGGAGCGCCAGCAGGCTGCGCAGGTCGCCGGCGGCGCTGGCGCTGCGGCGGCCGCTCCCGCCCCAGTGCCACTTGCCGCTGACGCGGCGGTTCAGCAGCTCGTAGGTGATCGGCGTCTCGTAGCCGAGCTGCTCGCGCGCGTAGCCGACGAAGAGGCCGCCGAGGCTCTGCAGGTAGCCGTCGAGGATGGGATCGCCGCCGTCCTCGTCGGTCTCGGGAAAGGGGTCGGGCAGCGCGAAGGTGGCGTCGTAGGGGCTGGCGATCTCCGGCGCCGCGCCGCGCGGGTGGTCGAGGTAGGCTTCGGCGACGAAGCCGCGGGTACGCCGCACCACCTCGGCGGGCAGGCCGGTCAGCTCGGCGAGGCGCGCATAGAAAGCCTCGGCGGTGTCGGCCGCGGGCGGCGGGCCGGCGAGGGTGACGAGGTAGTCGGTCAGCGCGAAGCGTTCGGCCGCCGCCAGCGCCTCGGCGCTGAAGCGTCCGGCACGGTCCAGCTCGGTCGCCGCGATCGACGGCAGCAGCAGCGCGGCGTTGAGCGCGAGGCGGCTGGCGCCGAAATGCAGTGCGCCGTCGAGGAAGGGCGAAACCATCACGATGCCGGAGACGACGATGCCCTGCTCCTGCTGCAGGACCTGCGCCAGCTTGGCGGCGCGGAAACCGCCGTAGCTCTCCCCCAGCAGGACCTTGGGCGAGGCGGTGCGGCCGTTGTCGGCGACATAGAGCGCGATGGCTTTGGCCAAAGCTTCCGCGTCCGCCTCCGCGCTCCAGAAGTCCTCGGCCTTCTCCGGGTCGGCGGCGCGGCTCCAGCCGGTGCCGATGGGGTCGAGCAGCACGAGGTCGGAGAAGG
The DNA here is from genome assembly GCA_036570545.1 of Kiloniellaceae bacterium. Lineage (GTDB taxonomy): Bacteria > Pseudomonadota > Alphaproteobacteria > Kiloniellales > Kiloniellaceae > Pelagibius. The sequence continues at coordinate 13,922 of DATCXZ010000383.1, forward strand.
CGAGCCAGCTATCGGGGTTGCTCTCCAGCGGCGCGGCCGCGTCGGGCGGCGAGCCGAACTCGACGATGCGCGGGCCGACCAGGCCAAGGTGCAGGTAGGCCGAGGCCGCGCCGGGGCCACCGTTGAACACGAAGGTGAGGGGGCGGGTGGCGGGATCGGTCGGGGGCGCGGCGCCCGCCACCGTGTAGGCCGTGTAGTAGAGGGCCGCGCTGCGCGCGCCGTCCCGGTTGCGCAGGGTGAGCGTGCCCGCCGTCGCCGTGTAGTTCAGCCGCTCGCCGTCGAGGGTGATCTCGTGCTGCGTGACGGAGTCCGGGGGCAGCAGGGCGAGGATGCCGGGGCCGGTCTCCTGCGGCGCGGGCGTCTGCGGCTCGGCGGGCTGTGTTTGGGCCGGCTGGGCGAGCCCCGTTACGGTAAACGGGGCGAGCAGGGCGGCGGCGAGAAGGAGTGCGCGCAGCAGGCGCGCTTCGGAGCGGGGGGCGGACATGACAGGAAAACTAGGTCGCGCCGTCCCCGCCGCCAGCCAGGACAGCGGCACGGCGAACTCTGTCCGATTTGCGCTATCGGATGTCCTGGTCCAGCAAGACGGACAGGGCGGAAAGAGGCAAGGTGGAGCCTTCGCCAGACCGGCCGGACCGAGCGAGAAGACGATGCGCGACCGACTGAACTTCCTGTTCCTGAATCTCGGGCACTTCCTCGACCACTTCTTCATCCTGGTCATCGCCACCGTGGTGCTGGCGCTGGGACCGCAGTGGGGCCTCGCCTACGACGAGTTGATCCCCTATGCGACGCCCTGCTTCGTGATGTTCGGGCTGGGCGCCGTCCCCTCCGGCTGGCTGGCCGACAAGTGGAGCCGCGAGGGCATGATGCTGGTGTTCTTCCTCGGCATCGGCGCCGCCTCGATTCTGGCGGGCTTCGCGGAAACGCCGCTGCAGCTCGGCGCCTGCCTGCTGCTGGTCGGCGCCTTCGCCTCGATCTATCACCCCGTCGGCATTGCCATGGTGGTGCACGGGCGGCAGAAGACCGGCATGCCGCTGGCGGTGAACGGCGTGTTCGGCAACCTCGGCGTTGCCTCGGCGGCGCTGGTCGCCGGCTTCCTCATCGACTTCTCGGGCTGGCAGTCCGCCTTCATCCTGCCGGGCCTGGTGTCGATCGGCCTCGGGGTCGTCTACGCCGTGCTGCTGTGGACCGGCCGGGCGCAGCGCGCAGAGG
>DATCXZ010000384.1:0-4866 GCA_036570545.1 Kiloniellaceae bacterium
GGGCGAGGCCGCGAGGCCGGTGCCGGGAAGGACGGGCCCGGCGTGGTCGAGGATCTCGTGCCCTGTCCCTCCTGCGGCGCCTATGTACGGGCCGGCAGCACCTGTAGCTGCGGCCGCAAGGCCTGAGGACCCGCCGCCGGCCTGTTTTACGGGCCATCCCATTGCTTGATTCGGGGTGGGGGCCTCGCTAAGGTGCGGCCGGCGTTTCGCGGTGCAGCAATACCGCCGCGCCCCAACCGCCCGAACCCCCGATGCCCCACGCCAATCCCGATACCTGCTTTCAGCGACTGATCCTCCGCCTGCAGGACTTCTGGGCGCGCCAGGGCTGCGTCATCCTGCAGCCCTACGACATGGAGGTCGGGGCCGGCACCTTCCATCCCGCCACCACCCTGCGCGCGCTGGGGCCGGGGACCTGGAAGGCGGCCTACGTGCAGCCCTCGCGGCGGCCGACCGACGGGCGCTACGGCGAGAACCCGAACCGGCTGCAGCACTACTACCAGTTCCAGGTGATCCTGAAGCCCTCGCCGCCGAACAGCCAGGAGCTCTACCTCGATTCGCTGCGCGCCCTCGGCATCGACCCGCTGGCGCACGACATCCGCTTCGTCGAGGACGACTGGGAGAGCCCGACGCTGGGCGCCTGGGGCCTCGGCTGGGAGGTCTGGTGCGACGGCATGGAGGTCAGCCAGTTCACCTACTTCCAGCAGGTCGGCGGCATCGACTGCGATCCGGTCTCCACCGAGCTCACCTACGGGCTCGAGCGCCTCATCATGTACGTGCAGGGCGTCGAGAACGTCTACGACCTCGACTGGGACGGCGTGCCCAAAAACCAGGGCGGCAAGACCTATGGCGACGTCTACCTGGCCGCCGAGCAGCAGTTCTCCGCCTTCAATTTCGAGGTCGCCTCGACCGATATCCTGGTCAGGCACTTCGAGGACGCCGAGACGGAGTGCCAGGCGATCCTGAAGTTCGCCGACGACAAGGGGCGGCCGATGCCGCTGCCCGCCTATGACCAGTGCATGAAGGCGAGCCATGCCTTCAACCTGCTCGACGCGCGCGGGGTCATCTCGGTGACCGAGCGCCAGGCCTACATCGGCCGCGTGCGTGCCCTCGCCAAGGCCTGCTGCGAGGCCTGGGTAGCGACCCAGACGGCGAGCGGGCCGGGAGCGGCGCGCTGATGGCCGAGCTGCTGGTCGAGCTGTTCTCCGAGGAGATCCCGGCGCGCATGCAGGCGCGCGCCGCCGACGACCTGAAGCGGCTGGTGACGGACGCGCTGAGGGCGGCGAACCTTTCCTTCGACAGCGCCGCCGCCTATGCGACGCCGCGCCGCCTCGCGCTGGTCGTCGACGGCCTGCCGGCGCAGCAGCCGGACGTGACCGAAGAGAAGAAGGGCCCGAAGCAGGGCGCGCCGGCGCAGGCGGTCGACGGCTTCATGAAGGCCAACGGCCTCGCCGCGCTCGACGAGGCGGAGCTGCGCGAGACCGACAAGGGTGCGTTCTATTTCGTCGTCCGCAGGATCGCCGGGCGGCCGACCGCCGAAGTGCTGCCGGGCCTGCTCGCCAAGGCCGTCACCGAGCTGCCCTGGCCGAAGTCGATGCGCTGGGCCAGCGACACACAGCGCTGGGTGCGCCCGCTGCACGGCATCGTTGCGGTGTTCGACGGCATGGCGCTCAAGGGTGGGCTGCAGATGGGCGAGGGGCGCCAGGTGCCTTTCGGCGCGACGACCCACGGTCACCGCTTCCTCGCGCCGGCCGTCTTCGACGTGATCGGCTTCGACGACTACCGGGTGAAGCTCGCCCACGCGAAGGTGATGCTCGACCCGGCCGAGCGCCGCAAGCTGATCGCCGAGCAGGCGGCGGGCCTCGCGAAGAACGCCGGCGTGACGGTGAAGGACGACGCCGGCCTGCTCGACGAGGTCGCGGGTCTCGTCGAATGGCCGCAGGTGCTGATGGGTCGCATCGATGCCGCCTTCATGGACCTGCCGGGCGAGGTGCTCTCCACCACCATGCGCAGCCATCAGAAGTATTTCTCGACCGAGAAGCCGGACGGCACGCTGGCCGACCGCTTCCTGGTGGTCGCCAACATGGAGGCGCCTGAGGGCAGCGCGCGCGCCAAGACCATCGTCGCCGGCAACGAGCGCGTGCTGCGCGCGCGCCTTGCCGATGCGCGCTTCTTCTGGGACCAGGATCGCCAGCAGCCGCTCTCCGCGCGCGTGCCGGCGCTGAAGGAGATCGTGTTCCACGCCAGGCTCGGCACGGTGGCGGACAAGGTCTCGCGCCTGGAGAGCCTGGCCGCCGAGATCAGCAAGCACGTGCCCGGCGCCGACCGCGACGAAGCGCGCTCGGCCGCCCGCCTCGCCAAGGCCGACCTCACCACCGGCATGGTCGGCGAGTTCCCCGAGCTGCAGGGCGTCATGGGCCGCTACTACGCGCTGAACGACGGCGAGACGCCGGCGGTGGCCGACGCCATCGCGCAGCACTACCAGCCGCTCGGCCCGACCGATGCCTGCCCCTCGGCGCCGGTCAGCGTCTGCGTCGCGCTGGCCGACAAGATCGACACCCTGGCCGGCTTTTGGATGATCGACGAGAAGCCAACCGGCTCCAAGGACCCCTACGCGCTGCGCCGCGCGGCCCTGGGCGTGATCCGTCTTATCGTCGAGAACAGGCTGCGCCTGCCGCTGGCCGAGGTCTTCGTGGCAGCGCAGTCGAAGTACAGCGGCCTCTCCGCCGCGCCGGTCACTGGCGGGCTGCTGGACTTCTTCGCCGAGCGCCTGAAGGTGGTGCTGCGCGACCAGGGCGTGCGCCACGACCTCATCACCGCCGTGATGGCGCGCGGTGGCGAGGACGATCTCGTGCGCCTGCTGGCGCGGGTCGAGGCGCTTGGCTCCTTCCTCGCCAGCGACGACGGTGCCAACCTGTTGACCGCCTACCGCCGCGCCGCCAACATCGTGCGCATCGAGGAGAAGAAGGACAAGCGTGCCTACGCGGGTGCGGTGCAGGCCGAGAAGCTGAGCCAAGCCGAGGAAAAGACACTTTTTTCTCACCTATCGGACGCATCCAAAGGCGCGCAGATCGCGTTACGGTCGGAAGATTTCACGGCAGCGATGGCGGCGATGGCGCGGCTGCGCCAGCCGGTCGACGCGTTCTTCGACGAGGTGACGGTGAATGCCGAGGACAAGGCCTTGCGGGAGAACCGGCTGCAGCTCTTGAGCGCGATCGGCGCCACGCTGGCGGAGGTCGCGGACTTCTCCAAGATCGAAGGCTGAACGGTGCAGGGGGCGCATGCTCTTCACTCGCAACCTCTCTTGTCACCCTCGGGCTTGACCCGAGGGTCCAGAGCGACAGCCCAAGCGCTTGCCCTGGATGCCCGGGTCGAGCCCGGGCATGACAGCGGGGGGCGTATGGGGCGGGGTATCGAGGCGAGCAGCCAAGACATTTCATGAGGATGGAAAGCAGACAATGACGAATTGGGTGTACAGCTTCGGCGGCGGCAAGGCCGACGGCCGCGCCGAGATGAAGGCGCTGCTCGGCGGCAAGGGCGCCAATCTGGCGGAGATGTCTTCGCTCGGCCTGCCGGTGCCGCCCGGCTTCACCATCACCACGGAAGTCTGCACCTACTTCTACAAGAACGACAACCGCTACCCCGACGACCTCGAGCAGCAGGTGAACAAGGCGCTCGCGACGATCGAGGACCTGGTCGGCGCAACGTTCGGCGATGCGAAGAACCCGCTGCTGATCTCCGTGCGCTCCGGCGCGCGCGCCTCGATGCCGGGCATGATGGACACCGTCCTCAACCTCGGCCTCAACGACGAGACGGTGGAAGGCCTCGCCAAGGCCGCCGGTGACCGGCGCTTCGCCTACGACAGCTACCGCCGCTTCATCCAGATGTTCGGCGACGTGGTGCTCGAAGTCGACCACCATCACTTCGAGGAGATCCTCGAGCTCGCCAAGGAGGATCGCGGCTACCTGCTCGACACCGAGATGACCGCCGAGGACTGGCTGAAGGTCATCGAGACCTACAAGGCCAAGGTGCTGGAGGAGACCGGCAAGCCCTTCCCGCAGGATCCCAAGGACCAGATCTGGGCCGCCATCGGCGCCGTCTTCGGCTCGTGGATGAACCAGCGCGCCATCACCTACCGCCGCCTGCACAGCATTCCGGCGGAGTGGGGCACGGCGGTGAACCTGCAGGCCATGGTGTTCGGCAACATGGGCGACGACTGCGCCACCGGCGTCGCCTTCACGCGCAACCCCTCGACCGGCGAGAAGGCGTTCTACGGCGAATACCTGGTGAACGCCCAGGGCGAGGACGTGGTCGCCGGCATCCGCACGCCGCAGAACCTCACCCTGCGCGGCAAGGAGATGAACAACTCCAGGATGCCGGCAATGGAAGAGGTCATGCCGGAGGTGTTCAAGCAACTCGACCAGGTGCGCCACAAGCTCGAGACGCACTACAAGGACATGCAGGACATCGAGTTCACCGTGCAGCGCGGCACGCTCTACATGCTGCAGACGCGCACCGGCAAGCGCACCGCGCCGGCGGCCCTGAAGATCGCCGTCGACATGGTGGACGAGGGGCTCATCACCGAGGCCGAGGCGATCCGCCGCCTCGATCCCAACTCGCTCGACCAGCTTCTGCATCCGACGCTCGACCCCAAAGCCGAGCGCAAGGTGATCGCGCGCGGCCTGCCGGCCTCGCCGGGCGCCGCCTCGGGCAAGATCGTGTTCTCCGCCGACAAGGCCGAGGCCGCGGCTGCCGAGGGCGAGCGCGTCATCCTCTGCCGCACCGAGACCTCGCCGGAGGACATCCACGGCATGCACGCCGCCGCCGGGATCCTCACCACCCGCGGCGGCATGACCAGCCACGCCGCCG
>DATCXZ010000385.1:0-6167 GCA_036570545.1 Kiloniellaceae bacterium
CCGCCGGCGCCCTCGCGGTGACGCTGGACGGCAGCTTCGACAGCCAGGCCGGACATGCCGCCGACCTCACGGCGCGTCTCGGCGGCCTCGAGCTGCCCGACTACAGCTTCGACGCGGAGGCCGTCGAGATCGACGTCACCCTGGACAGCGCGCTGCGGCCGGCGCAGAGCCGCTTCACCCTCGGCCCCTTCCAGCTCGTCGCCGACGCCCCGCTGACCGCGCCCCTCACAGTGAGCGGCACGCTGCAGCGCGCCGGGCCCGGCTACGACCTCGCCGGGGTGCTCGGCCTCGACGGCGGCCAGGCGCTGGTCGACCTTTCCGGCCGCTACGGCGACGACGGCCACGCCAACCTCGAGGCGGTGAGCCGCCTCATCGTCTTCTCGCCCGATGGATTGCAGCCGGCGGCGCTCTCCCCGCTGCTGGCCGACCTTGAGGAAGCGGAGGGCACCGTCAGCGCCACCGCCCGCCTGGCCTGGCCGCGCCGGCCCGCCGAGGAGTCGGGACGGATCACCTTCGGCAACCTCTCCTTCGAGGCCGGCGGCGCGGCGATCGAGGGCCTCGACCTCGCGCTCGAGCTGGACAGCCTGCTGCCGCTCGCCAGCGCGGCCGGCCAGCGGCTCACCATCGCTCGGCTGGAAGCCGGCGTGGCGGCCGAGAGCATCGAGCTCATCTTCTCCCTCGACCAGGCGCCGCGGCCCCAGCTCAACCTGGAAGACGGCGGCTTCGAGCTCGGCGGCGCGCCCTGGCGCCTCGAGCCGACGACGCTGGACCCGGCCGCGGCGCGCAACCGCATCGTTCTCGCCACCAAAGGCCTGGAGATCGCCACCTTCTTCGACCTCATCGGCGTCGACGGCCTTTCCGGCAGCGGCAGGCTGACCGGCAGCCTGCCCGTCGTCTTCGCCGGCAACGCCATCATCGTCGAGGACAGCCAGTTCGATGCGCTCGGCCCGGGGCGGCTCTCCATCCGTATTCCGGCGCTGCGTCAGGCCCTGGCGGGCGGCGGCGAGACGGTGGAGGCGGCGGTGAAGGCGCTGGAGGATTTCCACTACGAAGAGCTGACGCTCACCCTCGCCAAGACCGCGGCGAACGACGCCACCGTGAAGCTCTCCACCCTGGGGCAGAACCCCGACGTGATGGACGGTCAGCCGTTCCGCTTCAACATCAACCTGGAAAGCAACCTCACCAGCGTGCTGGAGGCCCTGCGCCAGGGCTACAGCCTCTCCGACGACGCCCTGCGGCGGGCCTGGCGCCTCAGCGAATGAGATACTTGCTGCAATCGGGGATAATCGGCACCCTGCCGCCGTAGCATCAAAGGCGTCCGCGGGAGTCGCGCGCGCCTGCTGCACCGAGAGACCGGCCTGCTCCGATGGGGACGAGGCCGCCGATGGAGGGAGACAACGGCTTTGACTTGCTTTGGCGGCCGCCAGACGGCCCTCGGCGGGATGCTGCTTTGCATCGCCCTCGCCGCCTGCACCCCGACGGTCCAGGTGGCGGCGCCGAAGGAGCCGATCACCATAAACCTGAATGTGAAGCTCGACGCAGAAGTCCGTGTGAAGATTGAAGAACAGGCGAGCGAGGACATTCAGAATAACCCCGATATCTTCTAGGCCCCGACATCTTGTAGGCCCCGACATCTTGTAGGAACGTTATGATGACAAGGCGCTGGTTCTCCCTTCTCACCCTGCTGGCCGCGGCCACCCTGGTGCTGCCGCTGCTGGCCGGCCCCGCCGCAGCGCAGTCGCTCGACGAGCTGCGCGCCTCCGGCAAGGTCGGCGAGCGCTATGATGGATTCGCTGAGGCGCGCGATCCCGCCGTCGCCGCGCAGGTAAAAGAGATCAATGCGAAGCGCACGGCGATCTACCAGCAGCAGGCCGACAAGGAGGGCGTGCCGCTGGCGGAGGTCGGCAAGGTCTATGCCATCGGAATCGTCAAGCAGGTGCCGGCGGGGACCTGGCTTTTGACAGCCGACGGCCAATGGCGGAGAAAGTAGGCTTCACACCCGAAGCCTCCACTTCAGCGAGTTCTCCGCCCATGGCCGCCGCGCCGCTTCCCGCATCCGTTGACGAGACGCTGGCGCTGCTGGCGCGCGGCCGCTACGTCGGCGAGCGCAGCCTCGCCACCGTGCTGTTCCTGGCACTGAAGCTGGGGCGCCCGCTGTTCCTCGAGGGCGAGGCCGGCGTCGGCAAGACGGAGATCGCCAAGGTGCTGGCCGACACGCTGGGCCGCCGCCTGGTACGGCTGCAGTGCTACGAAGGGCTCGACGTGGCGGCGGCGGTCTACGAGTGGAACTATCCGCGTCAGATGGTGGAGATCCGCGTCGCCGAGGCGGCGGGCGAGCACGACCGCGCGCGCCTCAGCGGCGACATCTTCGACGAGCGCTTCCTCATCGAGCGCCCGCTGCTGCAGGCCCTGCGTCGCGATGCCGCCGGCGCGCCGGTGCTGCTGATCGACGAGTTGGACCGCAGCGACGAGCCCTTCGAGGCCTTCCTGCTGGAAGTGCTGTCCGACTTCCAGATCACCATCCCGGAGCTCGGCACCATCGCGGCCGCCGAGCCGCCGATCGTCATCGTGACCTCCAACCGCACGCGCGAGATCCACGACGCCCTCAAGCGGCGCTGCTTCTACCACTGGGTCGCCTATCCCTCGGCCGAGCGCGAGCTGGAAATCCTGCACGTGAAGGCGCCGCGGGTGCCGGCGGCGCTGTCGCAGCAGATCGTCGCCTTCGTGCAGGCGCTGCGCGACGAAGACCTCTTCAAGGCGCCGGGCATCGCAGAGACCATCGACTGGGCGGAAGCGCTCACCCAACTCGACAAGGTCGCGCTGGACCCGCAGGCAGTCGACGACACCCTCGGCGTGCTGCTGAAGTACCAGGACGACATCGCCAAGATCCAGGGCAGCGAGGCGGCCCGGCTGCTCGGCGATGTGAAGTTGCAGCTCGCCAGCCGCGCGCTGGGTTGAGCGCACACTCCAGGCAAGACAGGCTCGCCCAGGCCACCCCAAGGCTGTCGTCCTGGAGCCAAGCCCTACAGGAGAGGCCCGCTCTCGGCACACAAAGGCGGTCGTCCCGGGACTTGTTCCCGGGACCCAATGCCCGAGCCGTCTGAAGGCCTTGCCACTCAGGGATGGGGCGTTCGCGGCTGGCGGGGACGCAATCGTGGCAAGACCTCGCCACGCGCTGATGGCAATGGGCCCCGGGGCCAAGCCCCGGGGCGACAGCGGTGTGTGAATTGGCGGTGGCGCTTGTCACCGGCCGTCGACCACGATTGCCGGCGGCGCCTCGGTCGGCAGCGTGAGCCGCTCGACCGTCTGCGGCGGTTCCTCGCTGAGCAGTGTGGCGATCGCCAGCAGAACACCGATGAACACCCCGAGGACGATCCTGGAGACGAGGTCGCTGCCGCCGCTGTCGGCCACGTGCAGCATGTGGTCGCGGCTGAGGCTGTCGTGCGACTGAAACGGATGGCAAAGCTGGGTCATGGCAGTTCTCCTTCGGCAGCGGCGCGGGGGCGCCGTGGGATGATTTTTTGCTGCCCTGGATATGCCGCTGCGCCGGCCGCCCGACAAACGACCGTTCCTCACCCGATGCTTGAGAAAATCTCATCGATAGTGCCGCCCGCCGGGCTGCGCTAAGATCGCTGCCATGCCCGAGCCTGTGACAGAGCCGCGCCCGCAAGGGGGCCGGATCGCGGAGAATATTCTCTACTTCGCGCGCACCCTGCGCGCGGCCGGCCTGCCGGTCGGCCCCGGCAGGGTGCTGGAGGCGCTGAACGCGGTGGAAGCGGTGGGGCTCGGGCGGCGCGACGACTTTTACTGGACGCTGCATGCCGTGTTCGTGAACCGCCGCGACCAGCAGGAGGTCTTCGACCAGGCCTTCCACGTGTTCTGGCGCAATCCCGAGATTTTGCAGCGCATGATGGCGCTGCTGCTGCCCGACATCACGCCCCTGGCGGGCCAGCGGCCGGACGACGCCGAGGAACTGAGCCGGCGCCTGGCCGATGCGCTGCGCCCGAAGGACGCCGCCGAGCGCGAGGCCGACGAGCAGGAGGAAAAGCAGGAGATCGACGCCGCCCTCACCTTTTCCAGCAAGGAGATCCTGCAAAGCATCGACTTCGAGAAAATGTCGGCGGCCGAGCTGGCCGCGGCGAAGCAGGCGATCCAGGCGATGCGCTTGCCGATCATGGAGGTGCCGACGCGGCGCTTTCGCGCCGGCGGCAGCAACCGCGCCGACCTGCGCGCCACCCTGCGCGCGGCGCTGCGCCAGGGCGGCGACACCATCCCGCTGCGCTGGAAGCAGCCGCGCCACCGCCATCCGCCCCTGGTGGTGCTCTGCGACATCTCCGGCTCGATGAGCCGCTACTCGCGCATGCTGCTGCACTTCATGCACGCGGTGACCAACGACCGCGACCGCGTGCACAGCTTCGTGTTCGGCACGCGGCTGACCAACATCACGCGCTACCTGCGCCAGAAGGACGTCGACGTCGCCATCGAGCGCGTCGCCGCGCAGGTCGTCGACTGGTCCGGCGGCACCCGCATCGGCGCCTGCCTGCACGACTTCAACGTCACCTGGGCACGCCGCGTGCTGGGCCAGGGCGCGGTGGTGGTGCTGATCTCCGACGGCCTCGACCGCGACAACGCGGCCGGCCTGGAGGCGGAGGTGGAGCGCCTGCACAAGTCCTGCCGCCGCCTCATCTGGCTGAACCCCCTCTTGCGCTTCGACGGTTACCAGCCAAAATCATTGGGAGCGAAGGCGCTGATCCCGCACGTCGACGACTTCCGGACAGTGCACAATCTTGAGAGCCTGGGCGAGCTGGCGGCGGTCCTCAGCCGCCCGGCGATCCGGCGCGAGGAGGGCATGAGCCAATGGCAAAAGGCGAGCTGACACAGAACCTGGCGGCCGAAGACCTGCTGGCCGAGGCGGCGCGCTGGCGCGACCAGGGCCACAAGGTGGCGCTGGCCACCGTGGTGAAGACCTGGGGTTCCTCGCCGCGGCCGGTGGGCAGCCAGCTCATCGTCGACGACCGGCTCCGCCTGCAGGGCTCGGTCTCCGGCGGCTGCATCGAGGGCGCGGTGGTGCACGAGGCGCAGGCGATCATGGCCGGGGCGCCGCCCAAGCTGCTGGAGTTCGGCGTCTCCGACGAGCAGGCCTGGGACGTCGGGCTGGCCTGCGGCGGCACCGTGAAAGTCTTCGTCGAGCGCGTCGAATGAAACGCGTCATCCTCGACCGCCTGCAGCAGGCCCGTGCCGACAAGCGCGCCGCGGCGCTGGTCACCGACCTCACCGACGGCCGCCAGCGGCTGCAGCTCGGCGGCGATAATCTCGGTGATCTCGATCTGACGCCGGCGCAGGAGGCCGCGGTTTCCGACGCCGTCAGCGCCGACCGCAGCGGCCCGCTGCCGGAAGACCCGAACCTCTTCGTGCACGTCTACAACCCGCCGCTGCGCCTCCTCATCGTCGGGGCGGTGCACATCTCGCAGGCCCTGGTGCCGATCGCCAGCCTCGCCGGCTACGAGGTGGTGGTGATCGATCCCCGCAAGGCCTGGGCCAGCGCGGAGCGGTTTCCCGGCGTGCGCCTGGTCGACGACTGGCCGGACGCGGCGATGACCGCGCTGGCGCCCGACCACCGCAGCGCCGTGGTGCTGCTGACTCACGACCCGAAGCTGGACGATCCGGCCCTGCGCGTCGCGCTGCGCTCACCCGCCTTCTATGTCGGCGCGCTGGGCAGCCGCAAGACCCACGCCAGGCGTCTCGCGCGGCTCAGCGACGACGGACTGAACGCCGACGAGCTCGCGCGCATCCACGCGCCGATCGGCCTTGCCATCGGGGCGCGCAGCCCGGCCGAGATCGCCATCGCCATCCTGGCTCAGATCACCCAGGTGCAGCACCGGGTGCCGCCGCTGGTGCGCGCCCAAGGATCCGAGGCGACGCCCGAGGCCGCGCCCCGGGAGACGGTCGGATGATCTTCGGTCCCATGCCGACCGGCGAGGCCGAAGGCTGCCTCCTCGCCCACTCGCTGCGCGGCGCCGGCTTTACCTTCAAGAAGGGGCGCCGCCTCTCGGCCGACGACATCGCCGCCCTCGCCGCCGCCGGCATCGCCGAGGTGATCGCCGCGCGTCTCGAGGCGGACGACGTCCACGAGGACGCGGCGGCGAGCGAGCTCGCGGCGGCGCTCT
>DATCXZ010000386.1:0-3641 GCA_036570545.1 Kiloniellaceae bacterium
CTTCCAGGTCCTTGTGCGCGATGGTGCTGCCGACGCCGATGCGCGAGAGCGCCTGTGCGGTCAGCAGTGTCTCCTCGTGGATCGGCAGCGCGAGCTGCGGGCGGCCGGCGCTGCAGCAGGCCAGCGACATGCCGCTGCCGCCGTGATGGATCGCCAGGGTCGCGCGCGCCAGCACCTTGTCGATCGGCTGCGGCGCCTTGTAGAAGGTGAGGCCGGGGCGCAGGAACTTCTTCGCCGTCGCCTCGGTCAAGCCGCGCACGTAGGCCTCGGCCGGCAGGTCGGAGGCCTTGAGGGCGGCCAGCAGCTTCGCGGTCACCCGCTGCTCCATGCCGAGGTAGGCAAAGAGGCGCGGCTTGGCGGGCAGCGGCAGCGGCGGCAGCAGGCCTTCGATGGGTCCGATCACCGGGTCGCGGCGCTGGTCCTTGTAGGGGTCGAGGCCCTTCAGGGTGCAGACCAGCCGCCCGGCGGTGCGCAGCGGCGCGGTGACGCTCGGCACCGGCGGGCCGCCGAGGCGCGCCTGCACCGCGTTCATCACCGCGACGATCTGCTCGGCCGGCACGGTCGCCCGCTTCTTCGGCTGGAAGCCCGGGAAGGTCTCGCCCTCGGCCGGCGGTAGGGTGAAGCCGTCGCCCAGCTGCACCACGGGCACGCGGCCATAGGCGGCGAAGCAGACGACGGGGCTGTGGTCGCAGACGATGAGGTCGGGGCGCAGCTCGTCCAAGAGGGTGCGCCAGGCCAGCGTCGCGGTGAACAGGCTCTCCAGCTTGCCGAAGCCGCAGTACACCATGATGTCGCTGTAGGCGCCCATCGACTTCGGCCCGCGCTCGGCCGGATTGGGCGGCACCAGGTCGGGGCTCTGGATGAACGGCAGCGGCGAGCGGGTGAGCTGCGCGCGGCAGTCCCAGAGGTTGCGCAGGAAGAACACTACCTGGTGGCCCTCGGCCGCCAGCGCCTCGGCGACCGGCGCCAGGCGGCGGTAGTGCCCGAGGCCTTCGCCGCGCTCATAGCCGACCAGGATCTTGGCCATGGCTAGGGGGCCTCTGGCGGGCGCGGAAGGGTGCGACGGTCGCACTGGCGGTGTCGCCAACTCTTATCGTCACCCTCGGGCGTGACCCTACTGGATTCACACAGTGCCGGCGGCGATTTCTCGACAGCTCCATAAGCACAACTGTCGTCCCGGCGCTCGTCGCCGGGACCCATTGGCATCAGCGCGCGGCGATGTCTTGCCACAATGGCATCTCCGCCAGCCGCAAAGGCCCCACCCCTGAGTGGCAAGACCTTCAGACGGCCAGGGCATTGGGTCCCGGGAACAAGTCCCGGGACGACAGCCTTTGTGTGCCGAGAGCGAGCCTCACCTGCGAGAGATGTGTGAACGCCGTAGGGACGGGCCCCGGGACGACAGCGGTGTGCAGGAGACAAGTGAGACCTCATGCCGGGGCGCCTGCCGCGCTCTAGGCTTTGGACGTTGCGCGCTTCTTCCCCGCTGCCTTGGTGGGCTTCTTCGCGGCTGCCTTCTTCGCCGCCGTCTTCTTCGCCGCCGTCTTCTTCGCCGGGGCCGGCGTCGGCTGCGCTTCCTTCGGCAGGCGGTAGTCCGGCTTGCCGGGGGTGCCGCCGGCGAGCGGCCGCTTGCCGCCGACCAGCGCGGCGACCAGCTTGAGCTGCTCGTCGAGGCAGCGCTCCAGCTCGTAGCGCTGCACGATGGTGCTGCGCGCCTTCTTGCGGATCGCCGCCATGCGGTCCTTGTGGTCGAGCACCTCGTCGACGCGCGTGGCGACCGCCTGGTGATCGAAGAAGTCGACCAGCAGGCCGTTCACGCCGTCCTCGATAACCTCGGTGACCGGCTGGGTGGCGGACGCCACCACCAGGCACTCGGCCGACATCGCCTCCAGCATCGACCACGAGAGCACGAAGGGATAGGTGAGATAGACGTGGACGCCGGAGATCTGGATCACCTTCAGGAAGGTGCCGTAGGGCACGCGGCCGATGAAGAACACGCGGCTCATGTCGAGGTCGACCTGCTCGAGCATCTGCTTGCGGTAGGTCTGGCCGTCGGGCAGGGCGCGGCCGTAGCTCACCTCGTCGCCGCCGACGATGACGATGCGCGCCTTGGGGCGGCGCTTCAGGATGATCTCGGCGGCGCGCATGAACTGCGGGAAGCCGCGGTAGGGCTCCAGGTTGCGCACCACGAAGGTGACGATCTCGTCGCCCTGGCGCAGGGTGGTCAGCGCGCCGTCCGGCGTCTTGATCTCGATCGAGGCGTCGGGGTTCGGCACGCAGACCTTGGTGTCGATGCCGTCGTGGATGACGGAGATCTTGTGCCGGAACTCCGCCGGATACTGCTGGAACTGCCAGAAGGTCGGCGCCATGCCGGCATCGGCGGACTCGAGCCCCATGAACTGGACGATGTTCTTGGTGCGGATGCGGCAGTGGGTGTCGAGGGTCACCGGGCTGTCGGGATCGAAGCCGACGTCGGCGCCGACGGCATGATAGTAGAACTCGAAGAAGCCGAGCACCGGGGTGTCGGGAAACACGTCCTTCAGGTACAGCGTCTCGCCCCAGCCGGGATGGCCGATGACGATGTCGGGCACGAAGCCCTGCGCCTTCAGCGCCAGCGCCTTGCGCGCGACCTCCTGGCCGTGGAGGATGCCGCGCTCGGTCTCGCGGAGGTAGCGATGGGTGGACTCGGCCGGCTCGCGCTGCGGCTTGTACAGCACCTTGGCGATGTTGGGCAGGTCGAGCCCTTCGCGCTTGGTGATGAAGACGACGGTATTGTTCTTGTCGTCGGCCAGGCGCTGGCAGATGTGCTTGTACTGCCCCGGCATGTTCTGGTGCACGAAAAGGTATTTCATGAATGGAGATCCGAAAACAGATGATCGACGCAAGGGTGGTGCCCCTTTTCCCGACTGTCATTGCCGGGCTCGACCCGGCAATCCATGCCAGCGGCGGCACCCCGATTCTCCGCAAAGGCTCGGTGCCACGGCAAAATGGACCCTCGGGTCAAGCCCGAGGGTGACGACCGAGTGGTGGTATTAGCGCCCCTCGCCGGCACGACATTGGTCAATCGAATGGTCACAGGCTGGAGAGCGCCTCGTCCAGCTCGTCGCCCTTCTTCATCTCGCTGTCGAGGCGGTCCTTGTCGGCCTGGCGCTCCTGGAGCTGCTCGAGCGCCTTGGCGAGCTGCAGGGTGAGGTTCTTCAGCGAGCCCACCGGCATCAGCAGGGTCCCGGCGCTCTGCGAGCTGAGCTCGGCCTTGCCGCCCTTGCGCCGGAGTTGCACCAGCTCGATGCGCACGACGCCGTTGGACACGATGATGGAGCCGGTGCCGTCGGCAAAAATCTCCGTCATGAAAATACCTTCCCTTCTGTCGGTCGTTTGAAATTCGTCAGGACTGGCTTGAAAAATCTTGCTCCCCCAGCGCCCCTGGATATCAGTCCTGGCGCTGACATTCCAGGATAGAGGCCAGGGGAGTGGTCATGGCGCGGTGGCGTGCAGCAACTGGCCCAGGGTCGCCACCGAAGGGTCGCCATCGGCGGCTTGGCCGTTCGCGGCGTGGAAGCGGCCGAGCGCGCTGCTGCGCGCGCTGGTGGGGGTCGCGCCGGACGGCAGGCTCAGGTAGCCGAGCTTGGCGAGCAGGTTGTCGA
>DATCXZ010000387.1:0-2126 GCA_036570545.1 Kiloniellaceae bacterium
ATGCCGCCATGGTGCTCGCCAAGCCGGCTGGCCAGAAGCCGCGCGATCTCGCCGCGGCGCTGGCCGCCCGCCTGGAGCAGATTCCGGAGGTCACCGCCGTCGAGGTGGCCGGGCCCGGCTTCATCAACCTGCGCCTGGCGCCGGCGGTGTGGCACGCCCGCCTCGGCGACATCCTGCGCGCCGGCACTGCCTACGGCGACGGCGACCTGGGGCAGGAGCAGGGGCAGGGGCAGGCGGTGAACGTGGAGTACGTCTCCGCCAACCCGACCGGCCCGCTCACCGTCGGCCACGCGCGCGGCGCGGTGGTCGGCGACGCCCTGTCCGCGCTGCTCGCCAAGGTCGGCTACAAGGTCACCCGGGAGTACTACGTCAACGACGCCGGCGGCCAGGTCGACACCCTGGCGCGCTCGGCCTACCTGCGCTACCGCGAGGCGCTGGGCGAGGCCATCGGCGCGATTCCGGAGGGCCTCTATCCCGGCGACTACCTGAAGGACGTCGGCGCGGCGCTGGCCGCGCGCGACGGCCACAAGTGGCACAACGCGCCGGAGGCCGAGTGGCTGCCGCCGGTGCGCCGCTTCGCCATCGATGCCATGATGGATCTCGTCCGCGCCGACCTCGACTTCCTCGGCGTCCACCAGGAGGTGTTCTCCTCCGAGCGCGCGCTGGTCGAGGCCGGTGGCGTCGAGGAGGTGGTGAAGTTCCTGGAGGCGCGCGACCTCGTCTACACCGGCGTGCTGGAGCCGCCCAAGGGCAAGACGCCGGAGGACTGGGAGCCGCGCCCGCAGCTCCTGTTCAAGGCGACGCTGTTCGGCGACGACGTCGACCGGCCGCTCAGGAAGTCGGACGGCTCGTGGACCTACTTTGCCGGCGACATGGCCTACCACCTCGACAAGTTCCGCCGCGGCTTCCCGCTGATGATCGACGTCTGGGGCGCCGACCACGGCGGCTACGTGAAGCGCATGACCGCCGGCGTGAAGGCGCTCACCGAGGGCAAGGGCGCGCTGGACGTGAAGATCTGCCAGCTTGTGAACCTGAAGCGCGGCGGCGAGCTGGTGAAGATGTCCAAGCGATCGGGCACCTTCGTCACCCTGCGCGAGGTCATCGAGGAGGTCGGCAAGGACGTCGTCCGCTTCATCATGCTGACCCGCAAGAACGACGCCACCCTCGACTTCGACCTCGTCGAGGTGATGGAGCAGTCGCGCGACAACCCGGTTTTCTACGTCCAGTACTGCCACGCCCGCTGCCGCTCCATCCTGCGCCATGCGGCGGCCGAGATGCCCGGAATTTCGCTAGATCCTGTGGCCCTGGCGGGCAGCGACCTCAATCGCTTGACCGACTCGGGGGAGCTTGCTCTGATAAAGCTGCTGGCCGAATGGCCGCGGCTGCTGGAAAGCGCCGCCGAGGCACACGAGCCCCACCGGGTGGCTTTTTATCTCTATGATCTGGCGGCGGCCTTTCACGGCCAGTGGAACAAGGGCAACGAGCGGGCCGAGCTGCGCTTCCTGCTGCCGGACGATCCGGCGCTGACGGGCGCGCGTCTGGCTCTGGTTCAGGCGGTGGCCTTCGTGGTCGCCTCGGGTCTCGCGATCTTCGGGGTCACGCCGGTTGAGGAGTTGCGCTAGATGAGCAGCGATCCGCGCTACGGAAGGGACCGGGAGAACGATCCCGCCTTCAGTGAGGAGGGCATGCGCCGGATCGTGTACGGCAGCGACCGCGACGACGACGAATGGGAGGGGCGCGAGCAGGTCGGCCTGGGCGACGGCCGCAGCCAGGCTTTCGCCGAGGACACTGCCGAGCTGGCATCCCACCTGCGCGGCCGCCGCAATCTCGTGCCCATCGTGACCGCGCTGGCCGCCGTGGTCTGCTTCGTCGCCATCGTCTGGTACGCCTATAGCTGGGGCACCGGCCAGATGGCGAGCGACGAGCTGCCGGTGGTGGTCGCCGAACCGATGCCGGAGAAGATCAAGCCCGAGCAGCCGGGAGGCATGGAGGTGCCACACCAAGGCATCGCCGTGCTGAATAACGGCAGCACCGGCCAGGCGCCGCCGACCGTGGAGCGCCTGCTGCCGCGGCCGGAGACGCCGGCGCCCCCAGAGCCCCTGGCCGAACCCCTGGCGCAGCCCCTG
>DATCXZ010000388.1:0-19415 GCA_036570545.1 Kiloniellaceae bacterium
TGACGCTGCTGCGCCGCCAGGCGGCGTCAGGAAGGCTGGCATATGACCAAGCTGACTGCCCTGTCGCAGGAAATCTGGGACATGAAGTATCGCCTGAAGTCCGCTTCGGGCGAGCCTGTGGACAAAACCATGGCGGATAGCTGGCGGCGCATCGCCCGCGCCCTGGCCGCCGCCGAGCCAGAGCCGGCAGCCCGCAAGGCCATGGAATCTCAGTTCTTTGCGGCGCTGGAGGATTTCCGTTTTCTGCCGGCCGGGCGCATCCAGGCCGGCGCCGGGACTGACCGCAACGTCACCCTGTTCAACTGCTTCGTCATGGGGACCATCCCCGACGACATGGGCGGCATCTTCGAGCACCTGAGGGAGGCCGCCCTCACCATGCAGCAGGGCGGCGGCATCGGCTACGACTTCTCGACCCTCAGGCCCAAGGGCGCGGTGGTCCACGGCATCGGCGCCGATGCGTCGGGCCCGCTCAGCTTCATGGACGTGTGGGACGCCATGTGCCGCACCATCATGTCGGCCGGCTCGCGGCGCGGCGCCATGATGGCGACGCTGTCCTGCGACCATCCGGACATCGAGGCTTTCATCGCCGCCAAGCAGGAGCCCGGACGGCTTTCGATGTTCAACCTGTCGGTGCTGGTGAGCGACGCCTTCATGCAGGCGGTGCGTGAGGACCAGCCCTGGGACTTGAGCTTCGGCGGCACGGTCTACCGCACGGTGCCGGCGCGCGAGCTGTGGAACAAGATCATGCAGGCGACCTACGCCGCCGCCGAGCCGGGCGTGATCTTCATCGACCGCATCAACCAGCACAACAATCTGCACTACTGCGAGACGATCCGCGCCACCAACCCCTGTGGCGAGCAGCCGCTGCCGCCCTACGGCGCCTGCCTGCTCGGGTCGGTGAATCTCATGGCGCTGGTGAAGCAGCCCTTCGAGGCCGGAGCCGACCTCGACATGGCGGCGCTCGCGACGCTGGTGCCGATGGCGGTGCGCATGCTGGACAACGCCATCGACGTGTCGCGCTTCCCGCTGGAGGCGCAGCGCCAGGAAGCCATGGCCAAGCGGCGCATCGGCCTCGGCATCACCGGCCTGGCCGACGCGCTCATCGCCTGCGGCCTGCGCTACGGCAGCGCCGAGGCGGTGAAGGCGACCGAGCGCTGGCTCGCCGCCTTCCGCCGCGAGGCCTACCTCGCCTCGGCGGCTCTGGCGAAGGAGAAGGGCCCCTTCCCGCTCTACGACCGCGACGCCTACCTCGCCGGCGAAAGCATCAAAGAACTCGATACCGACGTGCGGGAAGCCATCGCCGCGCACGGCATGCGCAACGCCCTGGTCACCTCCGTCGCGCCGACCGGCACCATCTCGCTGCTGGCCGATAACATCTCCTCCGGCCTCGAGCCGGTGTTCAGCTTCACCTACCGGCGCCGCATCCTGCAGGCCGACGGCAGCCGACGCGAGGAGGAGGTGAGCGACCATGCCTACCGCCTGTTCCGCCGTCTGCAGGGAGAGGACGCCCCGCTGCCGCCAGCCTTCGTGACCGCGCAGACTCTGGAGCCGGCCTCTCATGTGGTCATGCAGGCCGCGGTGCAGCGCTACATCGACAGCTCGGTGTCGAAGACCATCAATCTGCCGGCCGACATCTCCTTCGAGGCCTTCAAGGACGTCTACCAGCAGGCCTACGACCTCGGCTGCAAGGGCTGCACCACCTTCCGGCCGAACGAGATCACCGGCGCGGTGCTGTCGGTCGGCGCCCGCGAGACCCTGGCGGAGAGCGCCGACACCGAGCTGGTGCCGGCGGACCGTGCAATCGCAAGAACGGGCGACGTCGTCTACATGACCGACCCCCTGGCACGGCCCGACGTGCTGCCCGGGCGTTCCTACAAGCTGCGCTGGCCGGAGAGCGATCACGCCATCTACATCACCCTCAACGACATCGTGCAGGAGGGAGCTGGGAAGGAACCGCGGCGGCGCCCCTTCGAGATCTTCATCAACTCGAAGAACATGGAGCACTATGCCTGGACCCTGGCGCTGACCCGCATGATCTCCGCGGTGTTCCGCCGCGGCGGCGACGTCTCCTTCGTCGTCGAGGAGTTGAAGGCCGTATTCGACCCGCGCGGCGGCGCCTGGATGGAGGGCCGCTACGTGCCCTCGCTGCTGGCCGCCATCGGCGGCGTTATCGAGCGCCACATGATCGATATCGGCTTCCTGCAGGCGAGGGGGCCCTTGACCGGCGAGGAGCAGCGCGCGGTGGTGAACCTGGGCGGCCCTGACAGCGGCACCCGCTTCGCCCAGTGCCCCAAGTGCGGCGGCGCCAGCCTGATCCGCCAGGAAGGCTGCGACCTCTGCACGAGCTGCGGCTACTCCAAGTGCGGATGAGGTAAGCCATCGTAAATGTGCGACTCCGGTCGGATCGACACAATACGACCGTCGGTGGTGCGTCCTTTCCGCTTCCCCAATGTCACCGCCGGACTTGATCCGGCGGTCCATGGTGCCATCGGCTGACGTTCTTGCGGCGTCGCAATGGGTTGCCGGGTCAGCCCGGCAATGACAACGAAAGCGGTGTACAGACGGTGCGATCGCGAGCAGCTATGTCGGCGTTCGTGCTAAGATTGAAGGGGAGACCACAGTGAAAGAACTGCAGGGCAAGGCCGCCATCGTCACCGGCGCCAGCCGCGGCATCGGCGCGGCGACGGCCGAGGAGTTGGCAAAGCACGGCGTGGCGGTAGTGCTGGCGGCGCGCAGCCGGGGCGAGATCGACGCGGTGGCGGAGAAGATCAAAGCGGCCGGCGGCAGGGCCAGCGCCATCGCCTGCGACGTCGCGCGCTATGCAGACGTCGCAGGCGCCGTCCAGCTTTGCAAGGACACCTACGGCAGCCTCGACATCCTGGTGAACAACGCCGGCGTCATCGACCCCATCGCGCAGCTCGGTGAGTCCGATCCCGACGGCTGGGATGCTGTCGTGGACATCAACCTGAAGGGCGTCTACCACGGCCTGCGCGCGGCGATCCCGATCATGGAGGCGCAAGGGCACGGCGTGATCGTGAACATCAGCTCCGGTGCCGCCACCAGCCCCCTTGAAGGCTGGAGTCACTACTGCGCCACCAAGGCCGCGGTGCTGATGCTGACGCGCTGCGTCGACAAGGAATACCGCGACAGAGGTATCCACGTCGTCGGCCTCAGCCCCGGCACCGTCGCGACCGACATGCAGCGTGCCATCAAGGCCTCCGGCATCAACCCGGTGAGCCGGATGGACTTCTCCCAGCACATCCCGCCGGAGTGGCCGGCCCGCGCCGTCGCCTGGCTCTGCACCGACGCCGCCCGGGAATTCGACGGCGGCGACTTCTCGCTGAAGACCGAGGACGGGCGGCGGCGGGTCGGCCTGGTCGCGTAGCATCGGTGGCGTGACCAGCCGTCAGGCGAAGCTCACCGCCGTGGTGTTGGCGCCGCAGAGCAGCACCGCCACACGCTCGCCCGGCGTCGGACGGTACTTGCCCGACAGTAGCGCCGCCATGGCGGCGGCACCGCCCGGCTCCGCCACCACGCGCAGCGTCTCCCACAACGCTTGCTGGGCGCCACGGATGTCATCGTCGTTCACCAGGATGGAGCGCTCCACGTAAGCCTGGGCAAGCGGAAACATGAGCTGCCCCACCTGCCTCGGCGCCAGGGAGTCGGCCGCGATGCCCTCCGCCTCGGCGTCGACCGGCTGTCCCGCGGCCAGCGCCTTGAACAGGGTCGGCGCACCCTCCGGCTCGACTGCGACGATACGGATGCGCCCGGCGAACCAGGCGGCGATGCCGCCGATGAGCCCGCCGCCGCCGGTCGCCACCAGCAGGGTGTCGATCTGCGGCAGATCGGCCTCGATCTCGAGCCCGACGCTGCCCTGACCGAGCAGCGTCTCCGCCTGGTCGAAGGCATGCACCGGCAGCGTCCCGCTCTGCGCGACGAAGGCTTCGCTGGCGGCCAGCGCGTCGGCGTAGCGGTCCCCGCCCACGACGAGCTTTGCTCCGTAGCGCCCGATGCGCTCGGCCTTGGCCGGCGAGGTGACGCTCGGCAGGAAGATGGTCGCCGGCACGCCGAGCTTCATCGCCGCATAGGCAACCGCGGCGCCGTGGTTGCCGCCGGATGCCGCGACCACACCCGCCTCCGGCACCTTGCGGGTCAGCAGATTGGCAAAGGCGCCGCGTACCTTGAAGGAGCCGGAGTGCTGCAGGAACTCAAGCTTGAGATCGACCGGCTGCGGGGCGAGACCGAAGTCGGCGAGGTCGGCGGCCAGCACCGGCGTATGCCTGATGTAGGGCCGGATGCGGCGCTCCGTCTCGGCGATGCCGGCGCGGGTAATGCGGGTTTCCAAGACGGTCACTGGCGCCCTCCTTTGCCGGTCAGGCGCTGCGCTTCCGTCAACAGGCGCTCGAGCGCGACATCCTTGAGACCGAGAGCGCGCAGATGATGAACCGTGTTCTCGAGGTATTGGAGGCAAGGGCCGCGGTCGCCGCGGCCCTGGAGGATCAGAGCCACCACCGAATCGTGGTCGAGAGCACCGGCGTACTGGCGATGACGGCGGTCGACCACGAAGGCCATGGCCCGGATGAGGCCCTCGCGGGTTTCCGCGCTGCGCCAGCTTGCACGATAGATGCCGGTCATCATCTCGCGCTCAAAAAGGTAGTCGAGCGCCTCCTCGCCCTCGGCCGCCGGCACGCGAAATGCCATGCCATGGCAAGACCCGCCACGGTCCAGCCCGAGCACCAGGCCCGGTGCCTGCGGCGTCCCGCGGTAACGGTGCGAGTAGACGCAGAAGCTGCGGTGCAGGCCCCGGAGGCGGGCCGGGCGCACCTCGACGTGGGGAAAGCCCGGATGCCACATGAGGGAGCCGTAGCCGAACACCCAGAAGCCCTCGCCCGGCGGCAGAGTCGGGCGGCGCGCGTTCCGCTCCTCCTGCGAGAGATACTGCAGGCCTTTCAGGTCAGGCGGTGTCGGAGATGCCATGCGAACCGGTTCTGCTGCGCGGACGCGGCTCATGTTAAAGCCCAGGGCCGACGTTGCAAGGGCGGGCCGATTCAGGCTGCACCGCGGCCTGGCCGCAACTATCATGCCGGCCATGCGCCCTTCCCGCCTGGCTATCGCTGCCTCCCTCTTGCTGCTGCTGGTGTCGCTCACCGTGGCGGGCACCTGGCTGTGGGGGCGCCACGCGCTGGAAACCGGCATCGCGCGCTGGCGGGCAGAGCAGATCGAGCGCGGCTACACGATCGATTATCGCGGCCCCGCGTTCGGCGGCTTCCCCTTCGCCCTTTCGGTCGGCTTCGAGGCGCCGCGGGTGACGACGCCGCAAGGGCTCACGTGGGAAGGCCCGCCGGTGCAGGGCGAGGCGAAGCTGTGGGATCCCTTCACCATCGACCTGCGCTTTCCCGGCGTGCACCGCCTCAGCCTGATGGAGGGCGGCGCGTTGCGGCAAGCCGACGTGACGGCCGAGAAGGCGCGCGGCAAGGTGGTGCTGCAGAGCGGCGGCCAGGTGGACAGCGCCAAGGTCGACCTCGGCCAGCTCGTGCTGCGCGGCGACGGGATCGGGAGCATCGCGCTGCAGCGGCTCACGGCACGGCTCGGCCCGCTGCGGCCAGGCAGCGGCAGCAGCCTGGAGGAACTCGACCTTGTCGCCGAGGCCATCGGCCTGCAGCTACCGCCCGGGCAGGGCGGGCTGCTGGGCGACGCGGTGGCGCGCCTCTCCTTCGATTCCACCCTTGTCGGCGGCATCCCGCCGGGCAAGCCGGAGACGGCACTGCCGGCCTGGCGCGACCGTGACGGCGTCTGGCGCTTCCATCGCCTGGCGGCGCTTTGGGGACCGCTCGACCTGCAGGCGGAGGGCGAGTTGCGGCTGGACCAGGCGCTGCGGCCGGAGGGCCAGTTCGACAGTCGGCTGAAGGGGGCCGGCGAAATCATCGACCGGCTGACCGCCACGGGCAAGCTGAAGCCGGAAGCGGCGTTTGCCGCTCGCCTGGCGGTAGCGGCGCTCGGGCGGCCGGACACCGCGACCGGCGAGACGGTGCTCTCGGCACCGATCAGTCTTCGTCAGGGGATGCTGTACCTGGGACCGATCCCTTTAGTCCCGATCGCTCCGGTTCTCTAGCGTCGAAGGAGCCTGCCTGGTGCGCCTCGATGACGCCGCGGCGAATCTCCCGCGTGCGGCGGAACAGGCTTTCCAGCGCCTCGCCCTCGCCCCAGCGAATTGCCCGCTGCAGCGCCGTCAGGTCCTCCGAGAAGCGCTGCAGCATCTCGAGGACGGATTCGCGATTGTTGAGGAAGACGTCGCGCCACATGACAGGGTCGGAACCGGCGATGCGGGTGAAGTCGCGGAAGCCACCGGCGGAAAACTTTACCACCTCGGCGCGCGTGCTCTCCTCCAGATCGACGGCGGTGCCGACGATGGTGTAGGCGATGAGGTGCGGCAGGTGCGAGGTGATCGCCAGCACCTTGTCATGGTGGTTGGGCTCCATGATCGCGACGGTCGAGCCGCAGCGCTCCCAGAACTCCCGCAGCCTGGCGACCGCCGGCTCCGACGTGCCCGGCACCGGCGTCAGGATGCACCAGCGCTGCTCGAAGAGATCGCCGAAGCCCGCTTCAGGGCCGGAATGCTCGGTGCCCGCGATGGGGTGGCCGGGAATGAACTCGACGCCGTCGGCCAGGTAGGGGCCGATATCGCGGATCACCGCCGTCTTCACCGATCCGACATCGGTGACGATGGCACCAGCCTCGATCTGCGGTCCTGCCTCGGCCGCGAGCGCCGCGTTCGCGCCGACCGGAACGCAGAAGATCACCAGGTCGGCGCCCTTCACGGCCTCGGCGGGATCACTGTGGAGCGAGTCGGCAAAGCCGAGTTCGTCGATGGTGGCGCGCGTTTCGGCACGGCGCGAGTAGGCGGCAACATGGCTGGCGAGGCCGCGGGCGCGAATCGCCCAGGCGAGCGAGGAGCCGATGAGACCGGCTCCGAGCAATGCCACCCGCTCGAACAGCGGCGCGTCGTTTCGCCTGCCATGAGCAGGCGTGGTCATTGCACCGCCTCGGCCAGCGCGTCGGCGGTCGCGCGCATGTCTTCCTCGGTGCCGATGGTGACGCGCAAGCAGTCTGCAAGTCCGTAGGAGGCCATGCCGCGCAGCAGGATGCCCTGGCGCCTCGTCGCGGCCAGAGCCGCCTCGGCCTGCGCCGGGCCGCCGGCAAAGCGCAGCAGCACGAAATTGCCGACGCTGGGCAGCGCCTCGATGCCTGCCTTTTCCACCGCGGCGCTGAACCAGGCCAGCCACTTGGCGTTGTGAGCGACCGAGCGCGCGACGTGATCGCGATCCCTGATCGCCGCGGCGCCGGCAGCCTGCGCGGCCTGGCCGACATTGAAAGGTCCACGCACGCGGTTCAGCACGTCGACCACGTAGGACGGGCAGTAGGCCCAGCCCAGGCGCAGCGCAGCGAGTCCGTGGATCTTGGAGAAGGTGCGCAGCATGACCACGTTGTCGCTCGCCTCCACCAGCGCGGCCGCCTCAGGGTAGTCGGGCGCCGCGACATACTCGGCATAGGCCGCATCGATCACCAGCAGCACATGGTCCGGCAGGCCTTTGTGCAGGCGCTGGAGCGCGCTTTCCGACAGATAGCTGCCGGTCGGGTTGTTCGGGTTGGCGAGGAACAGGAGCCGCGTGCGGTCGGTGACGCGCGCGAGCAGCCCCTCCACGTCGGCAGTGAGATTCGCTTCCGGCGCGGCGACCGCCGTTGCTCCGGCGGTCTTCGCCGAGATCGCGTACATGAGAAAGCCGTGCTCGCTGTAGAGCACCTCGTCGCCCGGCCCTGCATAGGCGCGCACCAGCAGGCCTATGAGCTCGTCGGAGCCGGCGCCGCAGACGATCCGGGCGGCGTCCAGCGACTCGGCTTCCGCAATGGCCTGCCGCAGCACCGTGGCGCCGCCGTCGGGATAGCGGTGGAGCTGCGTCTTCTCCGCCTCGTAGGCGGCAACGGACAGCGGGCCCGGGCCCAGCGGATTCTCATTGGAGGCAAGGCGGATCACGCGGTTCACGCCGGCGGCCTTGGACTCGCCACCGATGTAGGGCGCGACCTCCAGGATGCCGGGGCGCGGCTGGATGGTCATGACGCCACCCGCGCGCCGGAAGCGAGATCCTCTGCAGTCAGCGGCACCGCAAAGCTGCCGGCAGACCACGCCTGCTTCACCGCATCGGCCTCGGCCAGCAGCACCGCGATGCGCTTGTCGTCGGCAGCAAGGAAGCCATCTACCTCGACCAGGTGCAGGGTGCGGTCGGGCGAGTCGACCCAAGCCTGAATATCGCAGACTTCGAAGCCGGCGTCTGACAGCAGGGTCTTCAGCGCGCCGCGCGAGACAGCTTCGTCCAGCTCGACGATGAGGTAGCCGTGGTCCTCGCCGCTCTCCTCCGGCTCAGCGAGCGAGACCACCACCGCCTGCGGCGAGTCGCCGCGGCCACCGTCTAGCGCGGCGAAGGGCAGGCGCGCGATCACCTTGGGCGTCGCCTTGCCGCTGCGCGCCAGCCTCGGCCACCACGGCGTGCCGTGGTCCGCCTCCGGCAGCGGCAGCACGCCGATGTTGCACTTGCCGCTGGAGACCGCGCGCAGCACCCCCATTTCGGACTCGAAACGGGTGATCGGGGTCAGCGAGCCGAAGTGGTCGCGGGCGAGACTGCCGAGGTCCGGCCTCTGCTGCGGCGCATAGGCCGCCGCGGCGAAGGGGCCTTGCAGGCGCGTGAACACGGAGATGATCTCGCGCCAGATGCGGGTGACCACCGGCTTGGGGAAGGGGCCCGTGTGGCGCGCCACCAGGCGACGCAGGACGCGCGCCTCGCGCCCCGGACGCATGAACACGGCACCCTGGCCCTTGGCACGGCCGATCTGGCGCGCCAGCTCGGTGCGGCGCATCAGCAAGTCGTGAATGGCGTCGTCGATCTCGTCGATTTGGCGACGCAGATCGTCGAGGGATGGTGTGTTGTCGGACATCGGGCCCCGATACCTGCACGGCAAGGCGGAGCTACTGATAGTCGGTGGCCCTGGAAAAATCAAAGAAAACCTTGCCTTCCAGCCGCTCCGGACGGGTTATGCACGGCCCGCCCAGAGCGCCGCGGCCGGCGGGGCTAGCCCGGAAGAAAGCCCGGAAGAAACCATTGACAGGCTCGCCCGCGGCTCCCTAGCTAAGGAGCCGCGCCCCGCATCCCTGGGGGGCTCGCCGGACCTCCGCCGGAGCGCTTGCAGGACCAGGATTCTACCGATGGCAATGGACCGGCCCGGAACCGGCGCCGCCAGGACGGCGGCGGACGATGCGCAGGCGCAGCGCGGCCTGACCATGGAGTTCGGCCGCGACGTGCCGCTGCCGCTCGACTGCGGCATCCCCCTCGGCCCCTTCACCCTCGCCTACCAGACCTACGGCACTTTGAATGCCGAGCGCTCCAACGCGATCCTGGTCTGCCATGCGCTGACCGGCGACCAGTACCTGGCCGGTATCCACCCGGTAACCGGCAAGTCCGGCTGGTGGAGCGGGGTCGTGGGTCGGGGCCTGCCGCTCGACACCGAACGCTTCTTCGTCATCTGCGTGAACGTGCTGGGCGGCTGCATGGGCTCGACGGGGCCGAAATCGCTGGACCCGGCGACCGGTGAGCCCTGGGCGCTCGACTTTCCGGTAATCACCGTCGCCGACATGGTGCGCGCGCAGAAGCTGCTGATCGACCGGCTCGGCATCGACAAGCTGTTCTGCGTCATCGGCGGCTCGATGGGCGGCATGCAGGTGCTGCAGTGGGCGGCGAGCTATCCCGAAAAGGTCTTTGCCGCGGTGCCGATCGCCACGGCGGCGCGCCACACCGCGCAGAACATCGCCTTCCACGAGGTTGGCCGCCAGGCCATCATGGCCGATCTCGACTGGTGCGGCGGGCGCTACCTGGCCGAAGGCCGGAACCCGGAACGCGGCCTCGCCGTCGCGCGCATGACCGCGCACATCACCTACCTGTCGGAGCCGGCGCTGCATCGCAAGTTCGGCCGCCGCCTGCAGGACCGCAGCGCATTGACCTTCGGCTTCGAGGCGGACTTCCAGGTGGAGAGCTACCTGCGCCACCAGGGGGCCAGCTTCGTGCAGCGCTTCGACGCAAACTCCTACCTCTACATCACGCGGGCGATGGACTACTTCGACCTGGCGCAGGAGCATGGCGGCAAGCTGGCCAATGCCTTCCGCGACACGCCGGTGCGCTTCTGCGTGGTGTCCTTCACCAGCGACTGGCTGTTTCCGACGGCGGAAAACCGCAGCATCGTGCATGCTCTCAATGCCTGTGCCGCCGACGTCAGCTTCGTCGAGATTGCCAGCGATGCCGGTCATGATGCCTTCCTGCTGGACGAGCCCGAGTTCAGCGCGACGCTGGCCGGCTTCATCGCCGGCTGCGCCGAGCGTCGGGGCCTGAACGGCCGGTGAACCCGCGAGACACGGCAGCGCCGGTGGCGGCATTCAAAGGGACGCAGACGCCGCTGCGCCCGGACCTCGCGCTGATTGCCGAGATGGTGGCGCCGGGGTCGCGCGTGCTCGATATCGGCTGCAGCGACGGCGCGCTGCTGGAGTTCCTGGCGCAGCAGCGCGGCGTCACCGCGCGCGGCATGGAGCTGGCGCAGAAGAACGTGAACGCCTGCGTGGCGCGCGGCCTGTCGGTGATCCAGGGCGACGCCGACACGGACCTGGCCGACTACCCTTCCGGCGCCTTCGACTACGCCATCCTCAGCCTCACATTGCAGGCGACTCGCGACCCGCGCCAGGTGCTGGGGCAGATGGTGCGCATTGCCCGCCACGCCATCGTCTCCTTTCCCAACTTCGGCCACTGGCGGGTGCGCTTGCACCTGCTGTTCCGCGGCTGCATGCCGGTCACCGAAGCGCTGCCGGAGCGCTGGTACGAGACCCCCAATATCCACCTCTGCACGGTGAAGGATTTCCTTGCCCTTTGCAGCGGCTGCGGCATCGCGATCGACGAGGCCCTGGTGCTGAATGACCGGCAGCACCGCGCCAGGCTCAACACACCGCAACTCGCCAACCTGTTCGGCGAGAAAGCGATCTTCCGATTGAAGAAGGACTAGATCGGATC
The DNA here is from genome assembly GCA_036570545.1 of Kiloniellaceae bacterium. GTDB lineage: Bacteria > Pseudomonadota > Alphaproteobacteria > Kiloniellales > Kiloniellaceae > Pelagibius. The sequence continues at coordinate 11,103 of DATCXZ010000388.1, forward strand.
GTGGTCAGATGGAACCGCGCCGCACTCGGCCGCACGCCCTTAAACGAAGCGCAAGACCCGACAGGAAAGGCATGCCATGACGACCAGCAGTGACAACGTCGCCCCGCCGCACATCGTGTTTCTCGATCGTGAGACCCTGCCGGCGACGGTCACGGTGCGAAAGCCCGACTTCCCGCATCGCTGGCAGGAGCATCCGCGCACGGCACCGGACGACGTCGTCGCACGGGCGCAGAACGCCGACATCGTCATCACCAACAAGGTGCCGCTGCGCGCCGACACCCTGGCGCAGCTTCCGGAGCTGAAGCTGATCGCGGTGGCCGCCACCGGCACCGATGTCATCGACCTTGGCGCCTGCCGGGAACGCGGCATCACGGTCAGCAACATCCGCGGCTATGCGCAGGCGACAGTGCCGGAGCACACCTTCGCGCTGATCCTGTCACTGATGCGCTCGGTCGCGCCGTTCCATTCCGCGGTGAGCGCGGGGCGCTGGGCAGAGGTCGCGCAGTTCTGCTTCTTCGACTTCCCTATCTTCAACCTGCAGGGCAAGGTGCTGGGCGTCATCGGCGACGGTGTGCTGGGCAAGGCGGTCGCCCGCATCGGCGAGGCTTTCGGCATGGAGGTGCGCTTCTCCGCCTATAAGGGCGTCGACGGCATGGGCCCGCTCTACACGCCCTTCGAGACCATCATCGCCGAGAGCGACGTCATCACCCTGCACTGCCCGCTGACGCCGGCAACCCGCAACCTGATCGGGCCGGCGGAGTTCGCTGCCATGAAGAAGCGCCCTCTCATCGTCAACACCGCGCGCGGCGGGCTGGTGGACGAGGCGGCCCTGGCCGGGGCCCTTCGGGCCGGCCGCATCGCCGGCGCCGGCTTCGACGTCGTGACCACCGAGCCGATCCCCGCGGATCATCCCTTCATGGCGCTAATGGGCCGTGCCGACTTCATCCTGACGCCCCACGTGGCCTGGGCCGGACAGGAGGCGATCCAGGCCCTCAGCGACCAGCTCATCGACAACATCGAGGCCTGCGTCGCCGGTCAGCCGCGCAACGTGGTGACGGGCTGAGCAGCCGGGGTCATGAAGCGTCCGGCTCTTCCCGGTGGTGCATCCGGCCGGCAGCCTGCGGCAGGGAGACCACCACGGGGCGGGCCAGCTTGCGCTGCTTGGCCGGCTTCGCCGTGCCAGCGTAGAGCTGCTTGCCGGCCTCGATCATCACCACGCCGGAGAAGGTGGGAAAGAAGCGCGCGCCCATGCGCTCCCAGGCGGGGGCCGAGCGCAGGAAGGTGTAGTTGCCGATCGGCGGCACGTAGAGCGCCCGCTGGGTGCGTGTCGGCGTGAACATATTGTCGCGCAGCACGCGGGAAAGCTGGGCGGCGCTGTAGGGATGGCCCCACCCCAGCGGCGTACGGTCGGAGCGGGCCCAAAGGCCGCGGCGATTCGGCACCACCACCAGCACGCGACCGTCGCCGGTCAAGACACGCCATATCTCGCGCAATAGGGCGCGCAGCGAGTCGGCGTTCTCCAGACCGTGCGCCAGCAGCACGCGGTCAATCGAGTAGTCCGGAAGCGGCAGATCGGTCTCCTCCACCAGGCTGACGAGGCCGGCCCCCTCCGGCGGCCAGTGCATGACCCCCTGGGAGGCCGGCATGAAGGCGAGCACGCGCTCGGCCTCGCCCATGAACTGGCGCAGGTAGGGGGAGGCGAAGCCGAGCCCGAGCACGCGCTGGCCCCGGACCTCGGGCCACACCGAGCGCACCGCGCGGCGCACCATGTGGCGTGCCACCTGGCCGCGGCGGGTCTCGTAGAATTCCCGCAGATCGACAACGTCGTGCCACATCATGGGGTTAATTTAGCACGACCGCAGGGGGGCGCGACAGGATGGTCTGCTATGGTAAGGAGGCGACCCAACGAGAGACCGAGCCATGACCGACGCCGCCGGCATCATCCGCGACCTGGGCCTGAAGCCGCACCCCGAAGGCGGCCACTACTGCGAGACCTTCCGTGACGCCGCTTGCCTCGGAAGCGGCACGACGGCGCGCGGCGCCTCGACGGCGATCTACTTCCTGCTGCAGGCAGGCGAGCGCTCGCACTGGCACCGGGTGGACGCGGCGGAGGCATGGCACTGGTATGCCGGCGCGCCGCTGCGCCTCATGGTCTCGGCGGACGGCCGCACCGCGGCAGAGCACCGGATGGGGCCCGATATCGCCGGCGGCGAGCGGCCACAGGCGGTGGTCCCGGCAAAGGCCTGGCAGGCGGCGGAGAGTCTCGGCGCCTGGACGCTCTGCGGCTGCACCGTGGCGCCGGCCTTCCGCTTCGAGGGTTTCGAGATGGCGCCGCCGGCCTGGGCGCCGGGGCCTCGCGGCGCTCCCGGTGGCGGCTGAAGGAGCGCGCGGATGCAGACAGCCTTGGCCTACATTGGCGCCGCCGTGGCAGAGATCGCGGGATGCTTCGCCTTCTGGAGCTGGCTGAGGCTCGGCGCCTCGCCCTGGTGGCTGCTGCCGGGCGTCGCGAGTCTCGTCCTTTTCGCCTGGCTTCTCACGCTGGCAGATGCCGCGGCGGCGGGGCGTGCCTATGCCGCCTACGGTGGCGTCTATATCTGCGCCTCGCTGCTGTGGCTGTGGACCGTCGAAGGCCTGCGGCCGGACCGCTGGGATCTCAGCGGCGCCGCGCTCTGTCTGCTCGGCGCGGCGCTCATCATCTACGGCCCGCGGACGCCGACGCTATCGCCGGCGTGACGCACGCCGGCGCAGCATTTCCTTGGACGCCAGCACGGCGCCGGCCACGATGAGCAGGCAGGCGACGCCCACCTGCCAGGTCGCTTCAGCCTTGCCGAAGCCGATGAGCAGCAGGGTGGAGAGCAGCGGCGCCGCGTAGGAGAGCGCGCCCAGCACCTGAATGTTGCCATGCTTGGTGCCGTAGTCCCACACGAAGAAGGCGGCGCCGACCGGACCGAGGCCGAGTCCGAGGACCGCCAGCCACTGCACGCCCTGCGGCACCACCGTCGCCTCCCAGAGCAAGTGACAAGCAAGTCCCAGCAGCGCGACGGCGCCGCAGAAACCGCCGACCACTTCGGTCGGCACCGCGCCGAAGCGTCGGTTCAGCACCGAATAGGTCGACCAAGTCAGCGCGCAGGCGGCGGCGGCGAGGTAGCCGAGGGTGTAGCGCGCGTCGAAGGCAAGCGCGCCGCCCTTGGTGACCAGGATGGCGGCGCCGGCAAGGCCCATGGCGGCGCCGGCGAGATGGAACCAGCGCAGCCGCTCGCCCGGCAGCAGCGCCGAGAAGACGACGATGAGCAGCGGCCAGAGGTAGGCGATGAGGCTGGCATCGACCGCGGGCGCATTGCCGAGCGCGACGAAGTAGAAGAAGTGGTAGCCGAAGAGGCCGCCGACGCCGAGCGCCCAGACCGCTGGCGCCTGGCGCCAGGCGACGAAGGCGCCGCGCCCGCGCGTGGCCAGCACCGCGAGGCTGACCACGAAGGCGACGGCGAAGGTCATGGCCAGGAGCTGGAACGGCGGGATGCCTGCCGCACCGGTGGTGAAGAGGGCGAGCAGCGCCCATAGCAGCACGGCGATGCCGCCGACGAGGGTCGCCTTCACGCGCCGCGCCGCAAGGGCGGCATCTGGAGCTACACAGGTCATGCCTGCGCTGATAGCGGGCGGAACGAGAGATGGCAAGGGAGCGCGTTTCACGTGTGACACAAGGCGCTCAACTGCGGTAGCGACTAATACTCCGCTGTCGTCCCGGGGCTTGGCCCTACGATGTTCACACATTCCTGTCGCCCACTTTAAGGTCGTCATCCCGGCCAAGCGAGCAACGCGAGCGCGAGCCGGGACCCATGGCAGAGGCGGGGCACCAGGCCCAGCCGTAGATTTTTCGATGTCAGTCGGTGGCATCAGTCAGTGGCTGAGGCCAGGAGCCTGGCCTCGCCATAGGCCCCCGCTCGCGCTCGCTCACGCTCGCTTGGCCGGGGTGACGACCGGTATGGGTGATAGAGGTATGTGAATCCGGTAGGGCTCTCCTGTTCAACGGCACCGCCCGCTCAAACCGGCAAGCCGCCGCTCTTCCGCTTTGCCAGGGCGAGCGCTATGACCCGCTCCGTTTCTTTCCAGAGGCCATAGGGTGCGAGCGTCGCGGGATCGGCCCAGGTGACGGCGGCGGCGTCGTGGCCGGCGCGCGCCTCGCCCGACCGCCATTCGGCCAGCAGGTCCACCAGGGTGTAGTGGAACTGCACGGCGCCCTCTGCATCGCGGTTGATGGAGTCCACCACGTCGATCAGCGGGCCGACCTCGATGTCGATGCCGGCCTCCTCTGCCACCTCGCGCCTCGCGGTCGCCGCGATGCGCTCGCCCAGACGCTGCCGGCCACCGGGCAGCGACCACTGGCCCTCGCGCGGCGGCTTGCCGCGACGGATCAGCAGGACGCGGTCGCCCTTGAAGACGACGACGCCGACGCCGATGAGCGGGCGGTTGGGATAGTCGTTCACGACCTCGTTCAGGTCATGTACTGGCCGCCGTTGGCGGTCAGCGTGGCTCCGGTGATGAAGCCGGCCTCCTCGGCCGCCAGGAACACCACGCAGCGCGCGATCTCCTCCGGCTCGCCGAGCCGGCCGGCGGGGATCAACGGCAGGATCTTGCTGTTCAGCACTTCGGCCGGCACGGCACGCACCATTTCGGTGGCGATGTAGCCGGGCGCGATGGTGTTCACGGTAATGCCTTTGGACGCATTCTCCTGCGCCACCGCCTTGGTGAAGCCGAATACGCCGGCCTTGGCGGCCGAATAGTTGGCTTGGCCGAACTGGCCCTTCTGTCCGTTGATCGAGGAGACCGAGACGATGCGGCCGTAGCCGCGCGCGCGCATGCCCTCGATCACGTTGCGCGTCATGTTGAACAGCGAGTCGAGGTTGGTCGCGATCACCGCCCGCCAGTCTTCCGGCGCCATGCGGTGCAGGGTGCCGTCGCGCGTGATGCCGGCGTTGTTCACCAGGACGTCGACCGGGCCGAGCTCAGCCTCCACCTTGGCGACGCCTGCCTTGCAGGCGGCGAAATCGCCGACATCCCATTTGTAGACGGCAATGCCGTGCTCGTCCTTGAACTTCCGCGCCGCGTCATCGTTGCCGCCGTAGGTGGCGGCGACCGCGTAGCCGGCCTGCTTCATCGCTATCGAGATGGCTGCGCCGATCCCGCGCGTCCCCCCGGTCACCAGCGCCACGCGCGCCATCGTCCGTCCTCCCTGCGTTCAGCCTCGTCGTCGCCTGTTCCGGCGGCCTGAGCCGCCATCAAAGCATGGAATCACCGCAACCGCCAATCGCCCCGCCCGCGGCGCTAATTGCGCTCGATGCACATGGCAATGCCCATGCCGCCGCCGATGCAGAGCGTGGCAAGGCCCTTCTTGGCGTCGCGCTTGGCCATCTCGTGCAGCAGGGTGACCAGAACGCGGGCGCCCGAGGCGCCGATCGGGTGGCCGAGGGCGATGGCGCCGCCGTTCACGTTCACCTTCGCCGGGTCCCAGCCCATGTCCTTGTTCACCGCCAGCGCCTGGGCGGCAAAGGCTTCGTTGGCCTCGACGAGGTCGAGATCGTCGACCGACCAGCCCGCTTTCTCCAGGGCCTTGCGGCTGGACGGGATGGGACCGGTGCCCATGATCGCCGGATCGACGCCGCAGGTCGCCCAGGACACGATGCGGGCGAGCGGCTTCACGCCGCGCTTGGCGGCATCGTCGGCCGACATCAGCACCACCGCAGCGGCGCCGTCGTTGATGCCGCTGGCGTTCCCGGCGGTGACGGAGCCTTCCTTGTCGAACGCCGGGCGCAGGCCGGCCAGGGATTCGGCGGTGACGCCATGGCGCGGATATTCGTCGGCGTCGACCACCGTCTCGCCCTTGCGGGTCTTGATGGTGACCGGCACGATCTCGTCCTTGAAGCGCCCGCCTTTCTGCGCCGCCTCGGCCTTGTTCTGCGAAGCGGCCGCGAAGGCATCCTGCTCCTCGCGGGTGATCTGCCACTGCTTGGCGACGTTCTCGGCGGTATTGCCCATGTGGTAGCCGTTGAAGGCGTCCCACAGGCCGTCCTTGATCATCGAGTCGACCATCGAGAGGTCGCCCATCTTCTGGCCGTTGCGCAGGTGCGCGACATGGGGCGCCATGCTCATGCTTTCCTGGCCGCCGCAGACCACGATGCGCGAGTCGCCGACGCGTACCGCCTGGGAGCCGATCGCCACGGCGCGCAGGCCGGAACCGCAGAGCTGGTTGATCTGGTAGGCGGTGCGCTCATAGGGGATACCCGCCTCGACGGCCGCCTGGCGGGCTGGGTTCTGGCCCTGACCGGCGGTGAGGATCTGGCCGAGGATGGCCTCGTCGACTTCGGCCGCCTCGACCTTGGCGCGCTTCAGCGCCTCTTTGATCGCCAGCGCGCCGAGCTTCGAGGCAGCCAGGCTGGACAGGCTTCCATTGAAGGACCCGACAGGAGTGCGGGCCGCGCCTGCAATTACGACATCGGTCATCTTAGGAATTCTCCCTTTCGCGGTCAGGCGGGGCGCAGCGAACTGACGCGATGCGCCGCATGCCGAAGCGCGCGCCGCGTCGGCGGACACGCGCGCTCGATGGTTAACCTCTGCTCTGATTTAAGGACACCTGCCGGCAGCGTGCAAGCCACGCCTCGGGAAAGCCCGAAGACACGACTTTAATGCGCTGCTGCGCCCTGTTTATGCGCTGCTGCGCCGCGCTCTCTGATCCAGGCCAACAGCGGCTGCCACACCGCTTTCTCGGCCCGGGCGCCGACCACCATGCCGATGTGGCCGGCCGCGGGCGTGAGACGCTCGGCGCCGGGGATGGCGTCGGCCAGCGCGGTGGCCGATGCCGGCGGCACGATGCGGTCCTGCGCCGGAATGACGCACAGCGTGGGCAGCGTGATCTGTGTCGGGTCGACCGGACATCCGGCGAGGCGCCACTGGCCGCGCGCCGTCGCATTGTCGCCGTACCAGCGCCCGAGACATTCGCGCGCGACCGGTGCGGCCAATGGCACGCCGTCATTCAGCCAGTCCTCCAGGGCGACGAACTCTTCGGCCTTGCGGCTGGCAGCATCGAGCCGCCCGAAGGCAAGGAACTTGCGCACCACGAGCTGCGGATCGAGGCTGGCAAAGAGCCCCTGCAGCAGGTCCACCGGCATTTCCCCGGCAACCTCCAGCAGCGGCGCGATGAGCGGAAGAGCGGCCGCCGCCATGCGGCCTTGCGGCGCATTCTCGGCGTGGAAGTCCCACGGCGTCGCCAGCAGCGCAAGCCCGGCCAGGTCGCTCTGGCGGCGCAGCGCGAGGCCGAGCGCGAGGAGACCGCCCATGCAGTAGCCGAGCAGCACCGGCGGCGCGGCTTCCTCCGCCCGCAAAGCATCCAGCGCGCGCTCAAGGCGGCCGGCGATGTAGTCGGTGAGCGTGAAATCGCGCTCCTCGGCCCCGGGGCGACCCCAGTCGAGCAGCAGCGGGCGCAGGCCGTGCGCTGCCAGCCAGCGCAGCAGCGAGCGCTCGGCCGTGAGGTCAAGCACGTAGGCGCGATTGATCAGCGAGGGCACGACGAGCACCGGGGCCGACCCGCCGGCCCGTGCCGCACCGGCGCCGTAGTCGAGCAGCCGGCAGGAGCCTTCCTGCCAGAGCACCGGCGGATCGGCGAGGTCGCGGCGATAGGGATGTCGACGGTAGGCCTCGATGCCGTCGGCCAGCGCAGCCAGGCGCCCGGCGACCTCGCTCTCTACCGCCCGGGCGAAGGCAGCGGGATCAGTCCCGTCGAGGCTTTGCCTTAGGGCGGCGGCGCGCTCCGCCAGTTCCCCCTTTCCCAACGTTCCCCTCAAGAGCGGCGACCCGCTGCTCCAGAGCGGCAAGGCGTTCCGCGAGGACGCCCATGTCAGCCCCGCCGCCATCAGGTGCAGCGGCAGCGGGCGCGGGCCCAGGCGCCGGGGCGGGTTTTCTACCATGGCTCTCCTGTTCTTTCCCGACAGTGTCGGGCCGCGCCGCCGCGAGGAGGCTGCCGAGGGCGGCGGGCCAGGCCGACCATGCCGCCGGCAGACCGCTTGCGGCACTCCCGAGCCCGGCCATCGCCTTCTGCACGGACTCGGCAAACTCAGGATCGGCGGCCAGCGCTGTCACCTGGTCCTGCCAGAGATCGACGTAGCGCCGCGCCAGATCCTCCAGATCCGGGCCGTCCGGATCCTTCGGTGTCTGTTTCGGCTGATCGTCCGGCATGGCGTTGTCCTGGCCGTCGGCGGGGCCGCTGCGCGCGGCGGCCCATTCCGCGCGGCGCGAGGGGAGTATAGTCCGCGCCGCCGCGGCCTG
>DATCXZ010000389.1:0-2955 GCA_036570545.1 Kiloniellaceae bacterium
CAGCGTCCTGCGCGCGGCGCGCAGGGGCCGGCCCTGCCGGCGGCCATAGAGCGTGCGCCGCGCCGCCATCCCTGCCAGTCCGTCGATCGGTCGGAACGAGGCTGCGTCAGGCCCCGAAGGCGCTGCGCAGGCCCGCTACCAGATCGGTGCGCTCCCAGGAGAAGCCGCCGTCGGGGTCGGGCGCGCGGCCGAAGTGACCGTAAGCGGCGGTGCGCGCGTAGATCGGCCGCGATAGCTGCAGATGCTCGCGAATGCCGCGCGGCGAGAGGTCCATCAACTCCTGCAGGACCTTCGCCAGCTTGCCCTCGGAGACCTCGTTGGTGCCCTCGGTGTTCACGTAGACCGACAGCGGCTTGGAGACGCCGATGGCATAGGAGACCTGGATCGTGCAGCGCTCGGCGAGACCGGCGGCGACCACGTTCTTGGCCAGGTAGCGCGCCCCGTAGGCGGCAGAGCGGTCGACCTTGGTGGGGTCCTTGCCCGAGAAGGCACCGCCGCCATGCGGCGCGGAGCCGCCGTAGGTGTCGACGATGATCTTGCGGCCGGTGAGGCCGGTGTCGCTGTCGGGCCCTCCGATCACGAAGCGCCCGGTGGGATTCACGTAGAACTCCTCTTCCGGGCACATCCAGCCTTCCGGCAGCACGTTGACCACGTGCGGGCGCACAATCTCGCGCACCGCGTCCTGATCGAGTTCGCCGGCATGCTGGGTCGAAACCACCACCGAGGTGGCGCGCACCGGCTTGCCGTCGACGTATTCGAGGGTGACCTGGCTCTTGGAGTCGGGGCCGAGGCCGGGTTCGCTGCCGGAATGGCGCGCTTCCGACAGGGAGCGCAGGATGGAGTGGGAATAGTGGATCGGCGCCGGCATCAGGGTCTCTGTTTCGCGGCAGGCAAAGCCGAACATGATGCCCTGGTCGCCCGCGCCCTCGTCCTTGTTGCCGGCGGCATCGACGCCGAGGGCGATGTCGCTCGACTGGGCGTGGATGTAGTTCTCAACCGACATCTTGTCCCAGTGGAAGCCATCCTGCTCGTAGCCGATCTCCTTCACCGCCGCGCGCGCCACCTGCTCCAGCAGATCCCCAGTCACCTCGGCTGGTCCACGCACCTCGCCGGCGAGCACTACCCGATTGGTGGTTGCAAGGGTCTCGACGGCAACCCGCGCATCCGGGTCATGGGTGAGGAAGGTGTCGACGATGGCATCGGAGATCCGGTCGCACACCTTGTCGGGGTGTCCTTCGGAGACCGACTCGCTCGTGAAGAGATAGCTGCCGTTACGCACTGAGTTGCTCCCGCCGTTCGGGCCAAGAAGTTGGGAATTGCCCGGTGGGAATAGCGATGCGCCAGCGCAAATGCAAGCGGACTCGCGGGGGTAATAGCGAGTCCGCCGACACCTCCCGGCCAGACGCGAGCCGGGCGATCGTCTCTCAGTCGTCCGGCTTCGACGTCTTGCCGCCGCTCGCGACCGCGAGCGCCTTGGTCATCTCGAACAGACGCTTACGCACGCCCGGCTCGCCGATCTTATAATAGGCGCGCACCAGCTCCAGCGTCTCGCGCTTGACCATAGGATCGAGCTCCTGCTCGGGCAGCGGGCGCCCCCTGCCCGGGTTCTGCGCCGGCGAGCTGGCCGCCACCTCGTCGGGCATCTCGTCGAAGAAGAAGTCGACGGGCACGTCGAGCACCCGCGACAGGTCGAACAGTCGGCTCGCGCCGATCCGGTTAGCGCCGCGTTCGTACTTCTGCACCTGCTGAAAGGTGAGGCCGATGGCCTCTCCGAGCTTTTCCTGGCTCATACCGAGCAGCGTCCGCCGCAGGCGGACCCTGCTGCCCACATGAACATCTACCGGATTGGGACCGCCTTCTCGACGGTCACCCGGCGGCACGCCGTGTCGCGCCATCCGCTTTCTACCTCTTGGTGAAGGGAATGTCAGAGCACTGGAACGAAAGACATACCCGTGTATGCCAACGCAATTCTCGCGTCAAGTCTCGGCCAGCCTATACACCTAAATAAAACGCCGCGCCACAAACATAACACAGCAAACAAGGAGTAATTCTATAAAGTATAAGGCGTTTTTCAATAAAGAGAAAATTGTTTTACCAGTAGCAGGTTCTGGCAGCTCTACATCAATGACGCCACGATCATTAAGAATAATCTTCTTGATAACTCTACCGTAGGAATCAATTACAGCAGAGATGCCATTGTTAGCTGCCCTTATCAGCGGCAGACCTTGTTCTACTGCCCGTATACGGGTGGATGCAAAATGTTGGTAGGGCCCGGAAGAGTCGCCGAACCACGCATCATTGGTGAGATTGAGCAACCAGCGGGGCGCATTCGCCGGATCGGCCGGCGTTACCGCCCCCGGGAAGATGACCTCGTAGCAGATCAGCGGGCTGAAGGCGGGTAGTCCGGGCAGCGCGATGGATACCGGCCCGGGCCCTGCCGAGAAATCACGTGCGCCCACCGTCAGCTTGGCGAGGCCGAGCAGCGCGCGCAGCGGCGTGTACTCTCCGAAGGGCACGAGATGCGCCTTGTCGTAGGTGGCAACGATTTCGCCGTTGCCGTCGAGGGCATGCAGCGAGTTCCAGATGGCACCCTCCGGCGCCTGCGGATCGACCCGCGGCGCGCCGGTGATGAGGTAGCCGTTCTGCGGCACCAGCGCGGCCAGTTCCTGGCGCAGGCGCGGCTCGGCCGCCAGCAGATAGGGCACCGCGGTCTCGGGCCAGACGATCACCGAGGGCAAGGGCGTGGGCGACGCCGCCGGCGCCACCGACAGCTCGGCGAGGAGGCGCAGGTTGGCCGCGCGCTGGTCGGCCCGCCACTTCATTTCCTGCGGGATCGACGGCTGCACCAGCCGAAGGCGCACCCCTTCGACCACTGCGCTGCCGAGCGGCGGCGCGGCCGCAAGACGCAAGGCGCCGAGGCCCCAACCGGCCAGTGGCAACAGCAACAGCAGGGCG
>DATCXZ010000390.1:0-8199 GCA_036570545.1 Kiloniellaceae bacterium
AGCAGCCCGCTGCTGCGCCGCGCCGCCGACTATCCGCGCACGTTCTACGGCCTGCTGGCGCGCCGCGCGCTGGGGATGCCGATCGATTTCGACTTCGGCGCGCCGCGCCTGGCGCCGCAGCTCGCCGCGCGCCTCGATGCCAGCCCCGCCGGCAGCCGGGCTCTCGCCCTGTTGCAGGTCGGCGACCGCGAGCGGGCCGAGGACGAGCTGGTCGGCGCCGCCGACTGGAGCGATCCCGACACCAGCGAGGCGCTGCTGGCGCTCGCCCAGCATGCCCGGATGCCGGCGCTCGCCTACCGCATGGGCAGCCGCCTGGCCGGCAGCGACATCGACAGCGACGAGATCGGCGGCGTGGTCGATGCCGCGCTTTATCCCATCCCGCCGTGGCAGCCGGCGAGCGGCTTCACGGTCGACCGCGCCCTGATCTACGCGATGATGCGCCAGGAATCGGGCTTCAACACCCGGGCGCTGAGCCCCGACGGCGCGCGCGGGCTGATGCAGCTCATGCCGCGCACGGCCAGCTACATCGCCCAAAACCGCCGCTACCACGGCAACGCGCGCCACGAGCTCTACGACCCGAGCCTCAACCTGGACCTCGGCCAGCGCTACATCGCCTACCTGCTGGTGCACGAGCGCGTGCAGGGCGACCTGTTCCGCCTCACGACCGCCTACAACGGCGGGCCGGGCAACCTCGGCAAGTGGGAGCGCGCCATCCAAGCCGATGGCGACCCGCTGCTGTTCATCGAGGCGCTGCCCTCGAAGGAGACCCGCCTGTTCATCGAGCGGGTGCTCACCAACCTGTGGATCTACCGCCACCGCCTCGGCCAGCCGGCGCCGTCTCTGGATCAGCTTGCAGCGGGCGACTGGCCACGCTACCAAGCTCTGGACGGAACCCGCTCCGAGGTGGCGCTCAATGGCTCGAATTGACGACAAGCTTCCCTTCCTGCCCGTCAACATCGCCGTCCTGACCATCTCCGACACCCGCACCCTGGCCGACGACCGCTCGGGGGACCGCCTTGTCGAGATGATCACACGGGACGGCCACAAGGTGGCCAAGCGCGCCATCGTCACCGACGACGGCGACAGCATCGTCGCCGCCCTGAAGGGGCTGATCGCGGACCCCGAAGTCGACTGCATCATCACCACCGGCGGCACCGGCGTGACCGGCCGCGACGTGACGCCGGAAGCATTCCGGCGGGTGATGGAGAAGGAGATCGAGGGCTTCGGCGAGCTGTTCCGCATGCTGAGCTACCAAAAGGTCGGCACCTCCACCATGCAGAGCCGCGCCATCGGCGGCGTCGCCGACGGCACCTACCTCTTCGCGCTGCCCGGGTCGCCCTCGGCCTGCAAGGACGGCTGGGAGGACATCCTGAAGTTCCAGCTCGACTCCCGCCATCGGCCGTGCAACCTCGTCGAGCTCATGCCGCGCCTGAAGGAACACCTCAAGGCGGCGAGCTGACAGCTCGCTATTTCTGCCCCTGGTTGTGCCTCTGATCCCGGGCCAGCACCGCATCGAGCAGGCCGGGGAACCGGCGGTCGAGTTCTTCCCGGCGCAGCTTGTTCATGTGCGCCGTGCCCTCGCAGCGCGTGCGCACGACCCCGGCGTCCCGCAGCACGCGGAAATGATGCGACATACTGGACTTGGGCCGGCCGCGGTCGAGCGCCGTGCAGCTCGCCTCGCCCTCGCGGTCGAGCTGGCGCACGACGTCGAGGCGCACCGGGTCGCTCAGGGCGTAGAGCACCCGGGTCAACTCGATCGCCGCGGTCTCCGGATGGCTTGGCTCCCGCATCGCTTGAACGCTCCTTGAGGTTCGCCCCTTGGAGTACCGCCCTCTTGAATGCCGCGGGGGGCGACTCCATATTTCGCTTGTTCGACTCTACTCGAACTAACGAACTTCATCTCAAGATATAGGCAAACCGCCGGCTTTCACAAGACTCCCGCCCGCCGGCCAACCGAAAGGCCTTCTGCATGGCGTCGCTTTTCGATCCCTTCCCGCTCAAGGACATCACGCTCAGAAACCGCATCGCCGTCTCGCCGATGTGCCAGTATTCCGCCGTCGACGGTGTCATCAACGACTGGCACTACGCCCACCTCGCCGGGCTCGCGCGCGGCGGCGCCGGCCTTGTCGTCGCCGAGGCGACCGCGGTGTCGCCGGAGGGCCGCATCACACCGGGCTGCGCCGGGCTGTGGACCGACGCGCAGGCCGAGGCCTTCGTGCCGGCAGTCGCGGCCATCAAGGCGGCCGGCGCGGTGGCCGGCATCCAGATCGCCCACGCCGGCCGCAAGGCGAGCGCCAACCGCCCCTGGGAAGGCGACGATCACATTCCCGAAGGCGACCCGCGCGGCTGGCAGCCGATTGCCCCCTCCGCGATCCCTTTCGGCGCCAACCTGCCGCGCCGCCCACGGGCCATGACCAAGGAGGATATCCGCCGTGTCCAGCAGGACTACGTGGCCGCGGCCCGCCGCGCCCTGGCGGCCGGCTTCGACTGGCTGGAACTGCACTTCGCGCACGGCTATCTCGCCCAGTCCTTCCTCTCGCCGCACTCCAACCAACGCGACGACGAGTACGGTGGCTCGCTGGAGAACCGCAGCCGCTTCCTGATCGAGACTCTCGATGCCGTCCGCGCGGTGTGGCCGGAGAACCGGCCGCTCACCCTGCGCCTCGGGGTCATCGAGTTCGACGGCCGCGAGGAGACCTTCGAGGAATCGATCGAGCTGGCCCGGCGCTTCGCCGCCCGCGGCCTCGACCTGTTGGACGTCAGCATCGGATTCAATATCCCCGGCGCCAGCATCCCCTGGGGGCCGGCCTTCATGGCACCGCTCGCCGAGCGCATCCGGCGCGAAGCCGCCATTCCGACCGCCATGAGCTGGTTCATCAACGATCCGCAGCAGGCCGACGCCCTCGTCCGCGACGGCAAGGTGGACCTCGTGATGCTGGGCCGCGCCCTGCTGGACAACCCGCACTGGCCTTACGAGGCCGCGCGCGCCCTCGGCATCGACCGGGCGGCCTGGGTGCTGCCGGCGCCCTATGCCCACTGGCTGGAGCGCTATCGCCCGGCGCGGTCGGAGGCGGCGGCCTGAAGCCAGCGACTGTCCCGGACGTGTCGCGCGAGGCGGCGGTCGGCTCTGCAACCGACCGCCGCCTCTTTCTATAGCAGAAACAATATATTGTGGCCATCGGACTCAAAACCGCAAGTTGGTGGCGGCAGGCGTTCTGACCTCTGTTCTTTCCGAGTCGCGCCCCGGATTCCCTCGCGTCAAGAATTTTTTGTTCTTGCTATGTTCGCTCTTTGTCCGTAACGTTCTTCCATGGTTGATCTGATCCCCGAGAGACCAAAGAAGGGCCGTGGCGCCGTCAGCAATGCCAGCGGGCGCTACGAGCCCTTCACCCGGGTCGCCATCGACGACGGCTGGGGTGCCGACGGCGCCAGCCCCGGCAGCGACGGCTTCGGCGAACCGCCCGGCCTGCCGCCGGCGCCGCCGACCGAGGTGATCTGGGACGCGACCCGCAGCATCCTCACCCGCAATTCCTCGCCGGACGTTCCCTTCGACCGCTCCATCAACCCCTACCGCGGCTGCGAGCACGGCTGTATCTACTGCTTCGCGCGGCCGAGCCATGCCTGGCTCGGCTACTCGCCGGGCCTCGACTTCGAGACCAAGATTATCGCCAAGCCGGAGGCCGCACAGCTTCTGCGCAGGGAACTGGCCCGCAAGGCCTACAAGCCGGAGTCCATCGCGCTCGGCACCAACACCGATCCCTATCAGCCGGTCGAGCGCCGCCTGAAGATCACCCGCAGCATCCTGGAGGTGCTGAAGGAGACGCGCCACCCCTTCACCATCGTCACCAAGTCGACCCTGGTGCTGCGCGACCTCGACATCCTGGCGCCCATGGCGCGCGAGAACCTGGTGCGGGTGATGATCTCCCTGACCACCCTCGATCGCGACCTCGCCCGGGTCATGGAGCCCCGCGCGCCCACTCCCCAGCGCCGCCTGGAGGCGCTGCGCACTCTGAACGCGGCCGGCGTGCCGGCCGGGGTGCTGACGGCGCCGCTCATTCCGGCGATCAACGACGCCGAGTTGGAAACCCTGCTCGAGGCCGCCGTGCGGGCCGGCGCCCGGCACGCCGGCTACGTGCTGCTGCGCCTGCCGCTGGAGATCAAGGAGCTGTTCGCCGAGTGGCTCGAGGCGCACTTCCCGGACCGCAAGGCGAAGGTGCTGAAGCTTGTGCGCGACACCCGCGGGGGTGGCCTCTACCAGGCGGAGTTCGGCCTGCGAAAGCGTGGCAGCGGCGTCTACGCCGACCTGCTGTCGCACCGCTTCAAGCAGGCGGAGCGCCGCCTCGGCTTGAACCGCGGCCTGCCGCCGCTCGACGTCACCCAGTTCGAGCCGCCGAAAGTCGACGACCGCCAGCTCTCGCTGCTGTAGGCGCAGCCCCCACCTTCGTCACCCCACGCAGGCGCCGAAGCGCTTGCCTTGGACCGCCCGCAGCGTTTCATTAGGGGCTGATGAGGCGGCCACGCGCCTCAAACCAGGGGGAAGCGGGGGAAGACAGGGTGCCGGATTTCGTGCTCGAGCTGGAGCTGGGCCAGGACCACGGCAAGATCGTCATCGGCATCGACGAGGCCGGGCGCGCGCCGCTGGCCGGGCCGGTGACCGCCGGCGCGGCATGGCTGGACGCCGGCCGCCTCGACCCGGCGCTGGCCTGCCGCATCGACGATTCCAAGAAGCTGACCCCGCAGACGAGGCGCGAGATCTTCGCCGCCCTCAGCGATCCCGCGGCCGCCTGCGCGGTGGTCGCCGTCGGCGAGGCCAGCGTCGAGGAGATCGACAGCATCAACATCCTGCAGGCATCGCTGCTCGCCATGCAGCGCGCCGCCGAGGCGCTGATCGCCAGCCTCGGCGCCCTTACGCCCGCGCGCCTCGTGCATGGCGCCCTGGTCGACGGCAACCAGCTTCCCAAGCTGCCCTGCCCGGCGCGCGCCGTGGTGCAGGGCGACGGCCTCTCCCTCAGCATCGCCGCCGCCTCCATCGTCGCCAAGGTGACCCGCGACCGCGCCATGGCCGCCTACGCCGAGCAGTTCCCCGGCTATGGCTGGGAGCGCAACCAGGGCTACGCGACGCCGGAGCACCGCGCCGGCATCGCCCTCCTGGGCGTCACGCCGCTGCACCGACGCTCCTTCCGGCCGGTACGCGAAGCGCTCGCGAAGGCGTCTTAGCAGAAGCCTCTAAAGGCTTGAGTCGCAAGACTCTTGACGCGACTCACCACTTGACTCAGGATGCCGGCTTCGCGCCGAATCGGGGTCGGTGCGTCGAGGCGGGGCCGAGAGGGGAGCAGCCGGTGCAGAAGGATGTGGTCAGGCAGGGCGACTGCATTGCCTTGATGGAGGCCATGCCGGAGGCCTCGGTCGACATGGTCTTCGCGGACCCGCCCTACAATCTCCAGCTCGAGGGCGAGCTGCTGCGCCCCAACAACAGCCGGGTCGACGCCGTCGACGACGCCTGGGACCAGTTCGACAGCTTCGCCGTCTACGACGACTTCACCCGCCGCTGGCTGCGCGCTGCGCGCCGCGTGCTGAAGGACAACGGCACCCTCTGGGTGATTGGCAGCTATCACAACATCTTCCGCGTCGGCACCGCGCTGCAGGACCTCGAGTACTGGATCCTGAACGACGTGGTGTGGCGCAAGACCAACCCGATGCCGAACTTCCGCGGCCGGCGCTTCACCAACGCCCATGAGACCATGATCTGGGCGGCCAAGGACAAGGACGCGCGCTACACCTTCAACTACGATGCCATGAAGCGCCTGAACGACGACCTGCAGATGCGCAGCGACTGGCTGATCCCGATCTGCAGCGGCGGCGAGCGGCTGAAGAACGGCAAGGGCGAGAAGGCGCACCCGACACAGAAGCCGGAGGCGCTGCTCCACCGCGTCATCATGGCGGCGACCAGGCCCGGCGAGATCGTGCTCGACCCCTTCTTCGGCTCCGGCACCACCGGCGCCGTCGCCAGGAAGCTCGGCCGCCACTACATCGGCCTGGAGCGCGATGCCGACTACATCGCCGTCGCCAAGAAGCGCATCGCCCAGGTGCAGCCGATCACCGACCTGGAGCTGATCGACACGCCGGCCAAGCGCAGCGAGCCGCGCATTCCTTTCGGCTGGCTCATCGAGCACGGCCTGCTGGAGCCGGGCACCGTGCTGCACGGCCCCGACAAGCGCTGGCGCGCCAAGGTGCGCGCCGATGGCACGCTCATCACCACGGATTTCAAAGGCTCGATCCACCAGGTCGGCGCCCATCTGCAGGGCGCGCCGTCCTGCAACGGCTGGTCCTTCTGGCACCTCAACGTCGAGGGCAAGCTGATCTCCATTGACGTGCTGCGCCAGAAGCTGCGCGCCAACCTCAACACCACGATGAACTGAAGCGCGCTCCCGCTTCTTCTTGTCCAGACGGGAGCGATCTGCGCTAGCTTGCCGGCCGACCTTACGTCGCCGCCAGGAGCGCCATGCCGCAACCTCGCCTCGATGAAGACCTGCTGAACCGCCCGGGCGGGAGGTTGGAGATCAGCACGCCCGCGCTGGTCCTCGACCTCGACGCCCTGGAGGCCAACATCGCCGCCATGGCGGGCTGGGCAAAACGCGAGGGCATCGGCCTCCGGCCGCACGCCAAGACTCACAAGTGCGCTGCCATCGGGCGGCTGCAGATGCAGGCCGGCGCCCTCGGCCTCTGCTGCGCCAAGCTGGCGGAGGCCGAGGCGCTGGCAGCGGCAGGGCTCGACCGTTTCCTGCTGACCTCGCCGGCGATCGGCGATCGGAAGATCGCGCGCCTGCTGCGGCTGGCCGCACGCTGCGCCGAGGTCATGGTGGTGGTCGACGATGCCGACAACGCCAGAGCCTTGGGAGCGGCAGCCAGGGCGGCCGGACGCGACCTCGGCGTGTTCATCGACGCTGACATCGGCCAGCAGCGTACCGGCGTCCTCGACGCCGAAAGCGCGCTCGCCCTCGCCGGGATCATCGCCGCCGAGCCGCGCCTCATCTTCAAGGGCCTGCAGGGCTATGCCGGTCAAGTGCAGCACATCATGGACTTCGCCGAGCGCAGGCGCGCGTCGCACCAAAGCCTGGCAGCGCTCGACGCCCTGCGCGACCGCCTGGCGGCGGCCGGCCATCCCTGCCCCATCGTCACCGGCGGCGGCACCGGCAGCCATGCGCTCGATCCCGCGGCCGGCGTGCTCACCGAGTTGCAGGTCGGCTCCTACATCGTCTCCGATGTCGAGTACGACGCGGTGGACCTGACCGGCGACGGCCGGCGGCCCTTCCGCTCTGCCCTCTTCGTCTACACACGCGTTGTAAGCGCCAACCATGCCGGCTTCGTCACCATCGACGCCGGCTCCAAGAGCCTCTCGATGGACGGCCCCGCGCCGGTAGTCGCCTTTGGCGCGCCCGCCGGCACTACCTATTCCTGCGTCGGCGACGAGTTCGGCCGCCTGACCCTGCCGCCGGGAAGCGCGCCTTTGCAGGTCGGCGACCTGGTCGGGCTGGTGGTGCCGCACTGCGACCCCACCATCAACGCTTTCGACTGGTATCACTGCCTGCGCGGCGACAGGCTGGCCGACCTCTGGCCGATCGAAGCGCGCGGCGCTTCGTCGTAACCCTCGCCTAGCGCCGCACCGGCATCTTACGCCCGACCCACACGCTCGCGACGACGAAGATGGCAAAGCCGAGCGTCATGGCGTCGATCGCCTCGCCGAGCAGCAGGGCCGCGGCGGAGATGGTGAGGAAGGGCTGCAGGAGCTGCACCTGGCTCACCCGCGCGACGCCGCCCAGCGCAAGGCCCCGGTACCAGGCGAAGAAGCCGAACAACTGGCTCATGAGGGCGACGTAAACGAAGGCCGCCCAACTCGGCGGCGAACCGGGCAGGCCGTGCGCCAGCACCGCCGGCAGCACCGGGACCAGCAGCAGCGGGACGGAGAGGACCAGGGCCCAGCAGATGACCTGCCAGCCGCCGAGGCTGCGGCTGAGGCGGGCACCCTCGGCGTAGCCGACGGCCGCACAGGCGACCGAGCCGAGGAGGGCGAGATGCCCCAGGCCGAGGCTGCCACCGCCGCGTAGCAGCGAGAAGGTCACCACCGCCGCGCCGCCGACCAGCGAGACCAGCCAGAACGCGCGCGACGGGCGCTCGCGCAGCAGGACCGCGCCGGCTGCC
>DATCXZ010000391.1:0-38519 GCA_036570545.1 Kiloniellaceae bacterium
GCCACCGAGCTCGGCGACGCGCGACGGCCGCAGCGCGAGGCGTCGCGTCTCCGTCGGGATCTCGCCGGCGCTGACCACGGCGCTGGCCTCGCCGCCGCAGATTTCGAGGATGAGCCGCGCCGCCACCTCGACGCCCCAGGCGGCCGACTGCGGATCGAGACCGCGCTCGAAGCGATAGCGCGCGTCCGAAAGAATGCCGAGGGTGCGCCCTGTGCGGGCGACCATGTCCGGATCGAACAGCGCCACCTCGAGGAAGACAGCGGTGGTCTCGTCGCTGCAGCCGGTCAGTTCTCCGCCCATGACGCCGCCGATGCCCTGCGGGCCGGCGTCGTCGTAGATCGCCACCATCTCGCCGTCGAGGCTGTAGGTGTCGCCGTCGAGGGCAAGGATCTCGGCGCCGGGCTCGGCCAGGCGCATGACCAGGTCGCCCTTCACCTTGCCGGCATCGAAGACGTGCAGCGGCCGGCCGAGGTCGAAGGTCACGTAGTTGGTGATGTCGACCAGCGCCGAGATGGGGCGCAGGCCGATGGCGCGCAGGCGGTCCTGCAGCCAGGCCGGGCTGGGACCGTTCCTCACGCCGCGAAAGCTGCGCCCGGCCACGTAGGGGCAGGCGTGCTGGCGGTCGGCCGGCAGGTCACGGCGCCAGGCAATGGGGCTCTCGAAGTGGCCGCGCACCGGCTCCGCCTGCAGCGGCTTCAGCGTGCCGAGGCCGGCGGCGGCGAGGTCGCGTGCCACGCCACGGACGCCGAGGCAATCGCCGCGGTTGGGGGTGATGGCGATCTCGATGACCGGATCGTCGAACCCCATGACCTCGGCAAAGGGCGCCCCGAGGGGCGTGTCCGCCGACAGCTCGATGATGCCCTCGTGCTCGTCGGAGAGGCCGAGCTCACGCTCGGAGACCAGCATGCCGTTGGACTCCTCGCCGCGAATCTTGCCGGCCTTCAGCGTCAGGTCCGTGCCGGGAACATAGCTGCCGACCGGCGCAAAGACACCCTTCATGCCGCTGCGCGCGTTGGGGGCGCCGCACACGACCTGGACCTCGCCCTTGCCGGTATCGACGATGCAAACCCTGAGACGATCCGCGTTGGGGTGCTGCCGCGCCTCCTTCACATAGGCGACGGTGAAGGGCTTCAGCGCCTCCGCGCGATCCGCCACGCTCTCGACCTCGAGGCCGATCATCGACAGCTTGTCGGTGATTTCCTTGAGGGAGGCGGTGGTGTCGAGATGGTCCTTCAGCCAGCCGAGCGTGAACTTCATGGCGCTACATCCCCCTGACCATGGAGGGGACCTCCAGCGGCACGAAGCCGTAGTGCTTCATCCAGCGCAGATCGGTCTCGTAGAAGATGCGCAGGTCCGGAAAGCCGTACTTCAGCATGGCGATGCGCTCAATCCCCATGCCGAAGGCGAAGCCCTGGTACTCGTTGGGATCGATGCCGCAGTTGGCCAGCACCTTGGGATGCACCATGCCGCTGCCGAGGATCTCCAGCCAGTCCTTGCCCGGGCCGATCTTCAGTTCCCCGCCCTCGCGGCTGCAGCCGATGTCGACTTCGGCGCTCGGCTCGGTGAAGGGGAAGTAGCTGGGCCGGAAGCGCAGCGGCAGGTCCTCGACTCCGAAGAAGGCCCGGCAGAAGGCGGTCAACGTACCCTTCAGGTGCCCCATGTGGCTTTTCTTGTCGATCACCAGCCCCTCGACCTGATGGAACATCGGCGAGTGCGTGGCATCGTGATCGGCACGGAAGGTGCGCCCCGGCACGATGATGCGGATCGGCGGCTTCTCGGCCAGCATGTGGCGGATCTGCACCGGCGAGGTGTGGGTGCGCAGAACCTTGCGGCTGCCGTCGGCCGCCGGGCGCATGTAGAAAGTATCCATTTCCTGGCGCGCCGGGTGCGCTTCAGGAATGTTGAGAGCGGTGAAGTTGTAGTAATCGTCTTCGATATGCGGGCCCTCGGCGACGGAGAACCCCATTTCGCCGAAGATCGCCACCAGCTCCTCGAAGGTCTGGCTGATCGGATGGATGCGGCCGACCTCCGCGGGGCGCGACGGCAGCGTGATGTCGACCGCCTCGCCGGCGAGCTTGGCTTCTAGAGCGCTCTCCTCGAGGTCGGCGCGGCGCGCCTCGATCGCTTCGGCGATCGCATCCTTTACCCGATTGAGGTTCTGCCCGGCCTCCCGGCGCTCGTCGGGCGACAGGCTCCCCAGGTTCTTCAGGCGCTGAGTCACCTCGCCCTTCTTGCCGAGCGCCTGCACCCGCAGACTCTCGAGCGCCTCCAGATCGCCGGCCGCGGCCACACGATCCAACAGGCTGTTCTGCAGTTGCTCGAGGTTCTCCATCGCTTAAAGACGCCTACCTCTGCCCTCCCGTCGGGCGCGTTCGGCAAGAGCGGACGCGCCTCAGGCGACGGGACCGGTCACTGGATTTGTCAGGAAGGGCTCAGGGCCGACAAGCTTACGCTTGAGCGGCCTTGGCCTGCTCCACCAGGGACTTGAAGGCATCGGGCTCACGCACCGCCAGGTCAGACAGCACCTTGCGGTCGAGCTCGATACCAGCCCGCCTGATGCCGTTCATAAACTGGGAGTAGGTCAGGCCGTGCTCGCGGGCGCCGGCGTTGATGCGCTGGATCCACAGGGCGCGGAAATTGCGCTTCTTGGTGCGGCGGTCGCGGTAGGCGTACTGCAGGCCCTTCTCGACCCGCTCGATGGCCACGGTGAAGACGCTGTTGCCACGGCCGCGATAGCCCTTGGCACGCTCCATCACCTTCTTGTGGCGGGCGTGGGTAGTGGTGCCGCGCTTTGTTCTTGCCATGTCGCTGCCCCCTTACTTCGCGTAGATCAGGAAGTTGCGACGCACGATCTTGGCGTCGGCATCGCACAGCACGGCGGTGCCGCGCGCGTTGCGGATCATCTTCTGGGGGCGCTTGCGCATGCCGTGGCGCTTGCCGGCAAAGGACGCGATCACCTTGCCCGAGCCGGAAATCCGGAAGCGCTTCTTCGCCCCGGACTTGTTCTTCAGTTTGGGCATTTTGCATCCTTTCTGAACGAAACGAGACAGTTGGAGCGGGTGGGCATGCCCTTAGCCGGACCGCTCAATTCGAGAACGCGGGGTTATAGCCGCCTCGCCGGGCGATTGCAAGTGCCCGGTCAGCTAGGGCGGTTGCGGAGAAACCGCGGAATTCCGCCAAAAACGATGTTCGCCAGACCGGAAGATGCGCGAGGGCCGCCCGCTTTAGGCGGACGGCCCGAATCTCTCCGCTTCGGCGCTTGGGCTAGCGGGGTGCCATGACCATCGTCATCTGGCGGCCTTCGAGCTTGGGGAACTGCTCGACCTTGGCGGTCGGTTCCATTTCCTCGCGCACGCGGTCGAGCACCTGCTTGCCGATCTCCTGGTGCACCATCTCGCGGCCACGAAAACGCATGGTCACCTTGACCTTGTCGCCTTCCTCGATGAAACGGTGGATCGAGCGCATCTTCACCTCGTAGTCGTGGGTGTCGATGTTGGGCCGCATCTTGATTTCCTTAACCTCGATGACCTTCTGCTTTTTCCGGGCCTCGTTCTTCTTCTTCTGGGCCTCGTAGCGGAAACGGCCGTAGTCGAGAATCTTGCAAACCGGTGGCTCGGCGTTGGGCGAAACCTCCATGAGGTCCAGTCCGGCACTCTCCGCCCTGCGCCGGGCATCGGCGGTCGATACGACGCCGACCTGCTCTCCGTTCTCGTCGACCAGGCGGACCTGGGGCGAGGTGATCATCTCGTTCACGCGCGGCCCGTCGCGGGAGGGCGTGCTATCAAAAGGTGGACGTGCTATTGCCGAACTCCTCGTTCCTGTTATTGGATTCCCCTGGCAGGCGATTCCCGGGCCAAGGGTGGCTTCGATCCCCGCGCCGATCGGCCGGGACCTTCCCCTCAAAGACGGACCGGCCCCACCGGGGCCCGCCCAACTCTCACTACCTTCTCTGTTCTCTGCCCTGAAGGCTAGGCATCGCGCAACGCGGCTGCGTCGGGGCCTGCTGCCTCAGCCTTGATCCTAGCCACTGCTTCGCCGAGCGCAAGAATCTCTTGCTCGTTGCTGCCCAGGCGGCGCAGGGCGACCTTGCCCTCCTCGGCCTCTCGGCGGCCGACCACCGCGATCACCGGCACCTTGGCCAGCGAATGCTCCCGCACCTTATAGTTGATTTTCTCGTTCCGGAGATCGGTTTCCGCGCGGAGGCCGGCGGCCTTCAGAGCGCGGGCGACCTGCTCGCCGTACCCGTTGGCATCGGAGGTGATCGAGGCGACCACCACCTGCACCGGCGCCAGCCAGAGCGGGAAGCGCCCGGCATGCTGCTCGATGAGGATGGCGAGGAAACGTTCGAAGGAGCCGAGAATCGCCCGGTGCAGCATGACCGGACGGTGCTTCTCGCCGTCCTCGCCAACATAGCTGGCGCCGAGCCGCTCCGGCAGCACGAAGTCGACCTGGAAGGTGCCGCACTGCCAGTCGCGGCCGATGGCATCGCGCAGCACGAACTCCAGCTTCGGCCCATAGAAGGCGCCCTCGCCGGGATTCAAGCTGTACTCCAGGCCGGCCTCCTCGACGGCAGCCATGAGCGCGCCCTCGGCCTTGTCCCAGGTGGCATCGTCGCCGGCGCGAACGGCGGGCCGGTCGGAGAACTTCACCACCAGGTCCTCGAAGCCGAAGTCGCGGTAAACCTGGCGCAGCAGGTCGCAGAAGACCACCGTCTCGCTGTTGATCTGGTCCGGCGTGCAGAAGATGTGGGCGTCGTCCTGGGTGAAGGCGCGCACCCGCATCATGCCGTGCAGAGCGCCCGAAGGCTCGTTGCGATGGCAGGCGCCGAATTCCGCCATGCGCAGCGGCAGGTCGCGGTAGCTGGTGATGCCCTGCTTGAAGATCTGGACGTGCCCGGGGCAGTTCATCGGCTTCACCGCCAGGATGCGATCCTCGGACTCGGCGATGAACATGTGCTCGTGGAACTTCTCCCAGTGGCCGGACGCCTCCCAGAGGGAGCGGTCAATGAGCTGTGGCGTCTTCACCTCGACGTAGCCGGCCGCCTCCAGGCGGCGGCGCAGGTAGGCCTCGACGGTGCGGTAGAGCGTCCAGCCCTTGGGATGCCAGAACACCGAGCCCGCCGCCTCCTCCTGCAGATGGAAGAGGTCCATCTCGCGGCCGAGGCGCCGGTGGTCGCGCTTTTCAGCCTCCTCCAGCATGGTGAGGTAGGCCTTGAGCTGCTTCTCGTTCTCCCAGCAGGTGCCGTAGATGCGCTGGAGCTGCGCGTTGCGCGCGTCGCCGCGCCAGTAGGCGCCGGAGACCTTCATCAGCTTGAACGCATGCCCGAGCTTGCCGGTCGAAGGCAGGTGCGGGCCGATGCAGAGGTCGAGCCAGTTGCCCTGGCGGTAGATCGAGATCTCCTCGCCTTGCGGCAGCGTCTCGATATGCTCGGCCTTGTACTTCTCCCCGATCGAGGTGAAGTAGCGGATCGCCTCTTCGCGGTCCCACACCTCGCGGCGGATCGGCTCGTCGCGGTCGACGATCTCGTGCATGCGCTGCTCGATGGCCGCAAGGTCGGCGGGCGTGAAGGGGGCCTCCCGGGCGAAGTCGTAGTAGAAGCCGTTTTCGATGGCCGGGCCGAAGGTGACCTGGGTGCCGGGATAGAGTTCCTGCACCGCCTCGGCCAGGACGTGGGCGCAGTCGTGGCGCAGCAGCTCAAGCGCGTCTGCGTGGCTGGCCGTGACGATCTCTACCGTCGCGTCGCCCTCGATCGGCCGGGCGAGGTCGCGCAGGGCGCCGTCGACCTTCACGGCGAGCGCCGCCTTGGCGAGGCCGGGGCCGATGGAAGCGGCGATCTCGCTGCCGGTGACCGGCCCATCGAAGCCGCGCCAGGAGCCGTCCGGGAGCGTGATCGAGAGCTGGTTTTCCATCGTGACTGCCATGGTAAATCCCGGAATTCCGGGTCCTGTTTCAAAGCGGCGGGAACTTTAGAAGGATTACAAGACCTGTCAAGGCAAGGGCCTGTCAAGGTGGGGCCGGCGCTGCCGGCCGCAGCCCATCAGGTCAAGTTCGCGCGGCCCGGGCGGAGCCACGGCTCTGCGCGCCGGCGCCGGCACGCAGGACTTCGCGGTAGAGACCCAAGGTGCGGGCGCACATGAGGTCCTTGGAGAACTCGCCGCGCACCCTGGCGATGGCCTCGTCATGCAGCCGCGCGCGCGCCTCCGGCGTCAGGGAGAGCGCCTTGCGCAGGCCGGCGGCAAGCGCCGTGGCGTCCTCGGAGGGGAACAGGAAGCCGGTGCGCTCGGCGAGGATCTGCTCGCGCGCGCCGCCATGGTCACTGGCGACCACCGGTCGGCCCATCGCCTGAGCCTCGCCAACGGTGCGCCCGAAGCCCTCCGGGTCGGTGGAAGCGGAAACCACCACGTCTGACAGCATGTAGGCTGCCGGCATGTCGCCGCATTCGTCCCTTATCGACACCCGCTGGCCCAGGCCATGGCTGGCGATCAGCGCCTCGAGCTCACGCCGATAGGCGGTGCGGCCCTGGTCGGAGCCGACCATGACGCAGCGGTACTCGATGCCGCCTAGCTGGGCCAGCGCCTCCAGCAGCACGGTCTGGCCTTTCCAGCGGGTGAGCCGCCCCGGCATGAGGATCAGCGGGATGCCGTCGGGCAGCCGCCAGCGCGTCGACAGTTGAACCATGCGCTCGGCCGAGACACGGTCGGGATCGAAGCGGGCGATGTCGATGCCGCGATGGATGACACGCAGACGCGCGCGGTCGACGCTGTAGTTTTGGCGCACATGCTCGGCGATGAAGTCCGAGATGGCGATCACCCTCTCGCCCTCGGCCATGATCTGGTTGTAGCGCTTCTTCAGCGTATTGGAGAAATTGTAGGGGGCGTGGAAGGTGGTGATGAAGTGCCGCCCGGTGCGCTCGCAGGCCTTCTTCGCCGACCACGCTGGCGCGCGCGAGCGCACGTGCACTATGTCGACGTTGTAGGCGTTGATGATCTGCTCCAGCCGCGCGACGTTGCGGTACATCACGACGGGATTCTTGGAAGCGGCCGGCAGCTTCAGGTGCAAGGCGCCGGCGCGGCGCAGGTCGTTCTCCATCGGCCCGCCCTCGGAGGCCACGATGGCGGTGCCGCCGTCGGCAACGATGGCAGCCGCGATCTCGATGGTGCCGCGCTCGACGCCGCCGGTGACCAGGCTCGGCACCACCTGCAACACTACCGGGCCGCCTTGCGAAGACGCGCTTTGGACCCGCGTCACGCCGATGTTAGCTTCTGGAACGCTCATCCCCTTGCTTCCCTGCGGCCGTCGTTTTCGCCGTAGGGAAAACCGTTGCCACAGAATCGTTTAGCGAGAGTTAGCATGCAGCCTTCCGACTTGCCGGTCGATCCGCCGCCCTCTCCTACTCTCGGGAGTTTAGCGCGCGGCGACGGCACCGTCCTCGCCTATTACAAGACGAAGGCCGGAAAAGCCAGCCGCGCGGAAGGGGCAGACGGGCCGGGCGTTGTCTTCCTCGGCGGCTTCATGTCCGACATGAGCGGCCTCAAGGCGCAGGCGCTGGAAGCCTACGCGCAACGCCGGGGCCGCGCTTTCGTCCGCTTCGACTACCGCGGCCACGGCGCCTCGTCCGGCCGCTTCGCGGAGGCCACCATCGGTGATTGGGCAGGCGACGCGGTGGCGGTGCTGGATGCTCTGACCGAAGGGCCGCAGATCCTCGTCGGCTCCTCCATGGGCGGATGGATCATGCTGCTGGCAGCGCTCGCCCGCCCCGAGCGCGTCGCCGGCCTCGTCGGCATCGCCGCGGCACCGGACTTCACCGAGGATCTCATCTGGGCGCGCGCCACTGCCGAGCAGCGGCAGGCGCTGGAGAGCCTCGGCTACGTCGACAACCCCTCGGCCTACAGCGCGACTCGGTACCGCATCACCCGGCGGCTGATCGAGGAGGGACGCAGGCACCTGCTCCTCGAGGGGCCAATTCCGCTGGCCTGCCCGGTGCGCCTGATCCACGGGCTGGAAGACGCCGACGTGCCCTGGCAGACCAGCCTGCGGCTTGCCTCGGCACTGGAAAGCGCGGATGTGGAAGTGACCCTGGTGAAGGGCGCCGCACATCGCCTCTCGGAGCCGGAAGACCTCGCCCGCCTGGAGCACACGGTGGAAGGCCTGGCTCAGCGCGCGGCCGCCAGGATGGCTTCCAGTCCCACGCGGTAGTTGGGATAGGCGAGGCTGACGCCGAGCTCTTCGTGCAGGCGACGGTTGGAAACCAGACGGTTGTCCTCCCAGAAACTGGCCGCCATGGCCGACAACCCGGCATCCTCGAACGCGACCAGGGGCGGCGGCTGGACCCCCAGCAGCTTGCAGGCGTAGGCCGTGACCTCGGCAGCCGGTGCCGGCTCGTCGTCGCAGACGTTGTAGATGCGCCCCGGATTGGGCCGCGCAATGGAAGCCTGCAGCACGCCGGCGATATCGTCGACATGGATGCGGCTGAACAGATGGCCGGGCCTGACGATACGCCTGGCGCGGCCGCTGCGTACGGCGTCGAGCGCGCAGCGCCCCGGCCCGTAGATGCCGGCGAGCCGGAAGACATGCACCGGCAGGCCGTGGTCGGCATGCAGTGCCAGCCAGTCGGCCTCGGCTTCGATGCGGCGACGGTTGCGCCCCTTGGCCCCGCGCAGTTCCGACTCCTCGTCAACTTCCGCGCCCTGCCAGTCGCCGTAGACCCCGGTGGTGGAGAGATAGCCGATCCAGGCGAGGCCGGGGAGGGCGGCTATGTCCGCAGCGTAACGATCGAGCGCGGGGTCGCCGGCGCCCTCGCCTTCGCCGTCCGGCGCAATGCTGACCAGCAGGTGCGTCGTGCCGGCGAGCGCCGCTTCCGGTAGGGGATGGGCGCGGTCGAACACGTAGGCGGCAATGCCCTCCGCGGTCAGGGTCGCCGCCTTCTCCGCCGAGCGCGTGGTGCCGGCGACTGCCCAGCCGGACGCGGCCAGGCGGCGCGCCAGGGCCAGCGCGCTGAAGCCGAGGCCGAAGCAGAACAGCCGGCCGACGTCGGGCGCCGGTGCGGGCGGAGAGGGAAGCGGCGGTGCTGAATCCGGAGACGGTGGAGCGGCAGACGATGAACCGGCAGACATGGGCTTTCAACCTCGCGGCATCTCTTCTATAGACTCGGTGACGACGGCCGCCCGCACCTTAGGGCGGCACAGCAGAGAAAGGCCAGCCATGAGGAAAGCCGCAACGCTTGCGGGCAGTGCCGCGTTGCTCGCGCTTCTGGCTGTAGGGACGGCCGGCACCTGCGCGGCTCAAGCCGACGACCCCGAGCAGGCGGCGCGGTACCAGGCCTGCATGGATCTCGCCGAGACGGCGCCCGACGAGGCCTTGGAGTCGGCCCAGACCTGGGCCGATCTCGGCGGCAGCGACCCCGCACGCCACTGCGCCGCCGTCTCCCTGATGCGCCTGGGCCACTACGAGGCGGCGGGGCAAGAGCTGGAGACGCTGGCAGGGAGCCTGGAGGCGAGCTACGCCTACCTGCAGATCCCGATCCTGATCCAGGCGGCACAGGCCTGGCTCGCCGCCGGCAAGGTGGAGCGTGCCTACACCGTCCAGAGCGCCGCGCTGGCGCGCGAGCCCAACAACATAGAGCTGCTGGTCGACCGCGCGATGACCGCCGCCAGCGTCGGCGACTACGCCGATGCCGTCGCCGATCTCGGCCGTGCCCTGTCCCATGCGCCCAACCGCGCCGACATCCTGGTGCTGCGCGCCAGCGCCCACCGTTTCCTCGACAACCGGAACGCCGCTCTGGCCGACGTCGAAGCGGCGCTGACGATGGATCCCGCCAACCCGGAAGGCCTGCTGGAGCGGGGCAACCTGCGCCGGCTCGACGGCGATACTTCAGGCGCGCGCGAAGATTGGCTCGCCGTCACCCGCCTCGCCCCCCAGACGCCGGCCGCCGCCGCGGCGCAGGCCAACCTCGCCAAGCTCGACGTGAAAGTGGAGTAGGGAGCCACCCTCCCTACATGTCCCGGCGCAGCGACATCGCTAAAAATCGAGGTCTGCGTAGTGCTTCGGTGGCTGCACGCCGGAGATATGGTCGGCGAGGATGGCGCGGAAGCTCGGCCGCGACTTCACGCGGGCGTACCAGTCCTTGGCGCCGCCGTGGTCGCCCCAGGGGACATCGCCGATGTAGTCGACCGCCGAGAGTTCCGCGGCCGCCACGATGTCGGCGCGCGAGAAGGCGTCGCCGGCCAGCCAGCGTCGCCGGTCGCACAGCCAGGCGATGTACTCCAGATGATAGTGGATGTTGGCGAGGCCGGCGCGGATCGCCCCCGAGTTCGGTGTGCCGAGCTTCAGGAAGCGCTTCATGATCTTCTCGTCGACCAGGTTCACCGTCACCTCGCGGTGGAACTTCTCGCCGAACCAGCCGGCGAGGCGGCGAACCTCGGCGCGGTCGGCCGGGTTGTCGCCAAGCAGCGAGGGCTCCGGGTAGCATTCCTCGAGATACTCCGCGATGACCGAGGAGCCCGGGATCGAAGTGCCGTCCTCGTCGACGAAGACCGGGACCTGGCCGGCGGGGTTGAGGCGCAGGAAGACCTCGCGCCGCTCCCACACCTTCTCGGTGCGCAGTTCGCAGTCGAGGCTCTTCTCCGCCAGGGTGACCCGCACGGCCCGGCAGCCGGGATCGATGGCGATGTGGTAGAGCTGGCGCATGGCCGCGGACTATAAGCATCCCGCCCGCGCCTGGGTAGGGTCAGCTTGCCGCGCCGCCGGAAGAGGCGGCTGTCAGGCCTGCGCCGTCGTTTCCGATGCCATCTCGGGGGCCGCGCCGCCGAAGCGCTCACCCGTCGGATCCACGAAAGCGGTGGTCAGAACACCCTGCGTCAATGTGAAGGTGAAGCTGGCTGCATCGACGCGGTCCCTGGCGGCGCGGGCCGCAGCAAAGAGCTCGCGCCCGACGGGCTCATCCCCGGCGGCGCGCATAGCGTCCATCGCTTCCTTCATGACGGGGAGTTCGTAGCCGAACTTCGCGGACATGTAGCTGTTACGCATCAGTTTCTGCAGCGACGGATCGGCATTGATGGCCGCTTCGATTTCTTCGCTATGAGCGCCCGCCCCCTTCACCGCGACCGACCCGTCGTCCTTCACCTCGATCGAGAACTCCAGGTCGCCCTCGATGCCGAGGTCGGCCATGAGCTGCTTGATCGCCGTCTCGGCCTCGCTGCGCTGGCCCTGCGGCGTGATGAGCTTCAGCTTGTCGAGCGGAATCGGCGTCAGTTCGATGCCGTCGCGGGTGCGGACCGTCAGGGCTTCCTGGGCTGCATCGGAGAGGGTGACGCTGTCGCCTTCGTGGCCGGTCAGCCCGGTCGCTGCCTTTTCCCGGGTCGCCACGGCGGCGGCGCGGTTGCTCGTCTGGCGAGCCTCCATCAGGGCGCGCGCCACGTCGGAGACGTTGGGTCCAATGGCATCGGTCATGCCGCTTCCCTCCCGGTAGATTGGTTCCGGCGGGAAACTTGCAAAGATTGTGCCTTAGCAGAGCGGCGCGGAAAACCTAGAAATCCGCCCAAAAATGGGTAGAGCGCCGGCCCTTCGAGGGCCGGCGCTCTACCTAACGGCAATCATTGCCCGGCAAAATGCGCCGATACGTTGGGCGAAGGGTTATGCGCGGGCGGCTTCCTCCGCCTCGCGGGTCACTGGATTAGACAGGCGGCTCAACATCTCGCGCGGCACCACCTGCCAGAAGCGTCGCTTTTCCTGCGCCCAATTCACCAGAATCTGTTGGGCGAAGGCCGACTGAGTCTCGCGCCAGTGCTCGGTGATGAGATCGTGCACCTGACCTTCCCAATAGTCGGTCTCGATACGCTGGTGGATGACGCTGTCCGGGTTGATGCGCTCCGGCAGCCGGTCGTCGACGTCGTACACGAAGGCCATGCCGCCTGACATGCCGGCCGCGAAATTGGGGCCGACCGACCCGAGGATGACGACCACGCCGCCGGTCATGTATTCGCAGCCGTTGGAGCCGCAGCCCTCGACCACGGCAATGGCCTCCGAATTGCGCACGCAGAAGCGCTCGCCGGCCTGGCCGGCGGCAAAGAGCTTGCCGGCGGTGGCGCCATAGAGAACCGTGTTGCCGATGATGGTGTTCTCGTTGCTGGCCAGCGGGCTGGAGGTCAGCGGCCGCACCACGATGGTGCCGCCGGAGAGCCCCTTGCCGACGTAGTCGTTGGCATCGCCGAAGACTTCCAGCTTCAGTCCCTGCACCGCGAAGGCGCCGAGCGACTGGCCGGCGGAGCCGCGCAGGCGCACCGTCATGTGATCCGGGTTCAGACCCTGCATGCCGAAGCGGCGGGTTATCATCGATGAGAGCTTGGTGCCGATCGCGCGGTGCGTGTTGCGGATCGAATACTGTAGCTGCATTTTCTCGCCGTCCTCGAACAGCGGCGTGGCGTCGGCGATGATCTGCGCATCCAGCGTCTCAGGCACCTCGTTGCGGCCGAGCAGCGTGCAGTAGTTCGGCAGGTCGCCAGTTTCCGCCTGCACCAGCAGCGGGTTGAGGTCGAGGTCGTCGAGATGCTCAGCGCCGCGGCTGACCTGCTTCAGCAGGTCGGTGCGGCCGATGATCTCGTTCAGGCTGCGCGCGCCGAGACGGGCAAGAATCTCGCGCACCTCCTCGGCCATGAAGCTGAACAGGTTCACCACCTTCTCCGGCGTGCCGGTGAACTTCTTGCGCAGCGCCTCGTCCTGCACGCAGACCCCGACCGGGCAGGTGTTGGAGTGGCACTGGCGCACCATGATGCAGCCCATGGCGATCAGCGAGGCGGTGCCGACGCCGAATTCCTCGGCGCCGAGCATGGCGGCGATCACCACATCGCGGCCGGTCTTGATGCCGCCATCGGTGCGCAGCGTCACGTTGTGGCGCAGGCGGTTGAGCGTGAGCACCTGGTTCACCTCGGAGAGCCCCATCTCCCAAGGCACGCCGGCGAACTTGATGGAGGTCTGCGGCGAGGCGCCGGTGCCGCCGACGTTGCCGGAGATGAGGATGACGTCTGCCTTGGCCTTGGCCACGCCGGCGGCGATCGTCCCGATGCCGGAGCGCGCCACCAGCTTCACGCAGACCTTGGCGTCGGGATTGATCTGCTTCAGGTCGTAGATGAGCTGCGCGAGGTCTTCGATCGAGTAGATGTCGTGGTGCGGCGGCGGCGAGATCAGCATGACGCCCGGCGTCGCATGCCTGAGCTTGGCGATCATCTCGGTCACCTTGAACCCCGGAAGCTGTCCGCCCTCGCCGGGCTTGGCGCCCTGCGCCACCTTGATCTCGATCTCGCGGCACTGGTTCAAGTACTCGGCGGTCACGCCGAAGCGTCCCGAGGCGACCTGCTTGATCGCGGAGTTCTCGTTGTCGCCGTTCTGGCGCGGCGTGAAGCGCGCCGGGTCCTCGCCACCCTCCCCGGAGTCCGACTTGGCCCCGATGCGGTTCATCGCGATGTTAAGCGTGCCGTGCGCCTCCGGTGACAGCGCGCCCAGCGACATGCCGGGGGTGACGAAGCGCTTGCGGATCGCGGTGATCGATTCGACCTCCTCGATCGGCACCGCGGTCACGCCGTCGACCTTGAAGTCGAGCAGGTCGCGCAGGGTGTTCGGCGGCTGGTTGTGCACGCCCTCGGAGAACTTGCGGTAGGTCATATAGGAGTCGGTGGCCACCGCGTGCTGGAGCGTGTGGATGAGTCCCGCCTCCCAGGCATGGCTTTCGCCGCCCCGGCGGTACCGGAAGAAACCGCCCACCGGCAGCGCCACGAAGTCTTCGTTCCAGGCACGCACGTGCAGGTCCAGCACCTTCTCCTGGATGCCCATGAGGCCAATGCCGGACAGGCGGCTCGGCATCGCCATGAAGTACTCGTCCACCAGCGTGCGCGAGAGACCGACGGCCTCGAAGTTGCAGCCGCCGCGATAGGAGGAGATCACCGCGATCCCCATCTTCGACATGATCTTCAGGAGGCCGTCGTCGACTGCCTTGATATAGGACTGGACGCAGTCTTCCAGCAGGCGGTCGCCGAACAGACCGCGGCGATGGCGCTCGGCAATCGATTCCTGCGCCAGGTAGGCGTTCACGGTGGTGGCGCCGACGCCGATGAGCACGGCGAAGTAGTGCACGTCGAGGCATTCGCCCGAGCGCACGTTCAGCGACACGAAGGTGCGCAACTTCTGGCGAATCAGGTGGGTGTGGACTGCGCCGGTGGCGAGGATCATCGGGACATCGACGCGGTCGGGACCGACCGCCTCGTCCGACAGCACCACGTGCTCGCAGCCGGCCCGCACGGCGTTCTCCGCCTCCTGGCGGATGCGGTCGAGCGCCTCGGCCAGCGCCGTCTCGCCGCCGTCGGGCGCGAAGGTGCAGTCGATCTTGGCGGCCGCCTCGCCCATGTGCTCGACCATCGCATCGAACTCGGCGTTGGACAGCACCGGCGATTCAAGCTGTAGCAGGCGGAGCTGGGCCTCGTCCTCATCGAGGATGTTGCCGAGGTTGCCGAGGCGCGTCTTCAAGGTCATGACACGACGTTCGCGCAGCGAGTCGATCGGTGGATTGGTGACCTGACTGAAGTTCTGGCGGAAGAAGTGGTGCATGCCGCGGTAGCGGTCCGACAGCACCGCCAGGGGCGTGTCGTCGCCCATCGAGCCGACAGCCTCCTTGGCGTCCTCCACCATGGGATGGAGGATGAGCTCCAGGTCTTCCATGGTGAGGCCGTAGTTGAGCTGGCGGCGGCGCAGCGCTTCGCCCTCCCAGCGCACCGGCTCGCCGTGGTCAGGGCGCAGCAGATCGTCGATCGAGGTGACGTTGACGATCCACTCGCCGAAGGGCTTCAGGGACGCCATGTAGTCCTTGATCTCGCCGTCGTGGTAGAGCTTGCCTTCGCGCAGGTCGACGGCAAGCATCTGACCGGGACCGAGCCGGCCCTTCTCGACGATATTCTGCTCGTCGATGCGCACCATGCCGGTCTCCGAACCGGCGAACAGCAGGCCGTCCTTCGTGATGGTGTAGCGCATCGGCCGGAGGCCGTTGCGGTCCATGCCGGCGATGGCCCAGCGACCGCCGAAGCCGCATACTGCCGCCGGCCCGTCCCACGGCTCCATCACCGCATTGCAGTAGCTGTAGAGGTCACGGTACGCCTGAGGCATCGATGGCTCGTCGCCCCAGGCCTCCGGGATCAGCATGGTCTTGACCATCGGCAAGTCACGCCCGGCACGCACCATCAGCTCGGCCACCGCGTCGAGCGCGGCCGAGTCCGAAAGGCCGGCGGAGATCACCGGCTTCAAGTCCTCGACATGGTCGGCAAAGGTCTCCGAGGCCATGCGGCACTCGTGCGCCTGCATCCAGTTCACGTTGCCCTTCAGGGTGTTGATCTCGCCGTTGTGGGCGAGAATCCGGAACGGCTGCGCCAGGCGCCAGGTCGGGAAGGTGTTGGTCGAGTAGCGCTGGTGGAACACCACGAAGTTGGACGAGAAGCGGTCGTCCAGCAGGTCGGGATAGAACGAGGAGAGCTGCTCGGCGAGGAACATGCCCTTGTAGATGATCGAGCGGCAGGACAGCGAGCAGATGTAGAAATCCTGGATCGACTCCAGCTCGGCCGCCTTCTCGATGCGCCGGCGGATGATGTAGAGGTCGATCTCGAACTGCGGATTCGGCACGCCGCGGGCGTTCGCGATCATCACCTGCTCGATCTCGGGCCGCGTTGCGTTCGCCTTTTCACCGACGATCTCCGGGTGCACCGGCACTTGGCGCCAGCCGTAAATGCGATAGCCGAAGTTGAGGATCTCGCGCTCGACCAGCACGCGGCAGCGCTCCTGCGCACCGAAATCGGTGCGCGGCAGGAACACCATCCCAACGGCGAGCGTCTCCTTGCCCGGCTCGTGCCCGGTACGCGAAACGTGCTCACGGAAGAAGTCCTGAGGGATCTGCAGGTGGATGCCGGCACCGTCGCCGGTCTTGCCGTCGGCATCGACGGCGCCGCGGTGCCAGACTGCCTTCAGCGCCTCGATGCCGGCGACCACGACGTCGCGTCGCGGGGTGCCGTCGAGGGAGGCGACGAGGCCAACGCCGCAGGCGTCATGCTCCTCAGCCGGGTCGTAGAGGCCGTGGCTCGAGAGCTTGGCGGCATTGCGCTTCCAGGCGGCGACGAAGTCGTCGCCCGGTGTCGTGCAGGGGCCAAGGGGTCGCTGTTCCGTCATCTGCCGTTCCTTCCCCTTCCCGCCTACTCGGCGGCCACGGCGGCTGTCGCCGTCTTGGCCTGGATGTAGCTGTGCATCTGCTCGGCCGCGTCGCGGCCGTCGCGGATCGCCCACACCACCAGCGAGGCGCCGCGCACGATGTCGCCGGCGGCGAACACACCGTCGAGCGAGGTCATCTTGGTCTTGAAATCGGTCAGCACGGTGCCCCAGCGGGTGACCTCCAGCCCTTCGGTATCGAAGAGCCGCGGCAGATCCTCCGGATCGAAGCCGAGCGCCTTGATCACCATGTCGGCCTCCAGCGTGAACTGGGAGCCTTCGATGACCTGCGGCGCCTGACGGCCGGTGGCGTCGGGCATGCCGAGGTGGACGCGCTGGGCGCGCACCGCCTGCACGGCAGTGTCGCCGAGGAAGGCCTCCGGCGCCGACAGCCAGACGAACTCGACGCCCTCCTCCTCCGCGTTGGCGACCTCGCGCTGCGAGCCGGGCATGTTCTTGCGGTCGCGGCGGTAGAGGCAACGCACCACCTTTGCGCCCTGGCGCACCGCCGTGCGCACGCAATCCATGGCGGTATCGCCGCCGCCGATTACCACCACCGCCTTGCCGTTGGCGTCGAGCGTGCCGTCGTCGAACTGCGGCACGCTGTCACCGAGGCCCTTGCGGTTGGAGGCGGTGAGAAAGTCCATCGCCGGAAAGATATTGCCGAGGCCGCAGCCCGGCACCTTGATGTCGCGCGCCTTGTACACGCCGGTGGCGACGAGGACGGCGTCGTGGCGGCGGCGCAGGGCGGCGAAGCTTTCGGCGCTGCCGACGTCGCAGTTGAGGTGGAAGACGATCCCGCCGCGCTCCAG
The DNA here is from genome assembly GCA_036570545.1 of Kiloniellaceae bacterium. Lineage (GTDB taxonomy): Bacteria > Pseudomonadota > Alphaproteobacteria > Kiloniellales > Kiloniellaceae > Pelagibius. The sequence continues at coordinate 17,046 of DATCXZ010000391.1, forward strand.
AAGGTCGGCACGGCGGCGCACCACCTCCTTCTCCAGCTTGAAGTTGGGGATGCCGTAGATCATCAGGCCGCCGACGCGGTCGTAGCGGTCGTAGACGTGCACCTGATAGCCCTTGCGGCGGAGCTGCTCGGCGGCGGCGAGGCCGCCGGGGCCGGCACCGACGATGCCGACCGACTGCGGGCGCTCGCGCGGCGGCGTCACCGGCTCCACCCAGCCTTCCTCCCAGGCGGTGTCGGTGATGTACTTCTCGACCGAGCCGATGGTGACCGTGCCGTGGCCCGCCTGCTCGATGACACAGTTGCCTTCGCAGAGCCGGTCCTGGGGACAGATCCGCCCGCAGATCTCGGGGAGATTGTTGGTCGACTGGGCCAGCTCGTAGGCCTCGCGCAGCCGCCCCTCCGCAGTCAACAGCAGCCAGTCGGGGATGTTGTTGTGCAGCGGGCAGTGCACCTGACAGAACGGCACGCCGCACTGCGAGCAGCGGCTGGCCTGCTGGGCAGCCGCCTCGGGATCGAACTCGTCGTAAATCTCGCCGAAGTCTTGGCGACGCAGCTCGGCGCTGCGCTTGTCCGGCATCGCGCGCTCGAGCTTGACGAACTTCAACATCCTGCTGGCCATAGGCTTACCCCAAACTCTCGTCCGACCGATCCTGTCCGTCCCGAGTGGTCGCGACGGTTGTTGCGGAGTCCCTTATGAGGTGCGGCGGCCTGATGCGGCCAACCCCCGGGAGTCCTTCTTGGGGCACCGTCTATAGACGAAAAACCTAAGGTTCGCTACGGAAAACCTCTGATTAGGTCAATAAAATTGACCTTTTATTGCACCGAGACATCCGACCGACGGAAAAGGCCGGCGACTTATCCAGCTCATACGTGGCAGTTGGTCCGGTTTCGGTACTAATCGCGCAGAGGCTTGGCCGGCGAAACCAGCAATTGGCGCATGGAACGTTAACCAAGTGATGCTATAAGCCGCCGTCACTCGACCGCGCCGCCGGGACCTGCCTCCTCACCTGGAATCGCCCACTTGTCGCTCCTCCATATCGCCATCCTGGCCATTGTCCAGGGCATCACCGAATTCCTGCCGATTTCCTCCTCCGCCCACCTGATTCTCACCTGGCAGGCCTTCGACGCCATCGGAATGGTCGGCATCGAGCAGTCGGAGCACGACCGCCTGGTCCTCGACATCGCCGTACACGTCGGCACCCTGGCGGCGATCTGCCTCTATGCCTGGCGCGAGGTCGGTCAGATGATCGGCGGTGTCGCCCAGCTGGCGGTCGGCCGCTGGACCCCCGGCGCACGCCTTGCTGCCTTGCTGGTGGTGGGCACGCTGCCGCTGATCGTCGCCGGCTGCTTCTTCGCGGAGGCGGTGACCACGATCCTGCGCGACATCACCGTCATCGCCTGGGCGACCATCATCTTCGGCATCGTGCTCTATGTCGCCGACCGCAGCACCCTCACCTTCCGGCGCATCGAGCACATGACCTTCGCTGCCGGCTTCATCATCGGTCTGTCGCAGGTCCTCGCGTTGATTCCGGGCACCAGCCGATCCGGCATCACGATGACCGCCGGCCGCTTCCTGGGATTCGAGCGGGTCGAGGCGGCCCGCTTTGCACTGCTGCTGTCGATCCCGGCGATCCTCGGCGCCGGCAGCCTGGCCGGCTACGAGCTCTATCGCGCCGGCAATGCCGTGCTCGGTTATTCGGCGCTCGTTGGCGCCGCGCTCGCCTTCATCACGGCGCTCGTCGCCATCGTGCTGATGATGGGATGGTTGAAGCGCGCCTCGTTCACGCCCTTCGTGGTCTACCGCCTGCTGCTGGGCGCGGCGCTACTCTGGTGGGTGAACGGCGGCAGCTTCTGAGCCGTCCCGGGAAATGCCTCAGGCCCGCACCCGGCCGAAGCGGCCGCCGGGGCGGTAGCGATCGAGGTAGGTCTCAATCACCGCCTCCGGCGCCGTCGGCGCGATGCCAAGGTCCTTCAGGGTGAGGGCGTCCGGCGCCACCACATTGTCCTGGCGCAGCAGCGTGACCTGGTCGCGGGTCAGCAGCGGCTGCGGCAGCCGTTCCAGGAAGGTCGCCTGCAGGCGGGCGAGGCCGAACGGCAGGGAAACCAGCATGCGCTTGCGGCCGATGGTGGCGAGCAGCAGCTCCATAAGCTCCCTGAAGCTGTAGACCTTGGGGCCGCCCAGCTCGTAGGCCTTGCCACGGCAGGCGGGTTCGCTCAGCGCCTTCATGATGGCGGCAGCGACGTCGCCCACGTAGACCGGCTGGAAACGGGTGCGGCCGCCGCCAATCAGCGGCAGCGCCGGCGAGAAGCGGGCCATCTCGGCGAAGCGGTTGAACAAGCCGTCCTCCGGGCCGAAGACCACCGAGGGCCTGAGGATGACCGCCTCCGGAAAGGCGGCCCGAATGGCGGCTTCGCCCTCGGCCTTGCTGCGGGCATAGGCAGAGGCGGAGTCCGCCGAGGCACCGATGGCGGAGATGTGGACCAGACTTTCGACGCCAGCGGCCGCCGCGGCGGCCGCCACCGTGCCGGCGCCTTCCGCCTGCACCGCCTGAAAGCGCTGGCGTCCACTCTCGAAGAGGACGCCGACCAGATTGATCGCCGCGTCGGCGCCGGACAGCGCCGCCGCCACTGCCTCGGGGTCCTGCAGCGGCACGCAGAGCGGCGTGATCTGGCCGATATTGCCCAGCGGCTTCAGGAAGCCGGCACGGGCCGGATGGCGCACCGCCACGCGGATGGTCCAGCCGTCGCGGGCCAGGCGCTGCACCAAATAGCGGCCGATGAATCCGGAGCCGCCGAAGACCGTCACGATGCCGCCCATACCCGACCCTCTCGCCCGCTCAGCACGTCGCGACCCCCGCGCCAGGCGCCGGGTCGGCGGATATATACAAAGCCCGGGATGAAGTTGACAGCCTCAATTGACTGCCTATTTTGGGTTGCCGGCGCCGACAGCGACGCGTCGCCGTCGATTCGCGCGACCCGACCCCCTCGACCGGAACCCCTTGAGCGTGGCCACTCCTGAAATCCATCTGCACCGAGGCGACCTGCCGGCCGGCCTGCGTTTCGGCGGGGCCGTTGCCATCGACAGCGAAACCATGGGCCTCGAGCTCGCCCGCGACCGGCTCTGCCTGCTGCAGCTCTCGGCCGGCGACGGTGTCTGCCACTTGGTGCAGTTCACCCAGGGCAGCTACGACGCCCCCAACCTGAAGGCGTTGCTGGCCGATCCCGCGATCACCAAGATCTTCCACTTCGCGCGCTTCGACATCGCCGCTATCCGCCGCTATCTCGGCGTCGACTGCAAACCAGTCTACTGCACGAAGATCGCCTCAAAGCTGGTGCGCACCTACACGGACCGCCACGGACTGAAGGATCTCTGCCGCGAGCTGCTGGGGGTTGATCTATCCAAGCAGCAGCAATCGTCGGACTGGGGCGCCGCCGAGCTGAGTCCGGAACAGCTCGCCTATGCTGCCTCCGACGTCTTGCATTTGCACGACCTGCGCGCCAAGTTGGATGTCATGCTGGCGCGCGAGGGCCGCGAGGGCCTGGCACGGGCCTGCTTCGAGTTCCTGCCCGCGCGCGCCGCGCTCGACATTGCCGGCTGGCAGGAAATCGACATCTTTGCCCATTAGCGGCAGGCACCCTTGATCCGGGCCCCATCGGACCTTACAAGGTAGGGTCGACTCAATTTGGAATGAGTCTTGCTTAGGGCTTTCAAGGCGCGGGGGCGCCTGTGCTAAGCTGCGGGTGAATCCGCAGCGGCGCGGCATTTTTTGGGGGATGTCGCGGCCTGTCGCCGCGTAGCGACAATATTGGCGGCCGACGTGGTCGGCGGCCCGACTTACGCCCTTCCCCTCGGCAGAGTCCAGTGGTCACGAGCCCTGCGCGATGACCCAGGACATGAGACGGACAGAGTCAGACACGGACGCGGTCAGACAAGGCATGAAGGTACAGTCTGAGTCCCACGAACCCGCCGTAGCCGGCGCCGACCTGGCGGTCGCCCGCCGCGTGCTCGACGTCGAGGCGCGGGCGATCAGCACGCTGGCAGGGCTGCTCGATGGCTGCTTTATCGAGGCGGTCGCCCGCCTCGCGGCGATCGAGGGCCGGGTCATCGTGACCGGCATGGGCAAGAGCGGCCATGTTGCGCGCAAGATTGCGGCGACCCTGGCCTCCACCGGCACGCCGGCCCTCTTCGTCCATCCGGGCGAGGCCAGCCACGGCGACCTCGGCATGATCACCGCCCGGGATGGCGTCATCGCGCTGTCGAACTCCGGCAATACGCTGGAGCTGAGCGACATCATCACCTACGCCAAGCGCTTCGCCATCCCCCTCGTGGCGATGACGGCGCGGGCGGATTCCGCACTGGCCGAAGCGGCCGACGTCGCCCTCATCCTGCCCGGCGCGGCCCAGGGCGCGCCCGAAGCCTGTCCCATGGGCCTGGCGCCGACCACGTCGACCACCCTGATGCTGGCTCTCGGCGACGCCCTGGCAGTGGCTCTGCTGGAGCGCAAAGGCTTTTCCTCCAGCGACTTCAAGCTGCTGCACCCGGGCGGCGCGCTCGGCAAGCGGCTGCTCAGGGTCGCCGACCTCATGCATGGCGCCGAGGCGCTGCCGCTATGCGGCCCCGACACGGTGATGTCGGAGGCGATCCTCATCATGACCGCCGGTCACTTCGGCTGTGTCGGCATCGTCGACGACAGCCGCCGGCTCATCGGCATCATCACCGACGGCGACCTACGCCGCCACATGAACCAGGAACTCATGACGCGCCGGGCGGGCGACATCATGACGGCCCAGCCGCGCACCATCCGCGTCAACGCGCTGGCTGCGGAGGCGGTCTCCTTCATGAACACCAGCACGCCGCCTTTTCTCTGCGTCTTCGTCGTCGACGAGGCGGGGCCGCCGGAACGGCCGATCGGCATCTTGCACATGCATGACTGCCTGCGGGCCGGCGTGGTTTGAGGAGGCCACAAGCGCAGATGGCCAACACAGCAGCCCAGCATTCGATCCGGCGCCACACCGCCGACGCAGCGGTGGGCAGCGCGGCCGCCAGCGTGCGGACGCCTCCGCCGCGGTTGTCGGGCCGCAACAGCTACAGCCTCTTCGTCACTTCGATGAAGGTGGTGCTGCCGGCGCTGGCTGCCGGCCTGGTGCTGTTGGTCGTGGCCTGGCCGCAGATCATGCCGGACATCAGCCGCTCCGGCATCGACTTCCAGAAAATCGCGCGCGACCAGGCCAAGACGCTGAACATGCTGAACGCGCGCTACAGCGGTGTCGACGAGAACAATCAGCCGTTCAACGTCGCCGCCGACCTGGCGACGCAGTCGCCCGACGACGAGAACCTCGTCGAGCTGCAGCATCCCAAGGCCGATATCCGCACCACCGAAGGCGATCTGGTGGCACTGTCGGCCCGCCTGGGCCACTACCACCAGGAAGAGGAGAGGCTGGATCTGGCGGGCTCCGTGCACCTGACCCACGACAAGAGTTTCGACATCCGCACCGAATCCGCCACCGTCGATCTCCAGGACGGCTCGGCCGCCGGCGACTCGGCGGTCACCGGCGAGGGCCCCTCCGGCGAGCTGCAGGCGGAAGGCTTTCGCCTCAGAGAACGTGGGCAGGTCATCGTGTTCACCGGCAAGAGCCGCCTGTTGATCTATCCCGACGCACAGGACCATCTCGCTGAGCCCGACGGCGCCCAGCGCCCGCAGGAGCTTCTGCAATGAGCCGGCTTCCACGGCTGGCGGCGGCGCTTACCCTTGCCCTGCCCCTGGCCGGCACCCTGCCGCTCACCGGTTTGTCGCCCTCCGGCGCGCACGCGCAATCGGTCGAGCGCCTGCGCGAGAGCGACCAGCCGCTGGAGATCAATGCCAACGACGGCATCGAATGGAACCGTAACGACAAGACCTACATCGCGCGCGGCAATGCGCGCGCCGCCAGCGGTGACGTCGAGGTGCTGGCGGATGTGCTGACCGCCCACTACCGCGACCCGGGCGGGGACGAAGAGGCCAGCACCGAGATCTATCTGCTGGAAGCCGTGGGCAACGTGCGCATCAACTCGCCGGAGGGCACGGTCTACGGAGACAAGGGCCAGTACAAGCTCGACGAGCAGGTGTTCGTGATGACCGGCGACAATCTGCGGCTGGTCAGCAAGGAAGACGTCGTCACCGCACGCGACAGCCTGGAGTATTGGGAGGGCCAGCGCAAAGCGATCGCGCGCGGCAATGCGGAGGCAATCCACGAGGACAAGCAGATCAGGGCCGACGTGCTGACCGCCAACTTCCAGGAAAACGCGCAGGGCGAGCTCGAGGTGCACCGCATCGACGCGGCCGGCAATGTCGAAATCCAGACTGCCAAGGAGTATGCGCGCGGGCACGAAGGCACCTACTTCGTCGATCAGGAACTCGCCACGCTGGAGGGTGAAGTGAAGATCACCCAGGGTGAGAACCAGCTCGTCGGCAACTATGCCGAGGTCGACATGGCAACCGGCATCAGCCGCTTGCTGGGCGCGCCGCCGGGCAGTGCGCAGCAGCCCACGCAGGTGAAGGCACTGGTGTTGCCGCGTGCAACCAAAGAAGAAACCACGGAAGACGGGACGGCGGGTGACACTCAGCCGGGCGAAGGAAAAGCGACGGAAGCGGAGCCGAAAGAGGGCGAGCCGGCCGCGGGCGGCTCCTGAGTCACGGCGAACGGCGAATTGGATCGGATCTGGTGAGCGAGACACGCAAGACGACGAGCAGCACGAACGGCTCCGCCAAGGACGCGGACGCGCCGGCAACGGAGAGCGGGCCACGCCTGGTAACCGATAACGCCGGTCTGGCGGTCGACAACATCGGCAAGAGCTTCAAGAAGCGGCCGGTTCTGCGCGGTGTGACTCTGTCCTTGCAGCGCGGAGAGGCGGTCGGCCTGCTCGGTCCCAACGGCGCGGGAAAGACCACCTGCTTCTATATCGTCACCGGCCTCATTTCGCCCGACTACGGCTGGGTCACCCTGGATGGCCACGACATCACCGACATGCCGATGTACCGGCGCGCGCGACTCGGCATCGGCTATCTTCCGCAGGAAGCCTCCATCTTCCGCGGCCTCACCGTCGAGCAGAACATCCGCGGCGTGTTGGAAGTCACCGAGCCGGTGCGCGAGACCCGCGAGGCGATGCTCGAGAGCCTGCTCGCCGAGTTTTCCATCACCCACCTCAGGCGCACACCGGCGGTGGCGCTGTCGGGCGGCGAAAGGCGGCGCGTGGAGATTGCCCGCGCGCTCGCATCGCACCCCAGCTTCATCCTGCTGGACGAGCCGCTGGCCGGCATTGACCCGATCGCCGTCGGCGATATCCGCGACCTGGTCTCCCACCTGAAGGACCGTGGCATCGGCGTTCTGATCACCGACCACAACGTGCGCGAGACCCTTGAGATCGTCGACCGTGCCTACATCATCCATGACGGCGTGGTGCTGATGGAAGGCGCCCCGGACGAGATCGTTGCCCACGAGGACGTCCGCCGCGTTTACCTGGGCGAAAGGTTTAGCCTCTAGAAGGTTAAGCGAAATGGCGGCGACACAAAGATTGGAACTGCGCCAGCGCCAATCTCTGGTCATGACGCCGCAGCTCCAGCAGGCCATCAAGCTGCTGCAGCTTTCCAACCTGGAACTCGCGGCGGAAGTTGACCGAGAGCTCGAGCAGAACCCATTGCTCGATCGCGACGAGAGCGCCAATGACAGCCTGCTGGAGGGCCCGTCGGCAGACCAGCGGGACACGGTGGGTGATTCCCTTGGCAAGGAAGACGCCGCGGGCGGCGAGGCCGCCAGCGAGGCGGAGGCGGCCGAGGCGGAGGTGGGCGGCGCCGACGTGCTCGACCGTTCCACCACCGAGACGCTGCCGTCCGCTTCCGACGAGCCGCTCGATACCGATTACGAGAACGTCTACACCAACGGCGCCGCCGGCGAAGGCCCTGGCAGCGAGCCTGCCTTCGCAACCCGCGGCGCGGCGGCTTCCGGCGACGACGAGTACTCCCTGGAGCAGCGCCTCTCCGAGCGGGTGACCCTGCGCCAGCACCTGACCGAGCAGATGCAGATGGAGATCGCCGACCCCACCGGGCGGGCGATCGGCGTCTGCCTGATCGACCAGCTCGACGACAACGGCTATCTCACCAGCGATCTGGCGGAACTCGCCGCGCAGCTCGGCTGCGCGCTGGAGCGCATTGAAGCAGTGCTGGCGGTGCTGCAGGGCTTCGAGCCGACCGGCATCTTCGCCCGCTCGCTCGCCGAGTGCCTCGCCCTCCAGCTAAGGGAGCGCGACCGCTACGATCCCGCCATGCAAACGCTGGTCGAGAACCTGGAGCTTTTGGCCAAGGGAGAGCGCGCCCGGCTGAAGAAGATCTGCGGTGTCGATCAGGAAGATCTCTTCGAGATGATCGCGGAGATCAAGGCGCTCGATCCGCGCCCCGCGCTGTCTTTCGAAGGCGAGGTCGCGCCGCCGGTCATTCCCGACGTGCTGATGCGCCCGGACCGCCAGGGCGGCTGGATCGTCGAGTTGAACAGCGAGACCGTGCCGCGGGTGCTGGTGAATTCGGATTACTACGCACAGGTGTCGGCCCATGTGCGCTCCAAGAAGGAGCGCGAATACCTGAACGACCGTTTGCAGTCCGCCAACTGGCTGGTCAAGGCGCTGCATCAGCGCGCAACCACCATCCTGAAAGTGGCAAGCGAGATCGTGCGCCAGCAGGACGCCTTCTTTCGCAAGGGCGTCGAGCACATGAAGCCGCTCACGTTGCGCGACATCGCTACCGAAATCGAGATGCACGAATCGACGGTCAGCCGAGTGACCTCGAACAAGTACATCGCCACGCCGCGCGGCACCTTCGAGTTGAAGTATTTTTTCACCGCGGCCATTGCCGGCGCCAACGGCACAGCCCATTCCGCCGAAGCGGTGCGCCATCGCATCAAGTTGCTGATCGAGGCCGAGAGCGGCCGCGACGTGCTATCCGACGACACTATCGTGGACCTATTGCGCAAGGACGGCGTCGACATCGCGCGGCGCACCGTGGCGAAGTACCGTGAAGCGATGCGGATCCCCTCGTCGGTCCAGCGCCGACGTGACAAGGCTAGTCTCGTTAACCAGCCATAACGCAATGGTTCCGCCATTATTCTTGGATAGTGAACTTCGAGTTAACCTTTTAAGTCTGTGACTTGACTTACCTCAGGGGCGTCTCTATGTTGCGCCCGCTCTGGCTATAGGGCATGCTGGAAAGGTGGTAGGCCACCTCGTTTCAATCCACAAAAGCGGTTATGCAGCTCTCCGTTAAAGGAAAGCAGCTGGACGTCGGTGACGCGCTGCGAACGCACGTAGATGAAAGCCTTTCACGGATTCTCGATAAGTACTTCGGGGATGCGCTGGAGGTGGTTGTAACGCTGTCGCGGGAAGCTCATCTCTACCGGGCGGTGATCTCGGCGCATGTGGGGCGAGGCATCCAGATCGAAGCGAGTGGCGAGGCCAACGAACCCTATCCTGCGTTCGACGGAGCGGCTGATCGGTTGTCGAAACGCTTGCGCCGCTACAAGCGGCGCCTGCGGGACCACAGCGGCAAGACTTCCGAGGCGGCGTCGCAGCCGGCCCGGCAATACATCCTGGCCGCGGAAGGCCCGGAGGAGTCCGACGAAGAGAGCAATACGGACGGCCAGCCGACCGTGGTTGCGGAGATGACAACGGAGATCCCGACGCTCACGGTCAGCGAGGCGGTCATGCGCATGGACTTGGCGAGCCAGCCGGCCATGATGTTTCGCAACAGCGCCCATGGCGGGCTGAACATGATCTACCAGCGAAGCGACGGGAACATCGGCTGGATCGATCCGCGTGGAAACCGCGGTGAGTGAATGGTCGGAGACAAAGAGTTGCTGATGGATATTTCTGATCTGATCGTACCTGCAAGCGTAATTCCGAATCTTCGGGTCACCAGCAAAAAGCAGGCGCTCCAGGAACTCGCCAAGAAGGCGGCCGAGCTCACCGGGCAGCCCGAACGGGCGCTGTTCGAAGTGCTGATGGAGCGTGAGCGCCTGGGCACCACCGGCGTCGGGCACGGCATCGGCATCCCGCACGGCAAGCTACCGGAGCTGGATCGCCTCTATGGCCTCTTCGCCCGACTGGAGACGCCGATCGACTTCGATGCCATCGACGATCATCCGGTTGACCTGATCTTCGTGCTGCTGGCACCGGAGACAGCCGGCGCCGATCACCTGAAGGCGCTGGCGCGGGTATCGCGCCTGTTCCGCGACCGCGCGGTCTGCGAAAAGCTTCGCGGCACCGACAGCGCCGAAGCGATCTACGCCCTGCTGACTCAGAGCCAGGCCAGCCACGCGGCCTGATCGCCGGCGTTCGACAAAGGGCAAGGGCCGCTTTCCGGCAGGGAAAGCGGCCCTTGCGTTTCGGTGCCCCTCGCATTTTGGGCCTCTCGCGTTTCGGCGCCGTCGCGCCATCTCAATGGACGCTGAGCGGCTCCATGTCGTTCTGCCGAACCGCCGCGAAGGCGATGTCGTGATTGGCCAACGCGGTGATGGCGTTGCCATCGGCGGAGTGGATCACGAAGACCTCCTTCCCGTCGCGCTGCTCCTTCTTCACGTAGGCGATGTTATTGATGCCGAGCAGCAGGAAGTCCTGCTGCGACAGCTCGCTGTAGGCGACCTGCTGGTTCATTTCTGTCCCTCCACTTCTTGCTCGGGGCTTGCCCCATCGACGATCTTGCCGGCGCCCGCGCTATTGATCTTGATAGTGCGCACTTCCGGCTCGACCACCTGGCGCTTGAGATCGACATGCAGCAATCCGCGCTCCAGGGTGGCACCTGTGATCTCGATACCCTCGGCCAGCACGAAGCTGCGCTGGAACTGGCGCGCGGCGATGCCGCGATGCAGATAGATCCGGCTCTGGTCGTCGACCTGCTTACCACGAATTACGAGCTGACGATCCTCGATCTGCACCGAAAGATCCGCGTCGGTGAATCCGGCGACCGCCAGGGTAATGCGCAGCCGGTGGTCGCCGAGCTGCTCGACGTTGTAGGGCGGATAACCGTCTGCCGTCTTGGAGATGCGGTCGATTGCCTGCTCGAACTGCTCGAAACCGAGCAGGAGCGGGCTATTGAAGAGTGACAATCGCGTCATATGGCTCTGCCTCCTCCATGAGCAAGGCTGCGTCCTCGTTGCACGGGCCGGACACCGCTTTTGGCTGTCCGCCCGTCAGCGGCCCGTCAGGCGGCGCCGCTAAGACTTAGATGGGGTGGCGGCGGTAGGCCGTCAAGCCGCCGGTAATGACGCTATGGTTGAGGGAGGGGCCGCTACTTCAAAAGGGTAGAGCAGATTTACAGGGTCGGTGGATCGCCTCTGGCGATTCCATCCGACCCTGATCTGCTCTAGGCACGGCGCCGCCGGCCGGAACCGCCGACGAAGACCGGCTGCGGAGCGGGCCGGCCAAGCAGGTAACCTTGGCCCATCTTCACGCCGAGGCTGCGCAGCTTGTCAACCTGGTCCTCCAGCTCGACCATTTCGGCAATGGTCTCGATCTTGAGGTCGGCGCAGAGGTCGCAGAGCTTGCGCAGCAGCAGGCTGTCGCGCTCTGAGCTCAGCAGCCGCCTGGTGTAAGTGCCGTCGATCTTCACATAGTCGACATCCAGCGCGCGCAGGTATTGGAAGGAGGCCGCGCCGGCCCCGAAGTCGTCGAGGCACATTGAGAAGCCGAGAGCCTTCATGGCGTTGAACACCCGGCTGACGCGCTCGAGGTCATGCATGCGCGAGGATTCCGTCGCCTCGAACATTAGGCGCCCCGCGAGGTTGCGGTTCTGTTGCAGAAGGCGCATCAGGCTGTCGACGAAGAGGTCGTTTTGCAGCGACAGGCCGGAAAGGTTGACCGCCAGATTCACCGGCGAGCTTTCCGCCCGCTCAGCCAGGAACGTGATGGCGCGCCGGCAGCAAGCGAGGTCGAAGTCCTGGATGAGGCCGACGTGCTCGGCGAAGACGATGGTCTGGTACGGCGATTCGCCGTGGGCGAAGCGGGTCAGAGTCTCGAAGTGCGAGATCTCGCGCGTTTCGAGGTCCACGATCGGCTGAAACGCAAAGTCGAAGCGGTTGCCCGCGACTACCGCCTTGAAGGCGGAGATGCGGTCCTGCGTTTCCATCACCTGCTCGTGGAAGGAAACGGCGAGGCTGGCGACACCGAGATTGGCGCTGCCCCGGCCCGCCATCTTGTTGATGGTATAGACCAGCGCCTGGGCGGCCTCCTCGCTGGTCAGGTCGTCGGCCGAAGCGGTGACGGTTGCCTGCTCGATCTCGAGGCCGCTGCCGGTGGGATCGAAGGCGCGCGCGAGGTCGGCAAGCTGGCGGCGCACCTCGGAACTGGTGGCGACGCCGGCGCGATGCACGAAGCCGAAACGATCCTCGGCGATCGCGCCGGCGGCGTCGCCATCGATGGCGCCGCTGCGCAGCACCGAGCCGGCATCGGCATAGAAGGCTTCCCAGCGGGCACTGCCCAGGCGCTGGCGGAAGCCGTCGGCGCCGACGAACTCGATGAAGGTGATCTCCACGTCCTGGCCCGCTGCGCGCGCCGCCTCCAGCGTTTCCACCGCCGCCGTTTCGAAAGCCTTGCGGCGCAGAAGGCCGCCGGCGGTGCGGGCCTCCGCCGCGCTGGCGGTCTTCGCCAGGCCGACGTTGGCGACCGTCAGGGTGCAGTAGAAGACATCGTCATGGTCGGGGATGCGGCAGGCGTTGAACGCCACCTTGATTGCCTTTGGGATTGCCTTTGACGAGGCCTGTCCGGCCTTGGTGGGCATGATCGGGCAGATGGAAACCAGAACCGGGCCGCAGCGCTTGCCGGGCGTGAGCTCGCCCGCCTTGGCGACCAGCAGGGGGCGGTCTTCGGCGGCGAAGAGATCGAGCCAGCCGCGGCCGATAACTGCGGCCGGGGACCCTCCCAGGAGCTGGTTGGTGGCGCCGACGGCGTAGCGGATCTGGCTGTCGTCGCCGATCTCCAGCAACAGATCGGAGGCGGCAAAGGCGAAGGCGAGGAAGCGGTCGCGCTGGTCGCGCAGCTGCTCGACCTCGGTCGGCACGACGTCGATTTCGCGGGATTCCTTCGCTGGCACTTTCGACGCCCCTCATGGCCGGCTTCCGCGGGCGACCTTCAAAAGCAAAGGCGTCCAAGCGGAAAGCCGGCAATTTTAGGTGGAGAACCCTTAGGGCTTGCTTAAGAGGGCCGCGACGCAAGGATTGGTTAACCATGACCGCCCCAGCACGGCCCCGGGCCTGCATCGCAGAGAGCTAAGTCTCCTCGCGCGCCGTGATGAAGCGCAGGCGATCGCCGGAAAGCTCGACCGCGGTCAGACAGCCGCTCGCGAAGACGCCGCTGTCGACCCCGATGCGATGCGCCAGCACGGTGGGGCCTTCCGGGGTGTGGCCATGCACCACCGTCACCGGATGCGGCCAGTCGTGGCCGCTGAGGAAAGGCTCGCGGATCCACAGCATGTCGTGCTCGGTCTGATCGTCGAGCGGGCGGCCGGGATGCAGGCCGGCGTGGACGAAGAGGTAGTCGCCGATGCGGCGCTGCAGAACAAGGCGTTGCAGGAAGGCCAGCCGCTCCGGTCCGAGGCTCTCGTTCAGCGCCGCGGTCAGATCGAGCGGATCCTCCAGGCGGGCATCCGGCGCCAGGGTTTTCAGCGTCTCTTCCCCGCCGTAGCGCCACCAGTTCAGCAGGCGCGGCAGGCTGAGATCTTCGCCGGTCGCCGCCTCGATCAGGTAGACCTCGTGGTTGCCCAGCAGGCGGATTTCCTCGACGCCGGGCTGGCCGAGGCCCGCGGCCACCAGGTCGAGCGTCTGCAACGGCTGCCAGCCGCGGTCGACGTAGTCGCCGAGCCACACCACCGTGACATCGGAGGCGTCGTGCTCCAGGGCGATGATGCCGGCAATTTGCTCCTGCAGGGCCCAGAGGTGCTCGGCGTGCGCGTGCACATCGCCGATGGCGAAAACCGTGCGGCCCGCCGGCAGCGCCTGTGGCGCCGGTCGCCAAGGCGTGGTTTCAGTGACAATGCGCGCCATGCGCTCTCCTGCGGGACTGGTCGGCGAACAGTCTAGCCGAGCCATTATGGCAAGAGAATGGGCGGCAAGAGAACGGGCAACAAGAAAGGGCCGGCTCCCGTGTCACAGGAGCCGGCCGGCAAGGTCAACAGGCTCAGGGCCTACTAGGGAGGGTTCCGGAGCACGCCCAACTCCGGCGAACCGCCCCCGGAAAGGTCCGGGGCCGATCCGTATAGGTTGCAGTATCGGCCTTCACCGCGCTCCAGACCAATAGCACCTTGGTCGCATCTCCGGTGGCGGCCCCTACCGCAGCGCCTTCAGAATCGCCTCGCCGCAGGTCCGCGTATCGGCTTTGCCGCCGAGGTCGCGGGTGCGTGCCGCGGGGTCCACCAGCACGGTCTCGATGGCCGCCTCAAGCTCGGCTGCTGCCTTCTCTTCGCCGAGGTGGTCGAGCATCAGCGCTGCCGTCCACACCGCTGCCACCGGGTTGGCGATGCCCTTGCCGGCGATGTCCGGCGCCGAGCCGTGCACCGGCTCGAACAGCGAGGGGAACTGCCGCGGCGGGTTGAGGTTCGCCGCCGGCGCGATGCCGATGGAGCCGGCGACCGCCGGGCCGAGATCGGAGAGGATGTCGCCGAAGAGATTGGAGGCCACCACCACGTCGAACCAGTCCGGGTGCTGCACGAAGTGCGCGGTCAGGATGTCGATGTGGAACTGCGCCGTCTTCACGTCGGGATAGCGCCCGGCCATGGCCGCGAAGCGCTCGTCCCAATAGGGCATGGTGTGGACGATGCCGTTCGACTTTGTGGCCGAGGTGACGTGCTTGCGCTGGCGCTTCCTTGCCAGCTCGAAGGCGTACTCGAGGATGCGATCGGTGCCGCGGCGGGTGAAGCAGGAAAGCTGCGAGACCATTTCCTGATCGGTGCCGGCGTAGAGGCGTCCGCCGATTTCGGAATATTCGCCCTCGACGTTCTCGCGCACGACGATGAAGTCGATGTCCTGCGGCCCGCGCCCCGCCAGCGGCGAGGTCATGCCCTTCAACAGGCGCACCGGGCGCACGTTGGCGTAGAGGTCGAGCTCGCGGCGCAGCGGGATCAGAAGACCCCACAGGGAGACGTGATCGGGCACGCCGGGAAAGCCGACGGCGCCGAGGTAGATGGCGTCGAACTCCTTCACCTGCGCAATGCCGTCCTCCGGCATCATGCGCCCCGTCTCGGCGTAGCGCTGGCAGGACCAGTCGAACGGCTGCCATTCGATCGCGAAGCCGTGACGCCCGGCGACCGCCTCAGCCGCGCGCTGTCCTTCCGGGATCACCTCCTGCCCGATGCCGTCACCGGGAATTACGGCGATCCGATACTTGCGCCCGGCCATGCGGGACCTCCTCTCCTGGAGTTGCTGGAAGCCCGGGCATAGAACATCGGAAGATTTTCGGCAAGGCGCAGCCCGCCCAAAGCAAAACCCCCGGCGCCAGGCCGGGGGTTTTGAAAACTGGTGGAGCCGAGGGGAATCGAACCCCTGACCTCTACAATGCCATTGTAGCGCTCTCCCAACTGAGCTACGGCCCCATGGGAACCACCGGTTGCGCCTAGAAAAGCGCCGCCCGGCGGCGTGGTGCGGGAAATTAAGTACCCCACCGGTTCAAGGCAAGGGAAAAGTCGCCGCCTTTAGGCGCGAGGCCGGCGCACGCCTTTTGCGCAGCCCGCCTGCCTTATCCCTGCCTCTCAAGCTCCCATCATGGGAAGCCGGAGTATCGGTGGCAAGGGTTACGCTTGTCCTAATCCGGCGAACCGCTCAGGTCTCGTCTTCGTCTCCCTCGACAACGACGTCGCTCATGTCGTCCTCGCCGAGATCGCCGGTGTCCTCGATGAAGTCGTCTTCTTCACCGTCGGCCACCGCAGCATCGGCCTCTTCGTCCTCGATCTCGAACTCCTCGCCGGTCTCCTCGCTCGCCCCCTCCTTGGTGGCCGCGGGCTTCGGCTTCTTCGGCTTGGGCGCCGGCTCCGCCTTTGGCGCGCTGCGCGGGCGGCGCGACTTCAGCAGCGCCTCCGGATCGAACTCCGTGCCGCAGGAGGGGCAGACGATGGGCGACTTCGTCAGGTCGTAGAACTTGGTCCCGCAACTCTGACAGATGCGCTTGGTTCCCCACTTCGGATTTGCCACCAGCGCGGTCCTCCACAGGTCTCTTTGTTTATCGGGTCGGGCGTGGCAATTGCCATGATCGTGCATCGCTGTCAAAAGGTAATTGGCGACCGCCGGAGCAGGCTCCGGGGCGGGTTGGCGGCTTGTCGGCTGCAATCCGTGGTGGCGGAGGATTGCAGGTCCAGCGGCCGGCCGCTAGAACCTGTTCTAATACCAGCGGAAGCAGCGCCAGCAGCCCGTCGGCACGCGCCGAGCCAGATAAGGAAGCCATACTCCCGTGACACCGATGACTGCCAGGCCGGGCACCGCGCTTTCGGGCTCCGCCCGCCTGCCCGGCGACAAGTCGATTTCGCACCGGGCGCTGATGTTCGGCGCGCTGGCGGTGGGCGAGACCACCATAGACGGCCTGCTGGAAGGTGAGGACGTGCTGCGCACCGCCGCCGCGATGCGCGCGCTGGGCGCCGACATCGAGCGCGACGTCTCCGGCCGCTGGCACGTTTGGGGTCGCGGCATCGGCGCGCTGGCCGAGCCCGAGGACGTGCTCGACATGGGCAACTCCGGCACCGGCGCGCGCCTGCTGCTCGGTATCCTGGCGAGCCATCCGCTGACCGCGGTGCTGACGGGCGACGGCTCGCTGCGACGCCGGCCGATGGCGCGGGTGACAGAGCCGCTGTCGGCCTGCGGGGCCACCTTCATTGCGCGCGAGGGCGGCCGCCTGCCGCTGACCGTGATCGGCGCGCGCGACCCGCTGCCGCTCGACTACCGCCTGCCGGTGCCCTCGGCGCAGGTGAAGTCGGCGGTGCTGTTGGCCGGGCTTAATGCCCCTGGCGAGACCCGCGTAGTGGAGCGCGAAGCGACGCGCGACCACAGCGAGCGCATGCTCAGCCACTTCGGGGCCGCGATCCGGCGGCGTGAGATCGACGACGGCGGCCATCGGGCGCAGGAGATCGTGCTGACCGGCCAGCCGGAGCTGGTCGGACGCGCGGTGCAGGTGCCGGCCGACCCCTCGTCGGCGGCCTTTCCGCTGGTCGCCGCCCTGCTGCTGCCCGGCTCCACCGTGCGCCTGCCGGCGGTCGGCATGAATCCGCAGCGCATCGGCCTCATCACGACGCTGCAGGAGATGGGCGGCGACATCGCAGTGGAGAACCTGCGCGAGGAGGGCGGCGAGCCGGTCGCCGACCTGGTGGCGCGCGGCAGCCGCCTTACCGGCGTCGAGGTGCCGGCGGAACGGGCGCCCTCGATGATCGACGAGTACCCCATCCTTGCCGTGGCCGCCGCCGTCGCCAGCGGCCGCACGGTCATGCACGGCCTCGGCGAGCTGCGGGTGAAGGAGAGCGACCGCCTGGCCGCCGTCGCCCACGGCCTCGCACGCTGCGGCGTGGCGGTGGAGGAACACCCGGAAACCCTGGCCGTGGAAGGCTGCGGCGGGCGCCCGCCGGGCGGCAACGAAGAGGCTATCCAGACCGAACTCGACCACCGCATCGCCATGAGCTTCCTCGTGTTGGGGCTGGCCGCGGAGAAGCCGGTGCTGATCGACGACATGACACCGGTGGCCACCTCGTTCCCCGATTTCGCCCCCCTGATGCAGGGCCTGGGCGCCGACTTTGCGGCACCCCAAGGGTCGAGATGATTATCGCCGTCGACGGGCCGGTGGCCGCCGGCAAGGGCACGCTGGCCCGGCGCCTCGCCGAGGCGCTGCGCTGCGCCTACCTCGACACCGGCTCGATCTACCGCGCCGTGGCAGCCAAGATCCTGGTCGCCGGCGGCAATCCAGAGGACCCGGCAACCGCCACCGCCGCCGCCCGGGCGTTGCAGCCGATCGATCTGGAGCGCGACGACCTCCGCCTGGAAACGGCGAGCCAGGCGGCCTCCAAGGTGGCCGCCATTCCAGCGGTGCGCGCCGCCCTGCTGGACTTCCAGCGCCGCTTCGCCAGCGAACCCCCGGCCGGCCCCGAGAGACCGTGGAACGGCGCCGTGCTGGACGGGCGCGACATCGGCACGGTGGTCTGCCCAGACGCCGATGTGAAATTTTTCCTTACGGCCTCGGTGGAAGCCCGCGCCGCCAGGCGCCATAAGGAGTTGCTTGAGCGGGGCGAGCAGAGTATATACGCGCGCGTTTTGCAGGACTTGCGCGAGAGGGATGCGCGCGACAGTGGGCGGGCGACTGCCCCCTTGAAGGCCGCGGCGGATGCGGTCAGGCTCGACACCGGCGAGATGGATGCGGATCGGGCTTTCGAGGTCGCCATGGCGGAGATCGCCCGCCGAGGCCTTGGCCCCCCAGGCGCTAAGCCCATGGAGGGCTGACGGGAAGGATTTCAGGACAGCTCACTGTTCCCGGCTGCGGCCCCGGCCCCCCGTGTTCCCTCATAGAGTTCCGCGAGACGTTTTTCCGCCCGGGATGGTCCCGGGAAGACCGGCGGCAAACCGCCCGGCCTGGATAGTGCAGAAGAGAAAGGACGCTCCCATATGGCTGAAGCAGCCACCAACACCCCCGCGAAGGAGAGCTTTGCGGCTCTGCTCGACGAATCCCTCGGCACTGACGATTCCCTCGAAGGCAAGGTGCTGCGCGGCACCATCATCTCGATCGAAGGCGACAGCGCGCTGGTCGACGTTGGCCTGAAGTCGGAAGGCCGCGTGGCCCTGAAGGAATTCGCCGAGGCCGGCCAGATGCCGGAGCTGAAGGTCGGCGACGAGGTGGAAGTCTACCTCGAGCGGATGGAGAACAAGAACGGCGAGGCGATGCTGAGCCGCGAGAAGGCCAAGCGCGAGGAAGCCTGGACGCAGCTGGCCAAGGCCTTCAACAACAACGAGCGGGTCACCGGCACCATCTTCGGCCGCGTCAAGGGCGGCTTCACCGTCGACCTCTCGGGCGCCGTGGCCTTTCTGCCCGGCAGCCAGGTCGACATCCGCCCGGTGCGCGACGTGAGCCCCCTGATGGGCACGCCGCAGCCCTTCCAGATCCTCAAGATGGACCGCTCGCGCGGCAACATCGTGGTGTCGCGCCGTGCGGTGCTGGAGGAAACCCGCGCCGAGCAGCGCTCGGAGCTGGTCGCCAACCTGAAGGAAGGCCAGGTGCTGGCAGGCGTGGTGAAGAACATCACCGACTACGGCGCCTTCGTCGATCTCGGCGGCGTCGACGGCCTGCTGCACGTCACCGATATCTCGTGGAAGCGCATCAACCACCCGACCGAAGTGCTGAGCATCGGCCAGCAGGTGCAGGTGCAGGTGATCCGCTTCAACCCGGAGACCCAGCGCATCAGCCTCGGCATGAAGCAGCTCGAGGCCGACCCCTGGGAAGGCGTCTCCGCCAAGTATCCGGTCGGCACCAAGTTCACCGGCCGCGTCACCAACATCACCGACTACGGCGCCTTCGTGGAACTGGAGCCGGGCATCGAGGGCCTGGTCCATGTCTCAGAGATGAGCTGGACCAAGAAGAACGTCCACCCGGGCAAGATCGTCTCCACCTCTCAGGAAGTCGAGGTGATGATCCTCGACGTCGACGAGCAGAAGCGTCGCATCAGCCTGGGCCTCAAGCAGTGCGGCTCCAACCCGTGGGAGTCGTTCCTCGGCAACTACCCGGTCGGCACCGAGCTGGAGGGCGAGATCAAGAACATCACCGAGTTCGGCCTCTTCGTCGGCCTGCCCGGCGAGATCGACGGCATGGTGCACCTCTCCGACCTCGACTGGAACCTGTCGGGCGAGGAAGCCGCCAAGCAGTACAGCAAGGGTGACGTCGTCAAGGTCAAGGTGCTCGACGTCGACGTCGACAAGGAGCGCGTCAGCCTCGGCATCAAGCAGCTCGGCGAGGATCCCTTCGCCGGCAGCACCGAGAAGCTGAAGAAGGGCGACGTGGTGACCTGCACGGTGCATCAGGTGACCGACAACGGCATCGAGGTGCAGATCGGCGACGGCGCCATCGGCTTCATCCGCAAGTCGGAGCTGTCGCGTGACCGCAGCGAGCAGCAGCCGAGCCGCTTCGCTGTCGGCGAGAAGGTCGACGCCCGCATCACCGCGATCGATCCGAAGACCCGCAAGATCTCCCTGTCGATCAAGCAGCGCGAGATCGCCGAGGAGAAGGAAGCGGTGGCCGAGTATGGCTCCACCGAGTCCGGTGCCAGCCTGGGCGACATCCTCGGCGCGGCAATCTCCGAAGCCGCCCGCAAGCGCGAGAAGGGTGACGACGACGAGGACAAGTAGCCTCACGCCTGAAAGCACCTCTGGAACAGCGGCCCGCCGACACCCCGGCGGGCCGTTTTCCTTTCGGCCCGCCCCCTGGACTCCGCCGGAATCCGCCGGAATCCATGCTTCTCCGCCATTTTCCAGCTCTCGGGCATTCGTTGAAAAAACGTTTGTTCTGAAAGGCTTACACTTGACGCCCGCGGATTCCTCTGGCAACGTTTCCCGGCTTGCGCCAGGGACAACGACCCAGAACGCGGGCAGAAATGCAGCGCGGCACGCACGTCGGAGCGGGAGAGAGGCCTAAGGGTTTCCCTTGAGCAAAGAAGAAGCCGGCGGCGTTCTGTGATCTGCGGGAGGCAACGGGATGGGGACTCCGGCCGCTTCGCGGGTCGGGAGGGGATGATGTCGCTATGACCAAGTCAGAGTTGATCCAACACATCGCGGACCTCAATCCGCATCTCTACCATCGTGACGTGGAGCGCATCGTCACGACCATCTTCGATGAAATCAGCGAGGCCCTGGCCAAGGGGGACCGGGTCGAGCTGCGCGGCTTCGGGGCCTTTTCCGTCAAGCGCCGCGAGGCGCGCGTCGGCCGCAACCCGCGCACCGGCGCGGCGGTCAGCGTGTCGGAAAAGCATGTCCCCTTCTTCAAGACCGGCAAGCAGCTCCGCGAGCGCCTGAACAGCGGCTGACCGTCTTTGTCGGCCAGCCGCAGGAACGGCAGTCGAGTGGAGCGGCGAGCGGTCGCGTCAGAACGGTTCAATCTTGCCGGGCGATGCTCTAGAGTCGGGCCGAGCCTTGCGGCAACCTGACCGGTCTCTGCGCCCGTGCATTACCTCTACCTGATCATCACCTTCATCCTCCTGATCGTCTTCGTCACCTTCACGGCGGCGAACCTGCAGGACGTGGCCATCGACTTCTGGCCCTTCGAGTACCAGGTGAACCTGCCGTTTGCCCTGGTGCTGCTGGGCAGCCTGCTCGGCGGCTTCCTGATCGGCAGCTTCCTCATGTGGCTGCGCTTCGGCACGGCCCGTGCCCGCGCCCGCCGCGCCGAGCAGCGCGCCACCATCCTGGAACGCGAGCTGGTCGAGATGAAGCGGGCCGCCGGCACGCCGCGCGG
>DATCXZ010000392.1:0-16427 GCA_036570545.1 Kiloniellaceae bacterium
GGCGACGCCGATGCCGTAGAGGCCGTTGGCGCGGCCGATGACCGCCGGCCCCACCGCCAGGTCGCGCGCCATGTCGGTCAGCAGCGGCGCTACCATGAGCGCCTGCAGCCCGACGGTGGCGATGGCCAGGGTCAGGCAGAGCAGGCGGCGGCTGAGGATGGGCGAGAAGCGGAGCGCGGCAGCTTCGGACATCGGTTCCCTAGAACAGAACTGAGAGAAGCCCCATTCTGATCCGAATAATGTTCGGCGCAACGCCGGAAATTTCTATTGTCTTAATAACGAATGGCGTTCGATTCGGAACCTGATAAGGTCCCGACCATGGATCCGATGGACCGAAAGCTGTTAGGCCTGCTGGCCGAGGACGCCACCCTCTCCTACAAGGAGCTGGGCGAGCGCCTCCACCTTTCGGCGCCGGCCGTGCACGAGCGGGTAAAGAAGCTGAAGAAGTCCGGCGCTATCCGCGGCACCGTGGCCCGCCTCGACGGCGAGGCGGTGGGACGGCCGCTCTCGGCCTTCATCCACATCGACACCGAGGGCTGGGGCAAGACGCCGGAGCTGATGGCGGTCGCCGAGGATACCCGCGTCGAGGAGATCCATGCCGTCGCCGGCGACACCTGCATGGTGCTGAAGGTGCGCTGTGAATCGACACGCGCCCTGGAGGACATCCTGCACCGCCTCTACAGCATCAAGGGCGTCCTCCGCACCCAGTCCTACATCGTGCTGAACACCTACCTGGAGCGCGGCCCGGGAGTTTAGGCCTCCCCTGCCGCGTAGTCGATCGCCACCACCTCCAGTTCCTGGTCGCCGGCCGGGCGCTTCCAGACGATGCTATCGCCGACCTCGGCGCCGTCGAGGGCACGGGCGAGCGGCGACACGTAGGAAACCTTGCCGTTCTGCGGCTCGGACTCGTCCTCGCCGACGATGGTATAGTCGTGGCGCTTGCCGTCCTCGTCCTTCACGGTCACGCGGGCGCCGAAAGCAACCTTGTCGTGCGGCTGCTTGGCCGGATCGACGAGGATCGCCTTGCGCAGGCGCTCCTCCCAATAGCGCAGTTCCTGCTCGACGCGCGGCAGGTGCGACTGGGTGGCCAGATCGGCCTCGTGCTCCTTCAGGCGCGCGCGCTCCTCCTCGAACTCCTCGACCCTGTCGCGCAGCATCTGCAGGCCGGCGGGGGTCACGAAGTTGGGATGCTCGCTCATCGGCAGATCGACCTGCGCCTCCGGCGTGCCGCCGTCGTCTTCCTTCACGAATGCGCGGGACATCTGAAGCCTCCTTCGTCACCTAAAAAGAAAACCGGGCGGCGCCTCTGTCGCGCCGCCCGGTCTTGTTCGACCGATGTACTGCGGCGCTAGGCGGCGCTGGCCGCCGCATGCTTGCGCACAAGGGCGTCGTAGTCATTCATCAGGTTCCGGGTGATCTCGCCAGCCGCGAACCTGTACTGGTCGATTTCTGCCACCGGCGTCACCTCCACGGCGGTCCCCGTCAAGAACACCTCCTGCGTCTTCGCAAGCTCCTCCGGCTGGATCTGCCGCTCGATCACCTCGTAGCCCCGCCGCCTGGCGAGGTCGATGACGGTGCGGCGAGTAATGCCGTCGAGAAAGCAGTCCGGCGCCGGCGTGTGGATCTTGCCGTCCTGCACCAGAAACACGTTGGCACCGGTCGCCTCCGCAATCAAGCCACGATAGTCGAGCATAAGGGCGTCGGCATACCCCTTGCCCTCGGCGGCGTGCTTGGAAAGGGTGCAAATCATGTAGAGGCCGGCCGCCTTGGATCGACAGGGCGCGGTCTCCGGCGAGGGCCGCTTCCAGTCCGCGACGGTCATGCGGATGCCCTTCAGGCGGGCCTCCGGCGCGAAGTAGGCAGGCCACTGCCAGGCCGCCACCGCCACGTGGGTCTTGGTCTGCTGGGCGGAAACCGCCATCATCTCGCTGCCGCGCCAGGCCACCGGGCGCAGGTAGCCGTCGGAGATGCCGTTGCCTTCCAGCACCGCCATGGCCGCGGCATCGATCTCCTCGCGGCTGTAGGGAATGGTGAAGCCCAGCATCCTGCCGGACTCCAGCAGGCGATCGTGGTGCTCCTCCATCTTGAAGATGCGCCCGGCGTAGGAGCGCTCGCCCTCGAACACACAGGAGCCGTAGTGCAGCCCATGGCTCAGCACGTGCAGCTTGGCGTCCCGCCAGGGCATCAGCTTGCCGTCAAACCAGATGACGCCGTCGCGGTCGTCGAATGGGATTATGGACATCGTTCGTTTCATCCCCAGAACCTTGCCCCCGGACCCTCGCCCCGAGGCTTGATGATCGTTGCACAGAACCGGCCGGCCCCCGTAAGAATTGCCGTAAAGATCGTCCTTAAAGGGGAAGCTGTTGGCAAGCGAGCCGGTCGGTGAAATCTTTCCCAAAATTAGTACCGAACTGATACTTTCGATCAAATCTTGCTGAACCTATGTAACAAGATTAGGCAAATATGTCAACATGGCTGACATAAAAGGCGGTCCCAATCCTCTCTTCCTGCGCGAGGAGGAACTGCGCCAGGCGATGGAATTGCTGTTCTTCGCCTACCGCGACTTCACCGGCGAGCCCGACAAGATCCTGGTCGACTACGGCTTCGGCCGGGCGCACCACCGGGTCATCTACTTCGTCGGCCGCAACCCCGGCATCACGGTCTCGGAACTGCTGGCCATCCTGCGCATCACCAAGCAGTCGCTGTCGCGGGTGCTGGGCCAACTCGTCCGTGAGGGCTTCATCACCCAGCGTCCCGGCCTGCGCGACCGCCGCCAGCGCCTCCTCGCGCTCACCGACAAGGGCCGTGAGCTGGAGAATAAGCTGACCGAGCGGCAGCGCGTGCGCATCGCCGCCGCCTACCGCACCGCCGGCGCCGAGGCCGTCGAAGGCTTCCGCACCGTGCTCCTCAACATCATCGACGAGCAGGACCGCGGCCGCTTCGAGCGCCCCGAGCCCGGCGCCAAGCCGCCGGCAGGTAGGCTACGGGCCGCAGGGCCGGGCGGCAAGCCGTCGCCGACCAGAAAGCTGGCGGGGCGTTGACTGGCGGGGCGTTGATCGGTCGCACCCGCGACCCGCTGTTGCCGGCCGCTGCCGCTGGCGGCCCCTCGCGGGCGAGCCTATACTTCTCCGCCATGAACGAGCACGCCGTGGCTACGCAGCCGCACATCCTGGTCGTCGACGACGACACCCGCCTGCGCGGCCTGCTGCAGCGCTACCTGAGCGACCAGGGCTTCCGCGTCACCACGGCGGTGGACGCCGCCGACGCGCGCGCCAAGCTGGCGGCGCTCGCCTTCGACCTGCTGGTGCTCGACATCATGATGCCCGGCGAGACCGGCCTGCAGCTCACGGAAACCCTGCGCCGGGAAAGCACCGTGCCGATCCTGCTGCTGACCGCCATGAGCGAGACCGAGAACCGCATCGCCGGCTTCGAGTCCGGCGCCGACGACTACCTGCCCAAGCCCTTCGAGCCGCGCGAGCTGGTGCTGCGCATCAACGCCATTCTCCGCCGCGTGCCGCCACCGGCGCCGGTGATGCCGCCGGACAAGATCGTCTTCGGCGAATTCTGCTTCGATCTGGAGCGCGAGGAGCTGACGCGCGCCGGCGCCTTCGTCCGACTGACCACCGCCGAGGCTTCGCTGCTAAAGGCGTTGGCGCGGCGGGCCGGCGAGCCGATCAGCCGCGACGACCTGGGCGAGGAAAGCGCGGTCAGCGGCAACGCCCGCACCATCGACGTGCAGGTCACCCGCCTGCGCCGCAAGATCGAGGCCGACCCGAAGTTCCCGCGCTATCTGCAGACTGTGCGCGGCACCGGCTACGTGCTGATGCCGGACTGACCTTGCGCGCGACCGCTGCAGACGACCCACCTGCTCCCGACAAGGGCGCGCTGAGCGCGGCCCCGGCGGATCCGCTGTACCCGCACGGCGCGCCAGGGCGGGTGCGCCGCCTGCTGCCGCGATCGCTGCTCGGCCGCTCCGTGCTGATCATCATCACGCCGCTGATCCTGTTGCAGGTGATCTCCACCTGGGTGTTCTACGACCGTCATTACGACACCATCACCAAGCGCCTGGCCCAGGGCCTTGCCGGCGACGTCGCCGCCGTCATCGCGCTGCTGGAGCCTGAGCCGCAACTGCAGGAGCGCCGCGAGGTGTTTCAGATGGCGCGCAGCGCCATGCAGCTGCAGCTGTCGCTCACGCCGGACGCCGAGCTCCCCGCGGTCGAGCTGCCGCGCGTGCGCACGCTGGTCGAGATCCGCCTGGAGGACGCGCTGAACGAGCGCGTCCACTATCCCTTCACCATGGATGCCCGCTCGATCCGCGAGCACGTCGAGATTCTCGTGCAGCTCCCCGAGGGCGTGCTGCGTGTGCTGGTGACCAGCGAGCGACTGTTCTCGTCTACCACCTACATCTTCATCTTCTGGACCATCGGCAGCTCGATCCTGCTGTTCGGCATCGCCGTCATCTTCATGCGCAACCAGGTGAAGCCGATCCGCCGTCTGGCGCGCGCCGCGGAGAGCTTCGGCAAGGGCCAGGAAGTGCGCGACTTCAAGCCCGAGGGCGCTACAGAGGTGCGCCAGGCGGCGGCCGCCTTCATCAACATGCGCAACCGCATCAAGCGGCAGATCCAGCAGCGCACCGAGATGCTGGCCGGCGTCAGCCACGACCTGCGCACGCCGCTCACCCGCATGAAGCTGCAGCTTGAGATGCTGGAGGACGTGCCGGAGGCCCAGTACCTGCAGGCCGACGTCGCCGAGATGGAGCACATGGTGGAAGGCTACCTTGCCTTCGCACGCGGCGAGGGCCGCGAGATGCCGGCGCCGACCGACCTCGCCGGCCTGCTGCGCGACGTGGTGGCGCAGATGACGCGCGACGGCCGCACGGTCGACCTGCACGTCGAGCAGGACCTCATGTTGCCGCTGCGCCGCGAAGCCATGCGCCGCTGCCTCACCAACCTGCTGGCCAACGCCCAGCGCCACGGCAAGCACGTCGCGGTCAGGGCCGGGCGGCGCAAGAGCCTGGTCGAGGTGACCATCGACGACGACGGCCCCGGCATTCCGCCGGAGCGCTACGAAGATGTTTTCAAGCCGTTCTTCCGCCTCGACCAATCGCGCAACCCGGCCACCGGGGGCATCGGCCTGGGCCTCACCATCGCCCGCGATGTCGCGCGCGGCCACGGCGGCGATGTCATCCTGGAGGCGGCCCCCGGCGGCGGTCTGCGGGTACGGATTTGGTTGCCGGTTTGATTAGATTTCAAGCGTTTATCGAGCCTTAACGCTTGCCGGCCTACGCTGCGGCAACCACCGGTTTTCGGTGCGATCCCCGACAGGTAGGACACGGAGAAGGGCATGGCCGTCACGCGTGGGCTGATTTCCGAGGAAGAGCTGGATTCCCAGATCGAGCGCGAGGTGATCGACGAAGCCAGGGACCTCGTCAGCAATCTCGAGCTGCGCGTGCAGCAGGTGAAGAACGGCGTGCTCAATCCGAAGGAAGCGGCCAAGCTGCTGGCTCAGGAATCCGCCAACCTGCGCATGAAGGCGCGCGCGGTGAACCTGGTCGGCTTCGGCCCGCTGACTCACCGGCTTGACGAGTACCTGAGCGGGATGAACACGGTCGATGCCCAGCACGCCGACGACCTCGTTGCCTTCGCCGACCGCATCAGCGCGCTGCTCGACGGCGAGAAGGTCGCGCTCGACGACGTCGCCACCGTGCTGCGTCAGCTTCCGCAGCAGAACAGCTTCAACGTCGAAGACGTCACGGTGATGGACAAGGACGTGACCCTGGTCCTGCCGCAGCGTTCGGCGGCCAAGGTAGTAGGCCGCGAGCTGGCCGCCTGCGGCTATCGCGTCTCGACGGTTCTGAACCCCATCGAGGCGCTCGAGCTGATCCTCGAGACCAAGCCGGACCTGGTGATCACCACCCAGGTGATGCCGCGCATGAGCGGCGTCGACCTCACCTGCGCGCTGGCCGCTATGCCGGCCACCAAGGCGATCCCGGTCGCCCTGCTGACCAGCCTCGACCCCGACCACGCCGACCTGCGCGCGCTGCCGATGAACGTCGGCCTCATTCGCCGCGGCACCCACTTCGGCGACGACCTCGCCGACGTGCTGCAGCGCTTCAACATCACCTGAACGCCAGCCCCAACAGCTAAGCTCAGTAGAGCCGGCCGCCGTTGGGCACCGGCAGGTTGGGCGCGACCAGCACCACCTCGCCGTCGGCGTCGGGAAAGCCGAGCACCAGCACCTCCGAGATGAACTTGCCGATCTGGCGCGGCGGAAAGTTCACCACCGCGGCGACCTGCCGGCCGACCAGGCCGGCAGGGTCGTAGTGGACCGTGACCTGCGCCGAGGACTTCTTCACGCCGATCTCCGCGCCGAGATCGACCCACAGCTTGAAGGCCGGCCGCCGCGCCTCGGGAAACGGCTGCGCGTCCACGATGGTGCCGACCCGCACGTCGACGCGGGTAAAGTCCTCGTAGGTGACCTGCGGGGAAGCCCCCTGCTGCGCTGCCATCCGACCCTCTCCTGTCGCTCTCTCTTCCCGCTGGGCCGGCGAAGCTATCATCCGGCGGAAGCAGCCGACAAGGCATGCCCGGGGACATAAAAAAATCACAACGGCGGCAGTCGCCGGCGTTCCGCCGACCAGAGAGCTAGTTTGCCGATTATTCTTCGAAGAAGCGCAGAGTGAATCCGCAGAACGACGCGCGATCTGGAACGCAACTTGCGTTGTCGTAAGAACGACACCGTGGTCGCTTTTTGACAATATGCGACCTTTTCGCTAGGGTGACGTTCTCCAGCCACAACAGAGGCGTTCAGCGCCAGGAGGTTCGTGATTTCCTCTTCACGAGAAGAACTTGATTTTGTAGTGCCCGCCCGGGCGCCGCGCACAGATAACCCGGCGCGCCGCAAGCGGCTTGTAGATCGCCGCATGGAAGACCTGCGCCGCATCTTTCTCGTCGGCCTCGATCACCAGATCGCGCTGGCGCATGATCCGGACTACAGCTACCCGAGCCACGAATACAGCGAAGAGAATGGCCAGACGGTCAAGCAGATCGTCTACAAGCGCCCGATGCCCTGGTGGTTCGAGGAGAACGGCACGCTGTTGCTGCGGCTGAGCTTCGGCGAGCGCACCATGATCATCCCGGGAAAGAATCCGGTCATCCGCGTTGGCAAGCGCAGCAACCTGCTGCCCACCTTGGAAGCGCTGCACATCCTGGTCGACGATCGCCAGATGGACGACGTCATCGAGAAGATGGTGGTCGTCAGCCGCTAGCGGCACCTGCGCATTTTCCGAGGCTGCAATGGCGCGGCAGCGCCGCGAGCCGGGCCTACGGAAAACCTTCACCCGCACCGAGCAACGTCTCGACGCGCCCAGGCGCGGACGGCTTGAGCTGTCTGCGCACCAATCCCTTCAAGCTGGAGACTCCTGCCATGCAGTTGGATCGAGCCGTCGATGCGCCCCGCGCCCAAGGCGGCACCGCCGTCCACTACCGACCGCCGCGCAAGACGGATGGCACACGCATCTGGGCCCTGATCCGCAGCATCGCGGCGCTGGACGACAACTCCCTCTACTGCAACCTGCTGCAGTGCTCGCACTTCGCCGGCACCTGCGCCCTCGCCGAGATCGACGGCCGGGCGGTCGGATGGATCTCCGGCTATCTGCCGCCGGAGAAGCCGGATACCCTCTTCGTGTGGCAGGTCGCAGTACATCCTGAGGCTCGCGGCCGCGGCGTCGGCAAGCGCCTGATCCGCGAGCTGCTGCGCCGCAAGGCCTGCAGCCGGGTGCGCTACATCCACAGCACCATCACGCGCGACAACCGGGCATCCTGGGCGCTGTTCCGCGCCATCGCGGATGAACTCGATGCGCCGATGACCGACGACACCCACTTCGAGCACGACGTCCACTTCGCCGGCCGCCACGCCACCGAGCATCTGGTGGAGATCGGCCCCTTCGAGCGCGGCGCGCGCGACCGCGCCGCCTGATCGCAAGCCCGCATCCATTCTTCACAGTCAGAGAGGCCCCATGTCCGCAGCCCTCGAAACCTTCAACCGCCGCGAGTCCGCAATCCGCAGCTACTGCCGCAGCTTCCCGATCGTGTTCGAACGCGCCCAGGGCGCCGAGCTGATCGCCGCCGACGGCCGCCGCTACATCGACTTTCTCGCCGGCTGCTCGACGCTGAACTACGGCCACAACGATCCCGACATGAAGCAGGCTCTGGTCGACTACATCGGGCGCGACGGCATCGCGCACGGCCTCGACATGTATACCGAGGCCAAGGCCGCCTTCATCGCGGCTTTCGAGGATATCGTCCTGCAGCCGCGCAGCCTCGACTATCGCCTTCAGTTCACCGGCCCGACCGGCGCCAACGCCGTCGAGGCCGCGCTGAAGCTGGCCCGCAAGGTGACCGGGCGCCACGGCATCGTCGCCTTCACCAACGGTTTCCATGGCGTGACCCTGGGCGCCCTCGCCTGCACCGGCAACAGCCATCACCGCGGCGGCGCCGGCGTGCCGCTGGAGGGCGTGACTCGCATGCCCTACGACGGCTTCCTCGAGGACGGCGCCGACGGCCTCGACATGCTGGACCGCATGCTCGACAACCCCTCCAGCGGCCTGGAGCCGCCGGCGGCCTTCATCGTCGAGACGGTGCAGGGCGAAGGCGGCCTCAACGTCGCCTCACCTGAGTGGCTGCGCGGCGTGGAGCGCCTGGCGCGCAAGCACGGCAGCCTGCTCATCGTCGACGACATTCAGGCCGGCTGCGGGCGTACCGGCAGCTTCTTCTCCTTCGAGGGGATGGGGATCGCTCCGGACATCGTCACGCTCGCCAAGTCGCTGTCGGGCATGGGCCTGCCTTTCGCCGTGGTGCTGCTGAAGCCGGAGCACGACGTCTGGGCGCCCGGCGAGCACAACGGCACCTTCCGCGGCAACAACCATGCCTTCGTCACCGCCCGCGTGGCGCTGGAGAAGTTCTGGCGCGACGACCGCTTCAGCAAGATCGTGCGCGACCAGGGAGCGCATCTGGGCGAGCGCCTCGACCGCATCGCCGGCAAGCACGGCTACGCCACCAAGGGTCGCGGCATGTTCCGCGGCATCGACGTCGGCAAGGGCGAGACCGCGTCGGCCATCTGCGCCGCCTGCTTCGAGCAGGGGCTGGTGATCGAGACCTCCGGCGCGCACGACGAGGTGGTGAAGGTGCTGGCCCCGCTCACCATCACGCGGGCACAGATCGATGCCGGCCTCGACATTCTGGAGAAGGCCTTCGCCCGCACCCACCGTTCCGCAGCCGCCGCCTAAGGAGGAGACAGCACCGTGATCGTCAGGAACCTCAACGACGCCAAGAACAGCGACCGCCACGTGTTCTCGGAGGGATGGGACAGCGTGCGCCTGCTGCTGAAAGGCGACGCCATGGGCTTCAGCTTCCACATCACCACGATCTACCAGGGCGCCGAACTGCCGATGCACTACAAGAACCACCTGGAGGCGGTCTACTGCATCTCCGGCGAGGGCTCGATCGAGAACTGCGCCAGCGGCGAGGTGCATGAGATCCAGCCGGGCGTTCTCTACGCGCTCGACAAGCACGATCGGCACATCCTGCGCGGGCGAACCGAGATGGTCATGGCCTGCTGCTTCAATCCGCCGGTCACCGGCAAGGAAGTCCACGGCCCCGATGGCGCCTATGCGCTGGAAGCGGAGGAGGTCGCCTGACATGAGACGCCAAGCACTGCAACAGCCCGTCGAGGAGACCACGGGAGCCTGGGAGGACGCCTATCCCTCCCGCGTCGAGCCGAAGCCGCAGTGGCTGCCCCGGCTGGACCCGGTTGTGTACGGCAGCATCGAGCAGCCCGAGGGCCCGCTGACGCGCCGTCAGCTTGAAGATTACCGCCGCGACGGCTTCCTCTTCTTCCCCGGCCTCTTCGGCGCCACCGAGGTGGCGGCGCTCGGCGCGGAGATGGCCCGTCTCGGCAGCGACCCGGTCGCGCTCGACCGCGACGGCAGCATCACCGAGCCCGGCAGCGGCGACCTGCGCACGCTCTTCGAGATCCACAAGACCAGCGCGGTCTTCGAGGGGCTGGCGCGCGATCCGCGGCTGGCCGGGGTGGCCCGGCAGCTTCTCGGCGACGAGGTCTACATCAGCCAGTCGCGCCTGAACTACAAGCCGGGCTTCCGCGCCAAGGAATTCTACTGGCACTCCGACTTCGAGACCTGGCACGTCGAGGACGGCATGCCACGCATGCGCGCGCTCAGCATCTCGGTGACGCTGACCGACAACCTCGAGACCAACGGGCCGCTGATGGTGATGCCGGGCTCCCACCGCACCTTCGTAGCCTGCGTCGGCGCCACGCCCGAAGACCATTACAAGAGCTCGCTGAAGCGCCAGGACTACGGCGTGCCCGATGACGAGTCGCTGACCCGCCTTGCCGCCGAGGGTGGCATCGTGTCCACCGCCGGCAAGGTGGGCTCCGTCATCGTGTTCGACTGCAACCTCATGCACGGGTCGAACGGCAACATCACGCCCCTGCCGCGCTCCAATGCCTTCTTCGCCTTCAATGCGATGAGCAATGCCGCGGTCGAGCCCTTCGGCGGCACCAGGCGGCGCCCGGACTTCCTCTGCGAGCGCCGGCCGCAACCGGTCGCCCCGGCCCGGTGGGCCGCCTGACCGCCATGCAAACGGAAAGAGGGGAAGACATGACCGGCCTCGGCGTCCACAAGATCGGCGGCACCTCGATGTCTGCGGTCGAGACCGTGGTGGACGATATCGTCATCGGCGAGCGCGCCGGCGGCGACCTCTATAACCGCGTGTTCGTGGTGTCGGCCTACGGCGGCATGACCGACCTGCTGCTGGAGCACAAGAAGACCGGCGAGCCCGGCGTCTACGCCCTCTACGCCGGCTCCGAGAGCGAAGCGGACTGGGAGGCGGCGCTGACGCGCACCGGCCAGGCCATGCGCGACAAGAACCGCGCAGTGCTGGGCGACGCCGACGACATCGCCGCCGCCGACCGCTTCGTCGGGGAGCGCATCGAAGGCGCGCGCCGTTGTCTCCTCGACCTCCGGCGCCTTTGCTCCTTCGGGCATTTCAAGCTGCCGGAGCACCTGATGACCGTGCGCGAGCTGCTGAGCGGCCTCGGCGAGGCGCACAGCGCCCATAACCTGATGCTGCGCCTGCGCCGCACCGGAGTCGACGCTGTCTTCGTCGATCTCACCGGCTGGCGCGGCAGCGAAAGCGTGACCCTCGAGCGGCGCATCGCCGAAGCCTTTCAGCCGCTCGATCTGGCGCGCTGCCTGCCCATCGTCACCGGCTACGCGCAGTGCGAGGAGGGCCTGGTGAAGCTCTACGGCCGCGGCTACAGCGAGATCACCTTCTCGCGCATCGCCGTCGCGCTCGGCGCCGCCGAAGCCGTCATCCACAAGGAGTTCCACCTCTCGTCCGCCGACCCCAAGCTGGTGGGGCCGGAGGCGGTGAAGGCCATCGCCGAGACCAACTACGACGTCGCGGACCAGCTTTCCAACCTGGGCATGGAAGCGATCCATCCTGGCGCCGCCAAGGGGCTGCGCCAGGCCCGCATCCCGCTGCGCATCAAGAACACCTTCGAGCCCGACGACCCCGGCGCGGCGATCCGCGGCGATCTCGCGGTCGAGGCGCCGGCGGTCGAGATCATCACCGGTCTCAAGGGCGTCTACGCTTTCGAATTCTTCGAGCAGGACATGGTCGGCGTGAAGGGCTACGACGCGGCAATCCTGGAGACTCTGAAGCGCCACCGGGTGCAGATCGTGGCCAAGACCTCCAATGCCAACACCATCACCCATTTCCTGCGCGGCTCCGCCAAGGCGGTGAAGCGGGTCGAGCAGGATCTCAACGAGCGCTTCCCTTCGGCGGCGATCGCCTCCCGCAAGGTGGCGCTGATCGCCATTCTCGGACGCGACCTGCGCCTGCCCGCCCTCGGCGCCCGGGCGCTGACCGCCCTGGCAGAGGCCGGCATCGAGCCGCTCGGCTTCCACGACCTGCTGCGCAAGGTCGACATCCAGGTGATCGTGAAGGAAGGCGACCATGATGCCGCCATCCGCGCCCTGCACCGGGCGCTGATCGAGCAGCCGGCCGCAACCAAGTCGGGCACCCTCGAAGCCGCCGCCTAAATCCGATGCCTGAACCTCGAGGCCGAACCTCGAGGTTTTCCGAACCGCTGCCGGGTTGTAGACTCGTGCCCCGAACGAAAAACTCTCTTGCAGCGAGGCATCACATGAGCGACCGCTTGGCCCCCAACCCCTTGGACAGGGCGGAGCTGATCTCCCTGCTGGAGACGCTGGGCAGCGACAACGACGAGGAGGTACTGGCCGCAGCCCGTGTCCTCGACACCAAGGTCACCGCGGCCGGCGCCTCTTGGAACGTCCTGCTGACGACCCGAATCGGTGAGACGGCAGACGAGGCAGGAGACGAGGATGGGGACGCCGCGCCGGCCCCCGGCGAGCCGCTGCCGGCCGATGAAGCGCAACGCAACGCCGAGAGCCTCACGCTGATCGAGCGGCTGCTGGCCCGCTCCGGCCAGTCGGAGGCGCTGCGCGAGGAGTTGGAAGGCTACAGGTCCGACATCGCGGCGGGTGAGTTCACCGACGCCGACCACAAGTACCTGCGCGCGCTCTATAAGCGGCTCTCCGCCTGACGGCGCAGCCCGCCCTTCCCGTGCAGGCCCCCGGGTAAACCCCGTGAAGCGCCTCCTCGTCGTCGCTCACGTGCCGTCGCAGAACACGGCCCGGCTGCGCGACGCGGTGGTCGAGGGCGCGCGCTCGCCGGAGATCTCGGGTGTCGAGACCCGCGCCCTCACCCCCTTCGAGGCCGGGCCGGACGACGTGCTGTCCGCCGACGGGGTCATTCTCGGCACCACCGAGAACCTCGGCTACATGAGCGGCGCGCTGAAGGACTTCTTCGACCGCACCTACTACGGCGTCATCGACAAGACCGACGGCCTGCCCTACTGCCTCTACATCCGCGCCGGGCACGACGGCACCGGCACGCGGCGCGGCGTCGAGACCATCGTCACCGGCCTGCGCTGGCGCGCCGTGCAGGAGCCGCTGGTCTGCCGCGGCCAGTGGCAGGACGGCTTCGCCGACGACTGCCGCGAGCTCGGCATGGCGATGGCCGCCGGGCTGGAAGCCGGCATTTTCTGACCGCTGCCGACGTCAAGGCGATCCTGGGCCAAGCCGGCTGAGCCGGAAGCGGGTCCGAG
The DNA here is from genome assembly GCA_036570545.1 of Kiloniellaceae bacterium. Taxonomy (GTDB): domain Bacteria; phylum Pseudomonadota; class Alphaproteobacteria; order Kiloniellales; family Kiloniellaceae; genus Pelagibius. The sequence continues at coordinate 13,213 of DATCXZ010000392.1, forward strand.
CGGCCACGGCGGCCATCGGACCCGCGTTCGGCCAGCCCTCAGCCGTCGGCGAGGTTGGCGGCGAGGAACGCCTGGAATTCCTCCCAGGATTTGCGGTCGGCCTCGTCGCGGTAGCGATCGGAGTCGAAGACCGTGAAGGCATGCGGTGCGCCAGAGTAGACCTCGATCTGGTAGTCGAGCCCGGCCGCCTCCAGCTCGCGGGAAAGGGCCGCGACGTGGTCCATGGTGACGGAGCTGTCGGCGCCGCCGTGGGCGACCAGGAGCGGCGGCATATCGGCGGGATAGCTCTGTCCTTCCGGGGTGGCCAGGCCGCCGTGGAAGGTAGCGTAGCCGGCAATACCTTCGGCCTGCCCAGAGCGTGCCATTTCGAGCACCGCTGCACCGCCGAAGCAGTAGCCCATCACCACTGCTGACGCGTCGCTAAGCTCCCGCGCGGCGGCGAGCCCGCCCATCAGCAGGCTGCGCATCTTCTCCCGGTCCTTGTAGAGCTTGCCGGTCTCCGCCTGGCGGGCGGCCACCTCGGCCGGTCGGTTGCCCTTGCCGAAGAGGTCGATGGCAAAGGCATCGTAGCCGAGCTCGGCCAGCATCTCGGCACGCTTTTCCTCGTACCCGGTGAGGCCGTCCCAGTCGTGGATGATGAGGACCAGCCCCTTGGCGCTGCCTTCGGCGGGCGCGCTGTAGCCTTCGTAGTCGGCGCCATCGACGGTGTAGGTGACGCTTTCGCCTGCCTGGGCTCCAAAGGGTGCGAGGGTTGCCGTCAGTCCCAGAACCGCAAGCTTCGATCTAAGGCTCATCTCCGCTCCTCCCATTTCGTTGTGGTCGCATTCCATGCACGAGAATAGCGCAAGGGAGCCGGTGAGGTTAAGAAGCCGGTGAGATTTGAGATTAGAGCGCGGCCGCTGCCGCACGGCCAATGCAAAACAAAAAGGGCCGTCCAGCAGGACGGCCCTTCAAGGCAAGGTACAGGAGGCTTTCGGAGGAAACTTCCGCGAAGACTGGCTTACTTCTTCTTCGCGGTCTTCTTGATCTCGCCGGTGAACTCGCCGAAGCTCTCGCTCACCCGCGCGGACAGCAAGCCGGCGGCCTCGCCGTTCGACTTGCTGGCGATCTCGGTCAGCTCCTGCAGGTTGGCGACGGCGGCCTCGTAGGCCTCCTTGGCCAGCTCGGCCTGCTTCAGCAGGCGATCCTGCGGCGTCTCGGCGGCGTTCAGCTCGGACAGCGCCTTGGAGGCGTCCTCGACGCTCTTGCGAACGATCTCGGACTGGCGGCGAATCACCGCCTGGGCGCCCTCGAGGGCTATCTTGTTGGCAGAAGCAACCGCCTCGAGATTGCGCTTCTGGTAGGCGACCAGAGCCTGGGCATCAAAGCCCGGCAGCTTGAACTGGTCGGCGACCTTGGCGAAGTCGAACTTCTCCCACTGCTCGGCGAACTTGCCGAAGTCGGTGAAGGCGGTGAAGTCGAACTTGGGGAACTCACCATTCAGAAACGGGGTATTGGAAACAGCCATAATCGGGCTCCTCATCCCTCGCGGGATTAGCCCCGCGGATAAATGTTGCATCGCACAAAAAACTGGCGTGACGGTGATATAGTCCCAGGTCCGCAGGCAGTCAAGCGGATTTTTGTGCACTGCACAATAAAATTTTCCCAGGAAAACCAACGATTCGCGGCCGCAGGCCTGTGCGCCTGCGAGATTCGTTAACCATACGAGGGACTTGGAAACGGCAGCTCAGGCGGCCTGGCGGTGCGGCCGAACCCGCTTCAGGCGGCCGAGCAGGCTGTCCACCCGGGCAAGCTGCCGGTCCAGGTAGGCCATGGTCTTCGCCATGTCCTCGCTGTCGTCGCGCAGCCAGACCCGCATCGTGGCCAGGTAGATCGCGGCGAGCCCCTTGCGGCGCAGAACGCCGCGGCAGCCGGTGGTGGAGAAGCCGGCCGCCTCCAGGGTGAGCGCCATGGACCTGCCCAGGCGGCCGAGGCCACAGCAGCTCGCCAGCGGGTCGCGAAGCTGGTCCTGCAGGATTACCGCCAGGGCCTCCCGGTAAGGCTGCAGGACGTCGAAGCGGCGCATCAGCATGTCGAACAGGCGGTCGCGGGCGGGGGTCTCGAGGGGCTCGCTGCCCTCTCCCAGCATGGCGGCGTCCACCCGGTCGGCGAAGCCTTCGAGGATCGCCTGCTTGGACGGAAAGATCGGGTGCAACCGGGAGAGCGACACCCCGGCCGCCTCGGCGATTTCGGCCAGGGAGAGATCGCGCCAGCCGCGCTCGCGGGCGAGCTCGAAGGCGGTGTCGATGATGTGGCGGGAAAGATCGGTCGCCGAGGCGCCGGTCTTCTTGGCGCCAGCCTTCTTGGTGCCGGCGATCTTCTTGGCGCCGGCCTTCTTCTTCGAGGGTTTTCTGGCCATCGCGGCTGTCCTCCTCGCCCCTAATCTAAGCGCCGGCGGCGGCGATGGAAAGGTCGCCTAGGTCAATGCGCCTTTCTTGATCTCGGCGACCCGGCCGCCGGTGAGCGCCACCAGCGTGTCGGGCGTCAGGCGGAAGACCGCATTGGACGTGCCGGCGGCCGCCCAGATCTCGCCCAGCGCCATGAGGTCGGCGTCGATGAAGCAGACCGGCGCCTCGCTGTGGCCGACCGGCGGCACGCCGCCGATGGCAAAGCCGGTCTTGGCGCGCACAAAGTCGGCGTCGGCGCGCTCCAGCCTTTCGCCGAGCAGGCGCCCGACCGCCTTCTCGTCGACCCGGTTGGCGCCGCTCGCCATCACCAGCACGGTGCGGCCCGTCTCGCCGGCGCGGAAGATGAGCGACTTGGCGATCTGCGCCACCGCACAGCCGATCGCCGCCGCGGCCTCGGCCGAGGTGCGTGTCGAGGTCGGGAACTCGCGGACCTCGAGATCGAAGCCGGCGACGGCCAGCGCCTGCTGCACGCGCCGGGCGCTCCCCTTCAGTTGCGGCGGCACTGTTGCTTCGCTCATACCTCAAGCCTCCGTCCGGTGAGCAGGCGGCAAAATAGCACGCTCAACCCGCGCCGCGCGCCTTCCAGACCAGCAGCCCGAAGGTCACCAGGATGAGCAGCGCCACCGCCAGGCCGTCCGGCACGCCGAGCACCCAGCCGACCACTGCGGAGACGCCGCCCCACAGCAGCGGAACGGCCAGCAGCAGCCACGGCGGCCGCCCGTCGAGCAGGAGCAGCAGCGCGAGGGTGAAGACCGCCGTCGGCCCCGG
>DATCXZ010000393.1:0-15657 GCA_036570545.1 Kiloniellaceae bacterium
CCTGAAGCCGATCCTCGACCGCCTGGCCGCCGCGCGCCGGCCGGTGCTGCTCGCCGGCCTGGGCGTGCTGTGGGACCGTGCCTCGGCGGAGCTGGTGGCGCTGGCGGAGAAGCTGGGCGCGCCGGTGCTGGTGACCTCCAAGTGCAAGGGCGCGATTCCGGAGGACCATCCGCTGCGCGCCGGCTGTATCATCGGCGGCCTCATCGAGCGCAAGCTGGTGAGCGCGGCGGACCTCATTGTGACGATCGGCCTCGACGGGGTCGAGCTGCAGCCCAAGGCCTGGCCCTACACCATTCCGGTGATAGCCCTGTCGAACCTGCCCAGCCTCGATGCCCTGGTGCCCTCCGAAGTGGAGGCGCTGGGCGACCTGAAGGTCCTGCTCGCCCGCCTCGCCGAGTGGACGCGCGAGGGCGACAACTGGGGCGAGAAGGCGGCGGCAACCTTCCGCCAGGATGTGGTCGCAGCCCTCGACACGCCGGCCAAAGGCCTGTCGCCCCAGCGCGCCATGGAGGTGGCCCGCGCCGTCCTGCCGCGCGAGACCATCGCGACCTGCGATGCCGGAGCGAGCCGGCTTCTGGTGGTGCAGAAGTGGCAGTCGTTCGGCCCGCGCGAGTTCCTCACCTCCAACGGCCTCGGCTCCATGGGCTATGCCGTGCCGGGGGCGCTGGGCGCGCGCCTTGCCTATCCGGAACGGCCGGTGGTCGCCTTCAGCGGCGACGGCGGCTTTCTCATGGCGGTCGCCGAGTTGCAGACCTCGATACGCGAGAACCTGCCGATCGTCGTCGTCGTCTTCGACGACCAGGAAATCGGCCTCATCCGCGTGAAGCAGGAGATCAAGGGCCTGCCGCTGCATGGCGTGCAGATCGGCGGCTGCGACTGGGAGAAAATCGCCCAGGGCTTCGGCGCCGATGGCGTCACGGTGGATAGCGAGAACGGGCTGCAGGATGCGCTGTCCGGCGCCCTGAAGAGCGGCCGGACCACGGTGATCGGTGCCCGCATCGACGGCTCCGGGTATGTGGATCAATTCAACGCCCTGCGCGAGCTTTAGGCCATGCAGATCGACCTCACAGGCCGGACAGCCCTCGTCACCGGCGCCAGCAGCGGCCTCGGGCGCGCCGTCGCTTCGCGGCTGGCACGCTCGGGCGCCAGCGTGGTGATGCTGGCGCGTGGCGCGGAGAAGCTCGCAGAGGCGGCCGCCGCGATGGCCGGCGAGGGCGGCCGCGCGACCGTCCTTCCTTGCGATATCACCGACCAGGCGGCCCTGGAGCAGGCGGTGACGACGGCGCTGACGGAATTCGGCGCCATCGACATCCTGGTGAACAATGCCGGCAGCTCCTACCGGCGCCCCTTCGCCGAGCTCGGCCGCGAGGACATGATCGCCGATCTCGACCTCAAGGTCTTTGCCGCGGTGCGCCTCGCCCAGCTCGTCAGCCCTGCCATGAAGGCGCGCCGCTGGGGCCGCATCATCAACGTGGTCAGCGCCAATGCCAAGGCGCCGAAGGGCGAGAGCGCGCCGACGACGCTCAGCCGCTCCGCCGGCCTCACGCTCACCAAGGTGATGTCGCAGGAACTGGCGCCGTGGAACATCCTGGTGAACGCGCTCTGCGTCGGCGTCATCAAGAGCGGCCAGTGGGAGCGCCGGCACGCGCAGCAGGCCCCGGACACGGACTACGACGCGTTCTTGAAGCCGCAGGCGGCGCGCGTGCCGCTGGGCCGGGTCGGCGAGGCGGAGGAGTTCGCCAACGTGGCCTGCTTCCTCGCCTCCGACGCGGCCTCCTATGTCACCGGCACGGCGATCAACGTCGACGGCGGTCTTTGCCCTGTTCTGTAGGGAAGGCGGAGCGACGCTAAGACCCGAAGTGGTCTGCGGATACCGCCAGCGGCGGCAGTTGGGCGGCAGCGGCTTCCTTCTGCAGAGCTTCCAGCTCGACGCGGCCATAGGGCACTCCATGCTGCAGGCGCTCCGCCTCCAGGCGGCCCTCGATCTCGCCGGGCATCAGGATTTCCTCGAAGCCCTCGGCCGTCGGCACGGCGTGCACGCGCTGGACGAGGCGGTCCATGCGGGATCGGAAGTCGTCGGCGCTGACGAAGAGTCCGGGCCTGAGCGCGAGGAAGAAATGGCCGGCGTTCTGCGGCCGCTCGAAGTCGAGGAACTGGTTGGCGACGTCGCCGGCGTAGGCCGCGCCGGTGAACACGCCGCCGAGGATATCCATCAGCATTGAGATGGCCGAGCCTTTCGGCCCGCCGATCGGCAGCACGACGCCGCCGTCGAGTGCCGCCTTGGGGTCGGTGGTCGCGCGGCCCTCGGCATCGAGCGCGTAGCCGGGCGGGATCTTCTCGCCGCGGCGCTCGGCCCGGCGGATCTTGCCGCGTGCGGCCACCGCCGGCGACATGTCGAGCACATAGGGCACTTCCCGGCCGCTCGGCGCGCCGGCCGCGAAGGGGCTGGTGCCGAGCAGCGCTCGGCGGCCACCCCAGGGCGGCATGGCACGCGAGGCATTGGTGAAGACCAGCGAGAGGAAGTCCTGCTCCACCGCCTGCAGCACGTAGCAGGCGGCCATGCCGAAGTGTGTGCTGTGGCGCGCTGCCACAAGGCCGATGCCGAACTGGCGCGCCATCTCCATGGCAGCGGCCATGGCGCGGGTGGCGACCAGGAAGCCGAAGGCGTTCTGCCCATCGAGCGCACCGGCGACCGGCGTGATCTGCTCTACCGCGAGCTCGGGCCTGGGATTGACGAGCCCGAGGCGGACCCGCTTCAGGTAGTGCGGCAGCAATTGCAGGCCGTGGGTGTCGACGCCGCGCAGATCGGCGCGCACGAGGCAGTCGGCGACGATCACGGCGTCCGCCTCGGGCAGGCCAGCGGCGAGCAGCAGGCGCTTGCCGAAGGTGCGGGCATCCTCTGCGCGGACGTATGAACGCTTGTCCTGGTTCGTCTCGACCTCATCAGTCTGGCTCAACGCCATTTCTCCTTTCCCGGTCTGCTTTTCAGGGGAAGCCATAGAGGCGGGCCGGGTTATCCGCCAGGATGGCCTGCAGCGTCTTCGCGTCGCCGGCCCACTCGGCCAGCCGGTTCAGGGCCAGCCCGTCGTCCTCCGGCCGGAACGGCGCGGCGGCGGAGGGGCCGTAGGCGCGGCCGGCCGGCCGCACTGCGTGCGGCCAGTCGCTGCCCCAGATCACCTGGTGCGGGCTGGCCTCGACGAAGGTGCGGGCGATGGGTGCAACATTGCCGTAGTCGGGCAGCGCGCTGATGCGGTGCGGGGCCGAGAGCTTCACGTAGGCCTTGCCCGCGGCCAGGAGTTGCGGCAGGGGGCGCAGCGACGGATCGTCCGGCCCGGCGATGGCCCGTGCGAAGTGGTCGAACACGACGGGCACCGGCAGCGTTGCCAGCGTCTCCTGCGCCGCAGCGATGATTGCCGGGTTGGTGTAGCTCTCCACGTGCCAGCCCAGCGGCGCGGCGATGCGGGCAGCCTGCGCGAGGCGGCAGCGTGCCAGCGGGGGTCGGCGATGCCCGCCGTCTCCAGGTTGATGCGGAGGCCGCGGACGCCGATGCTGTGCATCCAGCGCAGGTCCTGCTCGTTGATGCCCTCGCCGACGACGGCAACCGCGCGGGCACGGCCTCGGAGGCTGCGGGCGGCCTCCAGAGTGCAGCGGTTGTCGGCGCCGTAGGGGGTCGGCTGCACGATCACCATGCGCTCGAGGCCGAGCGCCTGCTGATGCGCCAGCAGGTCCTCCACAGCGGCGACTCCCGGCGTGTAGAGGCGGTCCGCGGCGAGGCCGGGGTGGTCGCACGAGCCGAAGACGTGCACATGGCAGTCGCAGCTCCCGGGAGGTAGAGCGAAAGCGGGCCTTGTGTGCGCTGTGTCCAGCACCACCGCGGCGTCCGGCCGGCTCACAGCGCCGCTTCGATGACCGGCAGCGCGCGCACCTGGCGGACCGCCATCGACGATGCCACTTCACCGGCTTCGATTTTTTCTTTAACGTTGTTGCGCAGGTGCTGCCTCAGCTCGCTCATTCGGGCTCCCCCAGTATCGCTTTCTTTCCGCGCAGAATTTCCGCTGGCGCCCGGGGCGTCCAATCAATTGCTGAAGCCATGCTATAAGTGAGCCTTATGTTGCTTGCCAGGACGATGAAACTGCGATGATGAACCTCCGCCAGATGGAGGTCTTCCATGCCATCATGCAGACCGGCTCGGTGACGGCGGCCGCGCGCGTGCTGCACGTGACCCAGCCGGCGGTCAGCGCGGTGCTGAAGCATTGCGAGGAGCAGCTCGGCCTGAAGCTCTTCGAGCGTACCGGCGGTCGCTTGCAGCCGACCCGCGAGGCGGAGGCGATCTTTCCCGACATCGCGGGCGTCTTCGGCCAGCTCGAAGAAGTGAAGGACCTGACGCAGGATCTCGCTGCCGGCCGGGTCGGTCGGCTACGGATCGCCGGCTCCTTTCCGATCGCCAACGGCGACCTCGCGCGCGCTGTGGCGGAGTTCGTGATCGAGCGGCCGAAGGTGCAGGTCGATCTGCAGTCGCTGACCTCGCCGCAGGTGGTCGACCACGTCGTCAGCCGGGAAGTCGAGCTCGGCGTCGTTTACGGACCTGTTGCCAATCCCGAGGTGGAAACCCAGGTGCTGGTGCGCTCCGGCATCGCCTGCATCATGCGCGAGAGCCATCCGCTGGCGCGGCACCGCCGGGTGCGGCTGAGCGACCTTGCCGGCCACTCGGTGATCACCTACCTGCCGCAGACGATCCTGCGCAATCGCGTCGACGAGGCGTTGCGCAAGGCAGGCGTGGTGCCGGATCTCAAGGTCCAGGTGGCGCTTTCGATCACCGGGATCGTGCTGGCCTACCACGACGCCGGTGTTGCTCTCGTGGAGCCTTTCCTCATCGAGACCCTGGGTCTTACGGGGCTGGTGGCGCGGCCGTTCAGCCCGGAGATTGCGGTGGAGACCTTGCTGGTCCGTCACCGCTCGACGCCGCCGTCGCGCCTCGCCGGCGCCTTCACCGCGCATTTCAAGCGGCTATTGAAGCGCTCGCGCCGCAATTACCGGACCGTCTGAAACAGGCTCTCGAATCTTGGGAGCACGCCCGGGGGAGTTGCGTGCGCCGGAGCGACCTTGCCGTGGGGGCAGGTATCCTATTCGTCGGCGGTCAGGTCCTCGGCGATGACGACGAGGCCGTGCGGGTCGACGACTGTCAGCTTCTGGCGGCCGAGCTTGACGATGCCGCGCTCCTGCCAGGCAGAGAGGGTGCGCGAGACGGTGTGCAGTGTGGTGCCGGTCATCTCTGCGATGTCCTGCCGGGAGACCGGAAAATCGATCAGGATGCCGCCTTCGACGCGGCGGCCGGCCTGCGCCACCAGGCGGGCGATGGCATGGGCGATGCGCCGCTCGACCCGCTCGGTCTGCAGCTCGCGCAGGCGGGCGTGGGTGTCCTTCAGTCGGCCGCCCATGGTGCGCATGGCATTCAACGCGATCTGCGGATAGTCCTGGGCGAGCTGTCCGATACTGTGGCGGGTCCAGCCCAGCGCCCAGGAATCGACCACCGCCGTTGCGGTGCCGGGATAGGTGAGGCCACCGCAGACGGCCACGCAGCCGAACATCTCCTTGGGGCCGATGTAGCGGATAATGACCTCCTGGCCCTCGGAGGTAAGTTGCGAGACCTTGAGGCGGCCGACCGCCAGGACGAAGAAGGAATCAGCCTCTTCGTCCTGCTGAAAGGCCTGCTGACCGGCCGTCAGCTTCGTCCACTGCGCGGCGGCCAGCGCCCGCTCGCGCCCTTTGGCGTCGAGGCCAGTAAAAACGTCGACGGCGTCGAGCAGAGCCGGATCGAGGCTGCGGGTCGCAGTCATCAGGTCGCAGTCATCGGGTCTAGGCTCCCGCCGCCGTGCGCCTGCGCCGGCGTGCCGCGGCCGAGCTGCCTCAGGACATCCTCTTCGCGCTCGAAATGCGCCTCGGCTGCGGCCGCCAGGGACTCGTGCACACGCAGCGCTTCGGTCCGGCCGCCGTCGTGCCTGGCGATGCAGGCGGCGTTGATCAACTGCACCATCAGGCGGTGATCGTCATCGAGGGCCTTGATGCCGACGCTGAAGCTGTCTTTCCAGCGCAAGAATGGTCCGGAAGCTGCTTTTTCATCCATTGCAGGGGTCCTCGGGGAGACTGCCGCCATGTTGCATCACCGCTGTTAAGAAACTGCTGCGACGGGCGGCGCGCGGCCCTTTGCTGTGTGCCCTGAGATAGGAGCAGGCCAGGTTGAAAGCAAGCGTTTTGGCGGCTTCGCTGGCTTGCTACCCCTGCGGCAGCATGCAATGCCGAGCCGCCTTTGGTGCCCGGACTGCGCATTCTGGGTCGGAGAGATTGGCCCCTATTCGGGTGCGGCCGATGATGATCCATATGTATCTATATATGATACTGAGAAACAATTGTTGCATCTTGGCTTGCCGTCGCGCTATCAAGAGGCCATGGACCAGGGTGCGCTCTCCGACCGCCTGCTCGCCGCCTTCGATGGCCTATCGGCGCAGTTGCAGGCCGCCGCCCGCTTCGTGCTCGACCACCCGCGCGAAGTCGCGTTGCTGTCCATGCGCGAGCAGGCGCGGCGGGCGGGCGTGCAGGCGGCGACGATGACCCGCCTCGCCAAGGCGATCGGCCTCGACGGCTACGAGGCGCTGCGCCAGTCCTATGCCGACGCTCTGCGCGGCGAGCGTGGCGGCTTTCTCGGCAAGGCGGACGCACAGCTCAAGCAACAGAAGCTGAAGGGCGACCATGCGCTGGCCGCCGAGATGCTGACTGCCATGGGCGACCAGGTCGCCCGCCTCGCCGAGCCGGCGGCGCTGGAAAGCCTGGTGGCAGCGGCGCGCCGGCTGGCGCGCTCCCGGTGGGTCTACTGCCTCGGCCTGCGCTCCAGCCATCCGGCGGCTTGGCAGCTCCACTACATCCTCTCGCTGATCGGCGAGCGCACAGTGCTGCTCGACAGCAGCGCCGGCACCGGCGCCGACGCCATCGGCGCGGCGACGGCGCAGGACACGCTGCTGGCCGTCAGCGTCGCCCCCTACACGCGCCAGACTGTCGAGATTGTCCAGTATGCCAACGCGCAGGCAGTGCCGGTGGTCGCCATCACCGACAGCCTGGTTTCGCCGCTCGCCAAGCTGGCGGTCGAGACCGTCGTCGTTCCGACCGACAGCCCCTCCTTTCTCCATTCGATGTCGCCTGCCTTTGTGGCGGCGGAGGTGCTCGGCGCCCTGGTTGCCGGGCGTGGTGGCGCGGTGGCGCTGACCGCGCTCGGCCGCGCCGACCACCGGCTGGCGGCGCTCAATGTCTTTCACGTGTCCGGCCCGACCGGAAGCAAGTCCAGGAGTAAAGCATGACCCACATCCTGCATCGCGCCATCCATCAGACGCTGCCGGTCGCTGTCGGCGCCAAGGGCAGCGAGATCTTCGACGCCGACGGCAAGGCCTATCTCGACGCTTCGGGTGGCGCCGCGGTGTCCTGCCTCGGGCACGGCCACCCGGCCGTGCTGACGGCGTTGCATGACCAGCTCGACAAGCTGGCCTACGCCCACACCGGCTTCTTCACCACCGAGGTCGCCGAGCGCCTGGCCGACCGCCTGGTCGCCGACGCGCCGGACGGGCTGGATCACGTCTACCTGGTGAGCGGCGGTTCCGAAGCCGTCGAGGCGGCCCTGAAGATGGCGCGACAGTACTTCGTCGAGAAGGGCGAGCCGCAGCGCCGCCACATCATCGCCCGCCGCCAGAGCTACCACGGCAACACCCTGGGGGCCCTGGCCTCCGGCGGCAACGAGTGGCGCCGCGCGCAGTTCAAGCCGCTGCTCATCGAGACCCATCACGTGGACCCTTGCTTCGCCTACCGCTTCCAGGAGGCGGGGGAGAGTGACGAGGCCTACGCCCAGCGCCTCGCCGATCAGCTCGAGGCCAAGATCCTCGAGTTGGGGCAGGACCAAGTCATCGCCTTTCTGGCCGAGACCGTGGTCGGCGCGACCGCCGGTGCGGTGCCGCCGGTGGCCGACTACTTCCAGCGCATCCGCCGGGTCTGCGACAAGTACGGCGTGCTGCTCATCCTCGACGAGGTGATGTGCGGCATGGGGCGCACCGGCACCTTGCATGCCTGCGAGCAGGACGGCATCGCGCCCGACCTCATGACCATCGCCAAGGGCCTCGGCGGCGGCTACCAGCCGATCGGCGCGGTGCTGCTGTCCGGCAAGATTTTCGAAGCGTTCTCGAAGGGCTCGGGCTTCTTCCAGCACGGCCACACCTACATGGGCCATCCCATGGCTGCCGCGGCTGGACTTGCGGTGCAGGAGACCATCCGCCGCGACAACCTGTTGGCAAACGTGGTGAAGAGGGGCGACGAGCTGGAGCGCAGCCTGGTCGAGCGGCTTGGCAACCACCACCATGTAGGCGACATCCGCGGGCGCGGCCTGTTCCGCGGCGTCGAGCTGGTAGCCGACCGCGCGACTAAGCAAGTCTTTGATCCAGAGAAGAAAATTAATGCCAAGGTGAAGCGCGAGGCGATGGCGCGCGGGCTCATGGTCTATCCCATGGGCGGCACCGTAGACGGGCAGCGCGGCGACCATGTCCTGCTGGCCCCCCCGTTCATCGTGGAAAGTCAGCAGATTCAGCAGATTGTCGAGCGGCTCGGGGACGCCATCGACGCCGCGATCGCATCCTGACGCATTTGCAAATTTTCATGGCGACTATCTGGAGAAAGCCATGTAAATTTGCATCAAGGGGGCGCCACAACTGCGCCGCCGCGAACAGGGAGCTAGAAACATGCGATATCGGAGCAAATTCCTGATAGCCGCCGGCCTCGCCGCCGCGGTGCTGTCCAGCCCGGCGACACAGGCCGCCGACCTTGTCGTCGCCACCGACACCGCCTTCGTGCCCTTCGAGTTCAAGCAGGGCGATAAGTACGTCGGCTTCGACATCGACCTCTGGGACGCCATCGCCCAGGATATCGGCGTCGCCTACACGCTGCAGCCGATGGACTTCAACGGCATCATCCCGGCGCTGCAGACCGGGCAGGTCGACGTTGCTCTTGCCGGCATCACCATCAAGGACGAGCGTCAGAAGGTCATCGACTTCTCCGACGGCTACTACGACAGCGGCTTCCTGCTGATGGTGCCGACCGACAGCACCATCAAGGGCGCCGCCGACCTCAAGGGCAAGACGCTGGCCGTGAAGACCGGCACCTCGGCGACCGACTACGCCAAGGAGCACTTCACCGAGACCGAGCTGCGCCAGTTCCCCAACGTCGACAACGCCTACCTCGAGCTGCAGACCGGCCGCGTCGACGCCGCGATGCACGACACGCCGAATGTGCTCTACTACGTGGCCACTGCCGGCGGCGGGAAGGTAAAGGCGGTCGGCGAGCAGATGATGGCGCACGAGTACGGCATCGGCTTCCCGAAAGGCAGCGATCTGGTCGCCAAGGTGAATGCCGCCCTGGCCAAGATGAAGGCCGACGGCCGCTACAACGCCATCTACAAGAAGTGGTTCGGCACCGAGCCTCCGGCGAGCTGATCGTCCCGCGTGTGGTGCGGCGCGCCGGCTAGTCCCCGGCACGCCCTTTCCCGGAGGCCGGCATGGATTTCGACTGGTCCGTGGTGGTCGACGCGCTGCCGGCTCTGCTCGGCGGCGCGCGGCTCACCATACTCATCACCGTCATCGGGCTTGCCGGTGGCCTCGTGGTCGGCTTCATCGCCGGGCTCATGCGGGCCTACGGCAACAGCCTGCTGAACGTGTTCGCCTTCACCTACATCGAGCTCGTCCGCGGCACGCCCATCGTGGTGCAGGTGATGTTCATCTACTTCGCCCTGCCGGTGCTGGCCGACATCCGGGTGAACCCGATGACGGCGGCGATCACCGCGATCGTGGTCAACGCCGGCGCCTACATAGCGGAGATCGTGCGCGGCTCGTTCCTCTCCGTGCACAAGGGTTTGAAGGAGGCCGGCCTCGCGCTCGGCCTGCCGATGTGGAAGGTGCTGCTCTACATCGTCGGCCCCGTCGCCTTCCGCCGCATGATCCCGCCGCTCGGCAACCAGTGCATCGTCAGTCTGAAAGACACCTCGCTGTTCATCGTCATCGGCGTCGGCGAGCTGACCCGCCAGGGCCAGGAGATCATGGCCGCCAACTTTCGCGCGGTCGAGATCTGGAGCGCGGTCGCCATCCTCTATCTCATCATGACCGGCACGCTGACACTCATCCTGCGTGCCACCGAAAAGCGGATGCGCATGCTATGAGAATCGTCGAATTCAGGCAGGTCACCAAGAGCTTCGACACCGTCGTGGTGCTGCGCGAGGTGGATCTCGCCATCGAGCCCGGCGAAGTGGTGGTGCTCATCGGCCCCTCCGGTTCCGGCAAGTCGACACTGCTGCGCTGCATCAACGCGCTGGAGGAGATCAACGGCGGCGATCTCATCGTCGACGGCATCAGCGTGAAGGCCGGCCGCTCGAAGGTTCGGCTGATCCGCCAGGAAGCCGGCATGGTATTCCAGCAGTTCAATCTCTTCCCGCAGATGACGGCGCTGGAGAACGTCGCCTTCGGACCGCGGCAGGTGCGCGGGGCGAGCAAGGAGGAAGCTCTCGAGCAGGCCGCCGCGCTGCTCGCCAAGGTCGGCCTCGCCGACCGCGGCCATCACTACCCTTCGGAACTCTCCGGCGGTCAGCAGCAGCGCGTGGCAATTGCCCGTGCCCTCGCGGTGAAGCCGAAGCTCATGCTGTTCGACGAGCCGACCTCCGCGCTCGACCCCGAGCTGCGCCACGAGGTGCTGCGCGTCATGCAGGCGCTGGCCGAGGAAGGCATGACCATGATCGTGGTGACCCACGAGATGGCCTTCGCGCGGAAGGTCGGCACCCGGCTCATCTTCATGGAAGAGGGCAAGATCGCCGTTGACGGCCCGCCGGCGGCGCTGCTCGCCAACCCCGAGAACCCGAGACTGCGCGAGTTCCTGCAGCATGTTAACTGAGTCCGACGGCCGCCTGCCCTTCATCCGGGTCGGCGGCACGTCCTACGATGTCGGCCAACAGCTTGGCCGTCACGCCCGCGCCGTCGTCGAGCAGTATCTCTTGACCACCCACGCCTGGGCGAGCGTGATGGCCTGCCGCGATGACCCGCGCATCGCCGCGGCCAAGGCGCTCACCGAGGCACGCTTCCCGCGCTATTGGCAGGAGCTGCAGGGCCTGGCGGCGGGGCTCGCCCTGCCGTTCGACGACGTCTTCGCCTGGAACAGCCGCGGCGATGTCTGGGCAATGGCGCCGGACGGCTGCACGACCGTGCTGCTGCCCGCCGCGCAACCGGAACAGCCGCGGCCCGTGCTGGCGCACAACGAGGATGGCCACGCCGGCCTGCGGCGTGGCTGCGCCCTGGCGCAAGTGAGCCCGGAAGACGGCAAGGCCTTCACGGCCTTCGTCTATCCCGCGTCGCTGCCGGGTCACACCTTCGCGGTGACAGAGACCGGGCTCGTGCAGACCGTGAACAACATCCGTTCGCAGGGAGCCGGCGACGGTCTGCCGCGGATGATCCTCGCGCGCGCCGTGCTCGACTGCGACAGCATCGATGCGGCGGTAAATCTCATCGCCGGCGCACCGCGCGCGGGTGCCTTCCACCTCAGCCTGGCGCAGGCCGGCGATCATCGTCTCGTCAGCGTCGAGTTCACCCATGCAGGCTGCTCGGCGGTGGAGGTTGCGCAGCCAGGATGTCATGCAAACCACCTGATCCATCCGGCATCCCGCGGCGAAGCGCAGATCGTCACCGACTCCTCGCGCGCCCGCCAGGAGCGCGGCGATGAGATCATCGACACAGCCGGCGGCGCGCTCGACCCGCTCACGCTGCTGTGGGACCGGACGCGGCCGGCGCTGCCGATCTACCGCAAGCAGCCTGATGATCCCGACAACGAGAACACGCTGGCCACGGCGGTCTTCGAGATCGGCGCGGACAAGGTTGCCTGGCGAGTTTATGATCGCTGCGGACAGCCGGCCCAGTTCGCCGCCGCGGAAGGGCTGGCGCCGCTGACGATAAGCTGAGGGATGTCGAGACGGTGAGCAGTGCCGGAGCCATGAATGCGATGCGTAAGCCGCGCAACCTGGAGGAACTGCGTGAGCTGGTGGTGCGCATCCGCCGCGACGAGGCCGAGGTCTCGCTCGGCGGCAAGGCCTTCGATGTTCTGGCGAAGTTGGTGGAAGCGCCGGAACAGGCCGCCGTGCGCACCATCTCCGAGCTGGGCGCCGTCCTCTCCGTGAACGCCTCGACGCTGACACGGCTCGCCAAGAGGCTCGGATTCGACGGGTTCAACGACTTCCAGAGCGTGTTCCGCCAGGCCATCGCGAACGACGAGCGCTATTTCTACAGCCGCCAGGCCGGACGCCTGCTATCGGCGCAAGCGGCCGAGTCACCTGGTGACGACCGCAGGGCGGTGTTCGAGAGCCTGGCACACGAAACCGCCCGCAATGTCGAAGGCTTCATGGCGGGCCTGAATCTGCGTGTGGCGACCGAGGTCGCCCGCGCTTTGGCGAGCGCCCGCCGGGTCCGCATGCACGGCGTGCGTCAGAACCACGCCTTCGCCAGCTTCCTCGCCTACGGTCTCGGCATGCTGAGGGGCGACGTGGCGCTGCTCGATGCGGCACAGCTCGGCGCTGCCGAGGCGCTGGCGCAGTTGGAGCCAGACGACGTCGTGGTGGTGGCAAGCTGCGCGCCCTACACGCGCAGCGTGGCCGAGATCGCTTCGATTGCCGCCGAGCGCCGGCTTCACGTGATCGCGGTCACCGACACGCCGACCTCGCCACTGGTGCCGCCGTCGCGCCACGCCTTCTTCATTCCGCATGCGAGCAGCTACTTCAGCAATTCGATGGGCGCCTATATCGTGTTCTGCGAGGCGCTGCTGAACCTCGTCGCCCGCGAGATGGGCCCGGCGGCACTCGATGCCCTCAGCCGTCGCGAGCACCTCATTGCCCAGATGAAGGTCGAGATACAGTAGAGCCGGCAATTGGCGCGGCGGGATTGCCGGGAGAGTGCCCACCTGAGCGCCCAACTCAGGGCGGCGGGGGGCCGCGGCCGCGCACCAGGTGCACCACCAAGGTCAGCACGAAGAGGATGACGAAGACGACGAAGAGGATCTTCGCGGCGTCGACGGCAATGGCGGCGACACCACCGAAGCCGAAGAAGGCTGCCACGATGGCGAGCAGGAAGAAGAAGATGGCCCAGCCCAGCATGCCGTTTCCTTTCCCGATGATCTGTAGGAGGATCCCTGGTCTGCCGCCCCTGGTCTGCCACTGCGGTGCAGCCGGAATACCAACGGCCGGGGTTTCCACGAGGTTCCGCCGCTGACCGCTGAGCACAGGAATGGCATCCCAGCGCGGGAACTTCCGTGATCTCCTGCCGTTCCGCAGGTGGGGCGCAGGTGGGATGTCCTGGGCCCCCGATCCGCATCGCGACGAGGAAAACGAACCATGTCACGCTTCGCAAGCTGCCTGGGCGTCTTTCTGATGACGGCCGGCATGGCCGCTGGCTGCACCCAGGCGCCGGTCACCGGCCGCAACCAGCTCATACTCATTGACGAGGGGCAGGCCAACCAGCTCGGCGCCGAGGCCTGGCAGCAGATCAACAGCGAGATGAAGGTGTCCAGCGACAAGGCGGCGCGGGCGCGCGTGCAGCAGATCGGCGAGCGGGTCGCCGCGGCGAGCGGGGCGGAGGGCATCGACTGGGAGTTCCAGCTCTTCGAGGAGCCGACGCCCAACGCCTTTGCCCTGCCGGGCGGCAAGATCGGCGTCAACAGCGGCATGCTGCAGGTGGCCGAAAGCGACGACCAGCTTGCCGCCGTGCTGGGCCACGAGGTGGGGCACGTGGTGGCGCGCCACCCGTCCGAGCAGATGTCGCAGAGCGCCGCTATCCAGACCGCGCTCGGCACGGCCGGCCTCGGCGAGGGCGCGGTCGGCGCGCTGGTGCAGATGGCGACCGGCGTGGGCCAGCTCTCGTTCTCGCGCTCGGCCGAGGCGGAGGCCGACCGCATCGGCCTCGAATATATGGCGCGCGCCGGCTACGACCCGCAGGCGGCGATCCAGCTCTGGCAGAACATGGAGGCGGCCACCGCCGGCAGCGGGCAGCCGCCCGAATTCCTCTCCACCCATCCCAACCCGGGCAATCGCATCGAGGCGATTCAGGCCGCCCTGCCCGAAGTCATGCCGATCTACGAGCAGAACCGCTAGGTGTCTAGAGCAGATCAGGGTCGGATGGAATCGCCGGAGGCGATCCACCGGCCCTGTGACTCTGCTCTACCCTTTTGAAGTAGATCGGATTCACAACGATCCGATCTAGAGCCAGCCGCGCCGCTTGAAATAGAGATAGGGCAGCACCGCCGAGATCACCATGAGACCGATCGCCAGAGGATAGCCATAGGGCCAGGACAGCTCCGGCATGTATTGGAAGTTCATGCCGTAAATCGAGGCGATGAGGGTCGGCGGCAGGAAGGCGACGGCGGCGACCGAGAAGATCTTGATGATGGCATTCTGCTCGATGGTCACCATGCCGAGGGTTGCGTCGAGCAGGAAGGTGATCTTCTGGGAGAGGAAGCTCACGTAGTCGTTCAGCGAGCGGGCGTCGCGCCCCAGGGTCTTCATCCGGGCGCGGATTTCGGAATCGCTCTTGCGCTGCAATGTCACATGCCCGAGGTAGCCGATCAGGCGCTCCAGGGTGACGAGGCTGTCGCGAATGTTGGAGGTGAGGTCGCCCTTGCGGCCCAGTTCCTCCAGCATTCCCTGGAAGTCGCGGCTCACCGTGGGCCGACCGTCGGTGCGGCGGAACACGCTGTGGGAGCAGGCGTCGATCTCCCGCCCGGTGCGCTCCAGCACGTCGGCGAGGCGGTCGATGATGGCCTCCAGCAGCGCGACCAGCACCGCCTCGCCGGTTCCGCAGCCGAGGTTCACGCGCGATGCCCTGAGCGGGAAGGTGACGAAGGCGCGCGGCTCATGGAAGCGCACGGTGACGAGACGCGGGCCGGCCAGGATGAAGGTGACCGGCGCCATCACCGGGTGGTCCTCGTCGGTCTGCGCCGGCAGGTTGGCGGTCATGAACACCGCGCCGGCGTCCTGATAGAGGCGAGAGGAGATCTCGATCTCCTCCATGTCCTCGCGCGACGGCAGGTCGATGCCGAGCCGCGCCTCGATCTCGGCCTCCTCGTCCTGCGTAGGGCTTATGAGATCGATCCACACGAAGGCATCGTCGCGGTCCAGCGCAGTCTCCACCGCCTGCAGGCGGTCGCCCCGGTTCACGTATCCGCGGATCATCGCTGTCTCCCTATCGCGTTGTCCGCCTCCGCGGGCGCGGCCGGCGGATCGAGATCGCACAGCTTGTCCGGTATCAGTAGAAGCCGAGGGCGTCCAGCGTTGCCGCATCCGGCTTGCCGCTCGGCCGCAGTCCCTGGTCGTTCTGGAAGGCGGCCAGGGCGCGCTGCGTGCGCGGCCCCCACTGCCCGTCGACGGGGCCGGGGCTGTGGCCGGCTTCCTCGAGCAGAAGCTGGATGCGCGCGTAGTCGTTGCGGTCGTAGGTCGCCGGCGGGAGCTGCGGCACCGTGACCTCCTCCAGCGGCGGCAGCACCGCCGGGTCGCGGTCCGACCCGCGGCTCTTCACGCTGCCGATGAGCGCGCCGACGTCGCGGGGGCCCTCG
>DATCXZ010000394.1:0-7836 GCA_036570545.1 Kiloniellaceae bacterium
AGGTAGGCATCGGTGCCGGTCAGCTTGGCGCGCATGGCGGCGCGGTCGATCGCCTTCTCGAAGCGCTCGCTGAGCTGCACCTTGGCGGTCTTGCGCCCGGCCTTGGCGATCACCTGGGCCGGGATGTCGCGCCAGTAGACGACGATTACCTGGGCCACGCCGCTGCCTTTCCGGCGTGGCCGGCGATGAAGTCGCCGAGGCCGCCGTAGCCGGTGAAATGCCGCTCGTAGGCGAGGCCGAGGCGCGCGGCGGCGGCGGCGGCGCCGGCGTCGAGCGCGGCATCCTCGGTCTGCGCCAGGTAGACCAGCTTCTTGTAGTTGCCGAAGTAGAGCGACAGCAGGTCGGGATGGCGGTCAAGGCCGAGCCCCTGGATGATCAGCCGCTCGAAGTGGCGCACCAGGTAGTCGGTCAGGTAGAAGGTGCCGACCTCCGCCTCGGCCAGCGCGTCGAAGGTCTCGGCGCCGGCGAAGAAGCTGTAGCAGTGCGGGCCGTCGATGCGCTCGACGCCTTCCTCGGCCAGCACCTGGTCGAGCAGGCCGCCGGTGCCGCAGTCGCCGTAGAGCACGAAGATGCGGTCGAACTTGCCGCGCGCGTCGCGGATGCGCCCGCGCACGCCTTCGGGGATCTTCGCCGGGGTGTTGTGCCAGGACGCCGGCAGGCAGCTCACCGTCAGGTGCTGCCAGTCGTTCAGGCGGATCAGCTCGACGATCTCGCGCGCCAGCGCGCCGCAGGCGATGAGCAGCGTGCGCTCGGCTGCGCCCGAAGGGCACGCACCGACGGCTTTCGCCAGCACCGCCATGGCTTCGCTGCTCCTGCCGTTCGCCGGCGCCCTAGGCGGCGCCCTTCTGGTTGTGCCGACGCTTCATGAACTCCGTGGCGGTCTCCACCGCCACCGCCGCGTCGCGGCAATAGGCGTCGGCGCCGACCGCTTCGGCGAAGGCCTCGTTCAGCGGCGCGCCGCCGACCAGCACCACGTAGTCGTCGCGGATGCCGCGCTCCTTCATGGTCTCGATCACCACCTTCATGTAGGGCATGGTGGTGGTGAGCAGGGCCGACATGCCCAGGATGTCGGGCTTGTGCTCCTCGAGGGCGTCCAGATACTTCTCGACCGCGTTGTTGATGCCGAGGTCGATGACTTCGAAGCCGGCGCCTTCCATCATCATCGAGACGAGGTTCTTGCCGATGTCGTGGATGTCGCCCTTCACGGTGCCGATCACCATGGTGCCGAGCTTCGGCGCCCCGGTCTCCGCCAGCAGCGGGCGCAGGATGTACATGCCGCCCTTCATGGCGTTGGCGGCCAGCAGCACCTCGGGCACGAAGAGGATGCCGTCGCGGAAGTCGATGCCGACGATGCGCATGCCCTCGACCAGCGCCTCGGTGAGCACCCTGTAGGGCGTCCAGCCGCGATCGAGCAGGATGTGGACGCCTTCCTCGATCTCTTCCTTGAGGCCGTCGTAAAGGTCGTCGTGCATCTGCTTGACGAGTTCGTCGTCGTCAAGGCTGTTGAGATCGAGATCGTCGTCTTCCGCCATCATCTTTCCTCACGGCAAGAACGGCCCGGCCTTCTAAGCTGTTCCCCAATCGGTTTCTGGGTCGCCGGGCGGCAAGGGTCCCCGGTGATCATTTCTCTTGAGCGGGGCTCCGGCGGCTTCACCTGCGGCGACGGATCGTGTCTGAATCGCGACAAAGCCGAAAGCCCCTGAAACTCAAGCATTTGCGCCACACTTTCCGGTGTCGGCAGCGGTCCCGGAAGGGTCGTTTTCTGACTGCTTGCGACACCCCCGCCACGGCCACGCCCCCCAGCCTGCACCCGCAACGGTTCCGGTCCGGTTAACGCTCCGCCACTGTCGTTGCCGGGCTTGTCCCGGCAACCCATTCCTCCGCCCGCTCCACTCAAGTCGTCATCCCGGCCAAGCGACCGCAGGGAGCGCGAGCCGGGACCCATGGTTAGGCCAGGCGCTTGGCGGCTCCTATGGACCCCGGCTCGCGCTCGCTGCCGCTCGCTTGGCCGGGGTGACAGAGTGGGGAAGGCGGCGAAAAGAAATGTGAATGCTGTAGAAGGCAGGCCGGGGGGCCAACTGACGTGGCCGGCTGCGCTGGTGTGTAGCCCCCTGGCCGCGCCGGCAATACACCTACTTACTTTGTGGGTTGAAGATTTCACCGTGGCTTCCGCTAAAATCGGCCTGGCGCATTGGCAAGCCGTGGCGGGAGCGCCATAGTCGCGGGCAGAGACACGATTTCCCTGAATTGGTTCCTGCGGCGGGCCGAAGGCCGGTTTCGCCCAGCGTCAGCGAAAGGTGCTCGAGGTATGGAAGGTTCGACCGCCCTCGCGTCCGACCCCTCCGGCCGTGAGGTGATCGAATCGGCCGTGGTCCGCTTTGCCGGAGACTCCGGCGACGGCATGCAGCTCACCGGCAGCCAGTTCACGCTGGCCACCGCGCTGGCGGGCAATGACCTGGCGACCTTCCCCGACTTCCCGGCGGAGATCCGCGCGCCGGTCGGCACCACCTTCGGGGTGTCCGCCTTCCAGATCAATTTCGGCGCCCGCGTCATCATGACCGCCGGCGACGAGCTCGACGTGCTGGTGGCGATGAACCCGGCGGCGCTGAAGGTGAACCTGGCCGACGTGAAGCCGCACGGCCTGCTGATCCTCGACTCCGGCGCCTTCAGCGCGCGCAACCTCGCCAAGGCCGGCTACGGCAGCGACCCGCGGACCGACGGCAGCCTCGAAGGCTGCCGCGTCATCGAGGTCGACATGTCGCAGATGACCCAGGACGCGCTGAAGGACGCCGGCCTGACCAAGAAGGAGGCTCTGCGCTGCAAGAACCTCTGGGCGCTGGGCCTCGTCTACTGGATGTTCGGACGCAGGCGGCAGGCGACGGTCGACTGGCTGAACGGCAAGTTCCGCGACCGTCCGGAGATCGCCGCCGCCAACATCGCGGCGCTGAACGCCGGCCATGCCTTCGGCGAGACCGCCGAGCTAGGCGCCGATGTCGCCGCCTACACCGTGCCGCCGGCCGAGATCGCGCCGGGCCTCTACCGCAACGTGACCGGCGCCGAGGCGCTGTCCTGGGGCCTGGTCGCCGGCGCCCAGGGCGCCGGGCTGAAGCTGGTGTTCTGCTCCTATCCGATCACGCCGGCCTCCTCGCTGCTGCACGCCCTGGCCGGCCTCAAGGACCACGGCGTGGTGACCTTCCAGGCCGAGGACGAGATCGCCGCGGTCTGCGCCGCCATCGGCGCCTCCTATGCCGGCGGCATCGGCGTCACCTCCAGCTCCGGACCCGGCGTCGCCCTGAAGATGGAGGCGGTCGGCCTCGCCATCGCCGCCGAGCTGCCGCTGGTGGTGGTGAACTCGCAGCGCGCCGGCCCCTCGACCGGCATGCCGACCAAGACCGAGCAGTCCGACCTTCATCAGGCGGTGTTCGGGCGCAATGGCGACAGCCCGGTGGTGGTGCTGGCGGCGCGCTCGCCGGCCGACTGCTTCGAGGTCGCCATCGAGGCGGTGCGCATCGCCACGAAGTTCATGACGCCGGTGATCCTGCTCAGCGACGGCTACATCGCCAACGCCGCCGAGCCCTGGCTGCTGCCGGATGTCGACAGCCTGCCGCGCTTCCCGGTCCGCTTCGAGACCGATCCGGAAGGCTTCCAGCCGTTCAAGCGCGACCCGGCGACGCTGGCGCGCGCCTGGGCGGTGCCGGGCACGGCGGGGCTCGAGCACCGCATCGGCGGCATCGAGAAGGCGAGCGACAGCGGCAACATCTCCTACGATCCGGCCAACCACCAGAAGATGACCGAGCTGCGCCGCGACAAGGTGCTGGGCGTTGCCAGGGACGTGCCGCCGCAGGGCTTCGAGGCCGGCGGGGCGGGCGACCGCCTGGCGGTGGTCGGCTGGGGCTCGACCTACGGGCCGATCAGCCGCGCCGTCGACAATCTGCGCAAGCAGGGCCAGGCGGTGGCCCACCTGCACCTGCGCCACATCTGGCCGCTGCCGGCGAACCTCGGCGCGCTGCTGGCCGGCTTCGAGAAGATCCTGGTGCCGGAGATGAACGGCGGGCAGCTCGTCACCCTGCTGCGCAGCGAGTACCTGGTGCCGGCCGAGAGCCTCGGCAAGGTCACCGGCAAGCCGTTCAAGATTGCCGAGATCGAGGCGGCGGCGCGCGCCCGCCTGGAGGCTTGAGATGAACGCCACCGTGAAGGCCGCTAAAGACTACGCCTCCGACCAGGAGGTGCGCTGGTGCCCCGGCTGCGGCGACTACGCGATCCTGAAGGCGGTGCAGAAGACCCTGGCCGAGCTCGGCGCCGACACCGCGAAGACGGTGTTCATCTCCGGCATCGGCTGCGCCGCGCGCTTTCCCTACTACCTGTCGACCTACGGCTTTCACACCATCCACGGCCGCGCGCCGGCTTTCGCGACCGGCGTGAAGCTGACCAACCCGGCGCTCGACGTCTGGGTGGTGTCGGGCGACGGCGACGCGCTGTCGATCGGCGGCAATCACCTGCTGCACGTCCTGCGCCGCAACGTCGACCTGCAGCTCCTGCTGTTCAACAACGAGATCTACGGCCTCACCAAGGGCCAGTACTCGCCGACGTCGCGCGTCGGCACCCGCTCGCCCTCGACGCCGGGCGGCTCGCTCGACACGCCGCTCTCCGCCGGCAGCCTCGCGCTGGGCGCCGGCGCGCGCTTCTTCGCGCGCGCGGTCGACACCCAGCAGAAGCACCTGCCGGAAGTGCTGAAGCGCGCGCGTGAGCATCGCGGCACCTCGCTGGTCGAGATCTTCCAGAACTGCATCGTGTACAACGACGGCATCTTCGAGGGCTTCACCGGGCGCAGCGTCGCCGCCGACCGCCAGGTCGTGCTGGAGCACGGCAAGCCGATGCTCTTCGGCAGGGACGGCACCAGGGGCCTGCGCCTGGCCCCCCGAACCGCTAAGGGCGGCAAGATCGCGCTGGAAGCCGTCACCCTGGGCGAGGGCGGCATTACCGAGGGCGACATCCTCGTGCACGACGAGACCGACCGCGCCCTGGCCGGCCTGCTGGCGGCCCTGCAGCCGCCGCAGATGCCGGTGGCTCTCGGCGTGCTCTATTGTGATCCGGATTGCGATCCGGCGCCGAGCTACGAGCGCCGCGTGGCGGACGAGGTGGCTGCGGCCGCCGGGGCGCGGCCGGCAAGCCTCGCCGAGCTGCTGCACAAGGGCCATACCTGGACGGTCTCCTGACCTTCCTGCCGCTTTCGCGCAGATCCGCGCCAACAACTCTCCCAACAATTCTCCCAACAACTCATAGCGTCACCCTCGGCCCCCGAGCCGAGGGTCCAGAGCAGCCGCTCGAACGCTCGCCCAATACATTCATAGGTAGAAGAACTAAAATCTTGCATCTGGACGTTGAATCGCGACATCCTTCCCACAGGCAGTGAGCTGCCCAAGCTTCCCATAGGTAGTGAACTGCCCAAGCCACCCACGCCCGGCGCAGCCCGCCGCGGGGAGGAGGCCAGCCGGCGCCATGAGATCCAACCTGCCGCCCGATTGTCTCGACGCCTTCCCGGAGCCCTTGCTGGTGGTGATGGGATCGGGGCGGGTCGATGCGGTGAACGCGCCGGCGGCGGACCTGTTGGGCCTGGCGCGCGGGGACCAGCCCGAGGTGACCCTGCGCGAGCTCGCCGGCCTGTCGGCGGCGGAGTTCGAGGAGCTGCTGCACTACTGTCTTTCCCACAGCGTTCCGGTGCCGCTGCGACTGTCGTTCTTTCCCGCGGGCCGTGCCGCGCTGGACCTGCGCTGCGAGGGCTGGCGCTGCTCGCTCAGCGACGGGTCCGCGGCCATGCTGCGCGTGTCCGATGAAGAGGACTCCTCGAAGCGCTTCGGCGAGCTGATGCGCTTGGTCATCCAGCTTACTCAGGAATGCATGGTCCGGCGCCATTCGCAGATCCGCCTGCGCGCCGCGCTGGCCCAGCTTCACGACATCAACAGCATCCGCGACCACATGCTGGCGCAGGTGAGCCATGACCTGCGAACGCCGCTGAACGCCATTCTCGGGATGAGCGACTTCATGCAGCGGGAGCCGTTCGGCCCGCTGGGCGGCAAGTACCGCGACTACGTCGAGGACATTCACGCCAGCGGCGACATTCTCCTGCAGCTGGTCGACCGGGTCCTGAATCTCACCTGGGCGGAGGCGCACAGTCGCGAGCCGGACAGCGAGGCGCTGGCGGATCTCAGCGAGTGCCTCGAGACCTGCCGGCGCGTGGTGGAGCCGATCGCGCGCCTGCGCGGCCTCGAGATGACCGTGCCGCCCTATCCCTCGATGCCGAAGCTGCGCGCCGACCGGCTGCTGGTGAAGCAGATCCTGATGAACCTCCTCAGCAACGCCGCCAGGCACACCGCGCGCGGCGGCCACATCGAGGTGCGGCTGGCCTGGCGCAAGGACAGGGCGCTGGCCATTCAGGTGAAGGACGACGGGCCGGGCATCCCGAAGGAGAAGCTGGCGGCCATCAACGGCGGCGGCCGCTTCGGCGGCGATCCCTACGTCGCCGATAAGGCGCGCACCGGCTTCGGCCTGGCGCTCAGCCGGCGAACCGCCAAGGCGATCGGCGGCCGCCTCGATATCCGCTCGGCGGTCGGCCGCGGCACGGTGGCCTCGCTGGTGCTGCCGCCCGACCTCGTCGAGGCCCCGCCGGCAGGCCCGCTGCATTGAGGCCACCGCGTTCACGCATCGCTCTCGCCTTACCCTGACCATCCCCCCGGATCGCGCTCGCTTGTCGGGGTGGCGACCTCAAAGCGAGCGGCGCCTCACACCAGCCGCTTGAGGAGGCCGAGGAACGTGATCTGCTCCTCGCGGCTGAGCGGTGCCAGGATGTTGCCGCCGATGCGATGGGCGTCCCGCAGCAGCCCGGCCACGGTCTCCTGGCCGAGCGGCGAGAGGCTCAGCACCATGCGGCGCCGGTCGGTCGGATCGGCCAGCCGCTCGATGAAGCCGCGCTCGTGCAGGCGCGAAGCAGCCGTCCAGGGCCGTCCTGCCGCGCCTGCTCACAGGTCGCCCGCCAGCCAGTCCGCCGGGCCGCGAGGCGCTGCCAGGGCCGCCGAGAAGCCGCCGTCCAGCACCAGTCCGGCGAGGGCGGCGATGTCGCCCGACAGCACGCGGTCGTTGTCGAGGAAGGCGGCGCGCTCGCGGATCGCCGCCTGCGCCTGCCGCAGGCGGGGCGAGGTCGTCAGCGGGCGGCGCAGGTCGATGCCCTGCGCGGCCGCCAGCAGCTCGATCGCCACGATGTGGGCGGTGTTCTCCACCATGTCCGACAGCCGCCGCGCGCCGTGCGTCGCCATGGAGACGTGGTCCTCCTGGTTGGCCGAGGTCGGCAGGCTGTCGACGCTGGCCGGGTGGCTCAGCAGCTTGTTCTCGGCGGCCAGGGCGGCCGCCGTCACGTGGGCGATCATGAAGCCCGAGTTGAGCCCCGGCTCCGCCACCAGGAAGGGCGGCAGGGTGCTCATGGTCGCATCGGTCAGCAGCGCGACGCGCCGCTCGGCGAGGGCGCCGACCTCGGCCAGCGCCATCGCCGTCATGTCGGCGGCGAAGGCGACCGGCTCGGCATGGAAGTTGCCGCCCGACAGCACCTCGCCGGTATCGGGGAAAACCAGCGGGTTGTCGGAAACCGCGTTGGCCTCGCGCACCAGCGTGCCGGCGGCCATGCGGAACACGTCGAGCGCCGCGCCCATCACCTGCGGCTGGCAGCGCAGCGAGTAGGGGTCCTGCACGCGGTCGCAGTCGACGTGCGAGCGGCGGATCGCGCTGTCGGCGAGCAGGTCGCGCAGCCAGGCGGCGACGGCGATCTGGCCGGGCTGGCCGCGCAGC